>NZ_JBHYJA010000051.1:0-82106 GCF_042740355.1 Streptomyces sp. NPDC059010
CTTGAGGTAGCGCAGCTCGCCCTCACCGCCCGCGCGGGGCGCGATCGTGTGGCTGGTGGCCCCCGGGACGTGAACCGTGGGACGTGAAACCTGACTGGTCATCGTGCTCTCTCCGTCCTCGTCTGTGTCTGTGTCTGTGTGCTACTTGGTCAGCTGTTCGTACAGGCCGGTCAGATCGCCGGCCAGGCCCGCCTTGACCTGGCGGGTGATGTCGTCGGCGAGCACCTCGTAGGCGCCCGTTTCGATGCCGTCGAGGGCGAGTGCGGCGACGGTGCGAGGGTCGGACTTGGGGGCCTCGACGCCTGCGGTGAGATCGGTGTCGACGTAGGCGACGTGCAGTCCGGTGACGGTGATGCCGCGCGGCTGCAGTTCCAGGCGCAGGGAGTTGGACTGTGACCACAGGGCGGCCTTGGAGGCGCTGTAGGAGCCGCCGAGGGCCAGCCACGACAGCACGGAGTGGACGTTGAGGAGGTGGCCGCCGCCGTTGCGTTCGATGATCGGCACGAAGGCGCGGGTGAGCAGGAGCGGGCCGTAGAAGTTGGTCTCGAACTCGCGGCGTACGTCCTCGACGGCGGAGTCGAGGAAGGAGGCGCCGACCGAGGCACCCGCGTTGTTGATCAGCACGGTCACATCCTGCGCCTGCGCGGCGGCCGCCGCCACGGAGGCGGGGTCGGTGACCTCCAGTGCCACCGGGACGGCGTCGGGGTGGGTGACGGTGCGCGGGTCGCGGGCGGTGGCGTAGACCTTGACGGCGCCGCGTGTGTACAGCTCCTCCACCAGTGCCTTGCCGATGCCCCGGCTGCCACCGGTGACGAAGACGTTCGCGTCCTTCAAAGCGGTCATGACTGCCTCCACGCAGAATCGGAAACCGATCGGTTTCCAGTACAGTAAACCGATCGGTTTCCGGGCGCAAGCTCATCGAGGGAGTCAGTCGTGCGGCACCGGCTTCAGGGTGTCGTTCCGTGCCTGGATCCCCGGAGTCGAGGAGGTGGGTGAGGCCGGAGGCCGCGCTCGATGATCCGGAGCGGGGGCGAGGCTCGTCTCCGCCGCCTCCGGGATGGTTGTCGGACGCCCACCCCGCCGGCCGCGGCGCGGTAGGGGGATCGCCGTGTCACAGGGAGAGGTGGTGAGCCACTGCCAACTGGGCGTCGATGGCCGCCAGTGTCCAGAGGTGGCCGTCGCCGATGGGGTAGTTCGGGTGGGTGCCGTTCCGGGTCGCGTTCTGGGCGGCCCTGGAGAGGCCGTCCCAGTTGTTCTCGAAGTCGATGCCCGTCACGTCGATGCCGCTGCCGCTCGACCCGTTGCTGCTGATCCTCGACGACGTTCCCGGGAACCACCGGTAGCCGCCCCTGATCGCCTGGCCGAGGCGGTAGGAGATGAAGTCGAAGCGGGCGCCTTCGGCGATGGCCTGGGTGAGGATCAGCAGGGACCGCGCCTCGTTCCGGCCGGCTGTCGTGCTGTTGTGGCTGCCGAGGTCGCTGATCGCGCCCTGGATGGCGCCCATGGAGATGCCCAGGCTGTCCCGGCTGACACCGGCGGCCCTCTCCATGTCGTTGTAGTTGACCCAGTCGATGCTCCGGGGGTGGGCACCGCCGTAGGCGCTGGGTCCCGCGTTCAGCCGCCAGTAGGTGTTTGTGGCGTCATTGCGCCACCCGACGACGTACAGGTCCCTCGCGTTGATCACCAGGGTGACCTGGCTGCCGCCCATGGCCAGGGTGACGGGGAAGTAGTCGTTCACAGGCCTGGTCAGGATGATGTTGCCGTAGAGGTGGGTGCCCCTGAGTCGCCCACGGATGTCGTTGATGATGGCGTCGTAGCGCTTGGCGAAGTCCTTGTGGACGCCGACGTTCATGTCGTAGCTCATACCGTCGGTCGGAACGTGCTCGCCGACCAGCTGGACCTGCGATCCCAGGGGGGACGGGTGGTTGCCTGACGTGAGCCCGCTCACGCCGGCGACGGTGACGGCGACGAGCGCGGCCGACGCGACGGCCGTGGTGGACAGGTTGCGGATGGCTGGGAAGCGTGACATGGCGCTGTTCTCTCCAGGTGGTCGATGTGCCGGGCTCCGGCCTTGCCTCACTGAGATTCGCCACCGGAAAGTTGGCTGGCACCTCCCTTTCGTCGCGCAAGTCAACCCCGTGAGGGCCGACGGATCGATCGGATTCACCCGGCCGTCACCTGAGGGCAATTCGGACGTCGCCGGGTCACTCGTATGGTCATCGCTCCTGATGTCTCCTTTCGCCAGGTGTATGGAGGTACGAGCGCATGGGGCGTCCCGAGAGACCCCTGGATCCGGCGGCCGGTCCCGTGCAGCGGCTCGCCTGCGCGTTGCGTGAGCTGCGCAGGGGCGCGGGCAGTCCCTCGTACCGGACGATGGAGAAGACGGCGGGGTTCTCGTCGGCAACGTTGTCCGAAGCCGCCAGGGGCAAGCGGCTGCCCTCGCTCGCCGTCGTCCTCGGGTACGCGCGCGCCTGTGCGGGCGACCTCGGGGAGTGGGAACGCCGGTGGAAGAAGGCCGAGGCGGAGCTGGACCAGGCGCCCGCCGACCTTCCCGAAGACGCTCCGTCGCCGTATCGCGGCCTCACCCGGTTCGAGCCGTCCGACCGCCATCTGTTCTTCGGGCGGGACCAGGTGGTGACCGAGGTCAGGGACCTGTTGTGCCGGCACCGGTTCGCGGTGCTGTTCGGCCCCTCGGGGAGCGGGAAGTCGTCCCTGCTGCGGGCGGGCCTGATCCCGCGGCTGCAGGAGATGAGCGCGGAGCGCGACCACCCCGTGAAGCTGCGGATCATGACCCCCGGGCCCACACCCGCCACGACCTACGGCCACCTCTTCACCCCGGCCGAGGACGAGCCGGAGAGCTGGGTCGTCGTGGACCAGTTCGAAGAGGTCTTCACTCTCTGCCGCGACCCGCACGAGCGCTCCCGCTTCATCGATCTGCTGCTCGCCGCCCGCGAGCCGGGCAACAGACTGCGGGTGCTGGTCGCCGTACGTGCCGACTTCTACGCCCGCTGCGCAGAGCACCGGGACCTGGCGGACGCCCTGCGAGGTGCCGCGCTGCTGCTCGGACCGATGGCGGCCGACGAGTTGCGGCAGGCGGTGGTCGGCCCGGCCCAGGCGGTCGGCTGTCTCGTCGAACGGACACTGACCGCCCGCCTGATCGACGAGGTCCAGGGCGAACCCGGCGCACTGCCGATGCTCTCGCACGCCCTGCTGGAGACCTGGCGCCGCCGCAGGGGACGGACGCTCACGCTCGCCGCCTACGAGGCCGTCGGCGGGGTGCGCGGCGCCATCTCCGCGACCGCCGAGAAGGTGTACGGGGGTCTGTCGCCGGAGCAGGCCCGCACCGCCCGGCACCTGATGCTGCGGATGGTCGAGCCCGGCCAGGGCACCCCGGACACCCGGCGCCCCCTCACCCGCGCCGAACTGGAGGAGTGGGCGACCCCGGACGCGACGGTCGTGGTGGAGCGGCTGACCCGTGCCCGGCTGCTCACCGCCGACGAGGACGGCGTCCAACTCGCCCACGAGGCGCTCATCACCTGCTGGCCCCGGCTGCACGACTGGATCGAGCAGGACCGCGAACGGCTGCGCCACCACCGCATGCTCGCCGACGCCGCCCGCACCTGGCAGGAGCACGACCGCGACCCCGGCGCCCTGTACCGGGGCACCCGGCTGACCCGCGCCGAGGAGCTCTTCCCCGACCACGAGCACGACCAGGCGCTGACCGGGTCGGAGCGGAAGTTCCTCGCCTGTGCTATCGAGGCCCGCGCATCGGAACTCCGGGCAGCCGTCCGCACCAGCCGCAGGCACCGCATCCTCACCGTTTCACTGTCCGCCGTCCTGACGGTGGCCCTGCTGACGGGCTTCGCCGTCTGGCGCGAGCACGACGCCAACCGGACCCAGCGCACCCAGAACGCGGCCCGCCACATCGCCGACGTCGCCGACGCACTGCGCACCACCGACCCGCGTGCCGCGCTGCTGCTCGGCGTGGCCGCCTGGCGGACGGCCGCACTTCCCGAGACCCACCGCGCCCTGCTCGGCGCCCTCGCCCAGCCGGAGACGGACGCCTTCACCGACCCCGAACCCGGTGACGACTCCGATCGCTTCCTCGCCGACTCCGGCCGGACGCTGCTCAGCGTCGAGGGCCGCTCCTGGCGCACCTGGAACGTGGCCACCCGCCACCGCATCGCCTCGGGACGGCTCCCCGCCGGACAGACGACGGTCGCGGTGAGTGAGGACGCACGTGTGCTGGCGCTCTCCGCAAGCGACGGCGTACGGCTGTGGGACACGGCCGCCGGAGCATGGACCGGCGACCCGGCCCATCCGGAGAAGCCCTACTCCATCGTCGACTTCACCGGTGGCGCCTATCTGGTGACCTCCGTGGACGGCGACGACCGTGTGCTGCTGCGTTCCGTCCGGGACGGACGCCAGCTGTTCGCCACGCGGTCGGTCGGCGTCGACGTGGCTGCGGACCAGGGACCAGGCGGTCCGCTGATGGTGGTCTGCCCCTCGGCCTCGGCCGCACCACGGGTATGGGACACCGCCCGCCCTCGCGCCCTGTCCGGAGACTGGACGAATGCCACGGACGTCTGTGGAGACGACGTGGCCTCGCCGGTACTGGGCTCCGGTCGGCTGGCCGCTTTCACCGCGAACGGCGTCCGCGTCTGGGACATCCGGTCGGGTCACCAAGTGGCCGAGCTCACCCAGCCGGGCGTGGACTACGCCTCCTTCAGCGAGGAAGGGGACTTCCTGGCGACGGCCGACAGTACGGAGATCACGGTGTGGCGGCTGTCCTCCCCTGACGCCCCTGTGTTCCGCCACGCCCTCGACGGGCAGCACCTGTACCGGGGCCTGTACTGGGATCCCGGTCACCCGACCCTGCGTTACATCGAGGGCGGTGCCGTCCACTCACTCGACCTCACCCGGGCCGTCACTCCCGCCTGGCTCGGACATCCCCTCGACGATGCGCGGCTCAGCCCCGACGGCCGTACCCTGGCCACCGCTCAACGCATCGGCGACGGCTACCGCTTCCAGCTCCGCGACACCCGCGACGGCCACGTCGTACGGACGCTGCCGTCCTCTCCTCTTCTCGTCTCCCGTGATCCCGCGCGTCCGGTCGACCCGGGCGACACCACGCCTCTGATGGCGTTCGCCCCGGACAGCGGCACACTCGCCTACGGCGTCTACGCCGCCGGCTACGAGGCCGCTCCCCAGATGATCACGCTCTGGGACGTGTCCCACCAGCGCGTGCGTACCACCCTGGACCTGGCGACCGGCGACTCCGCCGGAGCCGTCATCGGCCTGGCCCTGGACTCCGGCGGCCACAACCTGTACGCCGTCCGCACGCCCGCCGTCGGCGCGCTGCGCAACGAGGTGTGGGACACCGGGCGCCGCCGCCGGGTCTCGATCCTGCCCGGTCTGGCCGGCGGCGACCTGGCCGTCCGCCCCGACGGTCGGCTCCTGGTCGGTGACAAGGGTCTCGCGCGCCTGCCGGGCGGTTCCGTCACCGGACGCAATCTCGTCCAGGGCGACGAGATCGGCGCCTTCGCCTTCGACACCGACGGTTCCCTGCTGGCGGTGGGCGACCAGACCGGCCGGGTCGCGCTGTGGGACGGGGAGGTGCGGCACCGGGCCGGCGTGCTGCGCAACGTCTTCCCCGCCGTGCACGGCACCACCCCCGAGGCGGTCACCGCGCTGGCCCTGAGCCCGGACGGCCGCATCCTCGCCGTCGGCGGCGACGCGGGCAGCCTCCAGCTGTGGGACGTGGTCGCCCGGCAGCCCCTGGGCGGACTGCTGACCACGGCGGGCGAACGTCTCGACTCGCTCGCCTTCGGCCCGGACGGCACGACCCTGTACGCGGGCAGCGCGCATGTCCCGCTCCAGCGCTACCAGGTCGATCCCGAGCAGGTCGTGGCACAGGTGTGCGCGCGGGCGGGCGGCACCGGGCTGACGCGGGCGCAGTGGCGGACGTACCTGCCGGACGCCCCGTACCGGAGGGTGTGCGGGGGTTGATTTTCCCTGCCGGAGGATTGACAGCCCTGATGAAACGGGTGGTGGGTCAACTCCCGGGCTCCGAGGATCGGCCTGTCTCTGCTTCGACCGACCCGATGGGAGAAAGCCTCCATGCGCCTGAAGAAGACCGGCCGCAGAAAACTGGCCGTCCTCGCCTCCGCCCTCGCCGTCCTCCTGATCCCTTTCTCTGCCGGATCGGCCAGTGCCAACACCAGCCCCGGCTGGGGTGACGACAGGCCGGACGTGGTCTGGGACTGCAACCACGGCAAGGCCAGGTGCTGGTACCACGAGGTCAACGCGTGGACCGCGCTGGGCAAGCGCCGGGAAGTGGGAAACCCCATCTACAACTGCTCGGGCAGCCAGACCGTCGACCAGACCCTCACATGGCGGACCGACCGCACCACGTCGTACTCCTTCGAGCAGTCGACGTCGGTGGAGGTCTCCGCCGGCCTCGCGAAGGAGATCGAGGCGGGCATGTCCGCCAGCTCGACGCAGACCGAGACCTGGCAGGTGGGCACTACCGTCAGCGCCACCCAGTCGCTCGAGAGCCATGTCGGTCCCCACGAGGCGGGCGGCTGGTGGTTCGCGCCGTACTGGCGGCACTCCCAGGGCTGGATCGAGGCCCACTACGGCAAGCGCAAGCACGGCCATTACTACTGGTACTACCCGGGCCAGGGCTCCACGGGCGTCCAGACCACCACCCCGGTGAGGCTCTCGGACGGCCAGATGAAGGGGAAGTGGTACTGGGCCACCTGGAAGTGCTGAACGCGGTTCCGAGAGGTCGCCGCCTCCCGTTGTTTCCTCCTGGGCGCGCCGGTGAGGCGGCGGCGGGCCCTCAGGTCGGTCACAGCGAGGCGGACCACGGCTCAGGGGCGGGCGGGAAGGGTTTCGTAGCGGATGCGACCCGCCGTGTGTGTTCCACTCACCGGCGACATCGTGTTGTCGTTGGTTGTGACCTGCCACGAGCTTGCCGACGCTCGTTCTCGGGATGCTCTTGACGAAGGCCCGGCGCTCCGCCCGCGTGCACGGCGGCCCCGTGCCGGAAGATGCCGCTGACCAGCAGCTCCGCCTCCTGCATCGTGCTGTCCATGAGGTGCCCTTCCTGGTGTTCCGGCCCCGCTCTGCCCGGTGAGCTGTGACCGGTAGGTAGGGAGGGCCCGAGGTGCTGGCGCTCGACGTTTGTGTCGGTGTCGTCGGGTTGCTCACAGGTCAGGGGTCACCCGTCCGCTTGCAACTTGGAAACCGATCTGTTTTCCTATGTGGAAACAGATCGGTTTCCGACCCATGGTCGGGCCCATGACCAGCGACTAAGGGGAAAAGTGAGTACCACCTTCGACCGCGGAGCGCCCGCCTCCGGGAAGACCGACTCGGGCCGCCGCGGCTCACATGCCGTGCGCTGGTGGGTGCTCGTCGTGCTGGGCGTGGCGCAACTGATGGTCACGCTCGATGCGACGGTCGTGAACATCGCGCTGCCCGAAGCGCAGCACGACCTCGGCTTCAGTGACGGCAGCCGGCAGTGGGTCATCACGGGGTACGCCCTGGCGTTCGGCAGCCTGCTGCTGCTCGGTGGCCGCCTCGGTGACCTGTTCGGCCGACGTACGACGTTCGTGACCGGCCTGTTCGGTTTCGCGGCAGCGTCCGTCGTGGGCGGCGCGGCCGGCAGCTTCGAGATCCTCGTCGCGGCCCGCGTGGCCCAGGGCCTGTTCGCCGCGCTGCTCGCGCCCGCGGCGCTCTCCCTGCTGAGTGTGACCTTCACCGACCCGGCCGAGCGGCCGAAGGCCTTCGGCATCTTCAGTGCGTTGTCCGGTGCGGGTGCCGCGGTCGGGCTGCTGCTCGGCGGCATGCTCACCGAGTGGGCGTCGTGGCGCTGGGTGATGTACGTGAACGTCGTCTTCGCGGGCGTCGCGCTGGTCGGCGCGCTGCTGTTGCTGGCCAAGCCCGCGCACACCGAGCGCCCCAAGATCGATATTCCCGGCACCGTCGTGGTGAGCGCCGCGCTGTTCGGCATCGTCTACGGCCTCGCGCACGTGGAATCCACCAGCTGGACCGACCCGGTCGCCCTCGGCTCCATGATCAGTGGCGTGGTGCTGCTCGCGGTGTTCGTCTGGCTGGAGCTCAGGGTCGCGCATCCGCTGCTGCCACTGCGTGTCGTGCTGGACCGGACCCGGGGCGGTTCGTTCCTGGCCGTGTTCGTGCTGGGGATGGGGATGTTCTCGATCTTCCTGTTCCTGACCTACTACCTGGAGGCCAGCATCGGCTACTCGCCGATCGAGGCCGGTCTGTCCTTCCTGCCGATGGTCGGCGGCATCGTCGCCTCCTCCGTCACGGTGCCTTCGCTGGTGCTGCCCAGGGTCGGCCCGAAGGTCGTGGTCACCGCCGGCTTCCTGGTCTCCGCGTCCGGCATGGCCCTGCTGACCCGGCTCACGCTGGACAGCACCTACGTCGCCCACATCATGCCCGGCATGATCCTGCTGGGCCTCGGTATCGGCGCGGTGATGACCACCTCGTTCCAGGGTGCGACCGCGGGCGTGCACCACGAGGACGCGGGTGTCGCCTCGGCGCTGATCAACACCAGCCAGCAGGTGGGCGGTTCGATCAGTACGGCACTGCTGACCACCGTCGCCTCGTCGGCCGCGACCGACTACCTGTCCTCGCACAAGCCCAGCGCGCTGACGGCGGCGCAGGCCGGGGTCGAGAGCTACACGGCCACCCTGGCGTGGGGTGCCGGGATCTTCGTGGTCGGTGCGGTGCTGGCGGCGTTCCTGATGCCGAACAAGGCTCTGGCGCCGTCGGAGGGCGAGCCCGTGATCGCCCACTGAGTCCGGATCCACCGGCACACCCACATAGACCGATCGGTTTCCAGCGAGTCGGAACGGAGTTAACCTCGCCCTATGACCACCGAAGCAATGCCAAGCTCCCGAGAGCGCCTGCTGGAGGCAGCGGCCACGCTCACCTACCGAGACGGCGTCAACATCGGCGTCGACGCGCTGTGCAAGGCGGCGGGGGTGTCCAAGCGCTCGATGTACCAGTTGTTCGAGAGCAAGGGCGCCCTGCTGACGGCGAGCCTGGAGGAGCGCTCCTCCGCCTATGTGACGGCACTCCTTCCCGCGGCGGACGACAAGCGCCCGCCGCGTGAGCGGATCCTGCACGTCTTCGAACAGGCGGAGGCACAGGCGGGCGCACCCGACTTCCAGGGCTGCCGGTACCTCGTCGCACAGATCGAGCTCAAGGACCCGAGCCACCCCGCGAGCCAGGTGGCCCGCCGGGTCAAGGCGGACCTGACGGCCTTCTTCCGCACCGAGGCTGAACGGGGTGGGGCGAGCGACCCGGAGCTGCTGGCCCGGCAGCTGATCCTGGTCTTCGATGGCGCCAGTGCCCGCGCGGGCATCAGAGCCGACACGCGGGGCGGGCTCGTCGTCCCCACGGCGGCCACCCTGCTCGACGCGGCGGACGTGCGCTGACACCCCGAAGGATCCGGACGTTCGCCGCTTGGGCTTGCGCGGGAAAACCGATCAGTTTACGGTGGTGAAACTGATCGGTTTTCTCGCCTGTGACGGCGAGCCTCGTACCCGCATCCCCAGGAGCACGGATGACTGCCGCGCGCGACGCCGACGAGCGACCCACTCACCCCCGGCTTCCGGCGAAGCTGGCGGCCCACCCGTCGGTACAGGCCGTACTGGCCCGGCGCGCAGCCGGTGACGAGGAGCGCCCGCCGGCGGTGATCGACGCGCAATGGCTGCGCGAGCTGTGCCTGGCGGCCGGGGCGGACGACGCCGCCGCGGTCAGCCTGGACCACCCCGACCTGGCCGGTGAGCGCCCGTATGCACAGTCCGCGCTGCCCGGCACCCGCTCCCTGATCGCGATGGCGGTCCGGATGAACCGCGACAACTGCCGTTCCCCGGCCCGCAGTGTGGCCAACCAGGAGTTCCACCAGGCCGACGAGCAGGCCAACCACGCCGCCCGCAGCGTCACCCGGGCACTCCAGGACGCCGGATACCGCGCCCTCAACCCGTCGGTCGGCTTCCCCCAGGAGATGGACCACTTCCCCAGCGAGCGGATCTGGGTGGTGGCGCACAAGACGGTCGCCGTGGCCGCCGGGCTCGGCGTGATGGGCCTGCACCGCAATGTCATCCACCCGAAGTTCGGCAGCTTCGTCCTGCTGGTCACCGTCCTGGTGGACGCCGAGGTGAGCGCGTACGGCCAACCGTTGGACTACAACCCGTGCATCGACTGCAAGTTGTGCGTCGCCGCCTGCCCGGTCGGCGCCATCGCCAAGGACGGCGCCTTCGACGGTCTGGCCTGCACGACGCACAACTACCGCGAGTTCATGAGCGGGTTCACCGACTGGGCGCAGACCGTGGCCGACAGCGAGGACGCCGCCGACTACCGCTCCCGGGTCAGCGACTCCGAGAACGCCTCCCTGTGGCAGAGCCTTTCCTCTCCCCCCGGCTACAAGTCCGGCTACTGCCTCGCCGTCTGCCCCGCCGGCGAGGACGTCCTCGGTCCGTACCTGGAGGACCGCAAGTCGTTCATGGACACCGTGCTGCGCCCGCTCCAGGACAAGAAGGAGACCCTGTACGTCCTGCCGGGCTCCCACGCGCAGGAGTACGCCCAACGCCGCTTCCCCCACAAGCCCGTCAAGGAAGTCACCGGCGGCTGGTAGCCCCCGCCGAAGCGTTCCGCGCCCACCGAGCGAGAGGCACGTATGTCATGAGTGGCATTCACCCCTTCCGCGTCCTGCGCGCCAGACCGCTGTGGATAGCCAACGGCGTCATCACAGGTGTACTCGCGCTGCTGTTCGCCGTGTTCTACGTCGGCGCCAACATCGATCCGGCCGGCCACATGAAGAAGCTGCCCGTCGGCCTGGTGAACGCGGATGAAGGAGCGGGCCAGGTCAACCTGGGCGCTCAGATCACCGAGTCGATCAGGAAGTCCACTGCGGGCGGCGACAGGATCGACTGGAAGGTGATGGACGAGAAGGAGCTGAAGGAGCAGCTCGGCAAGGGCAAGCTTTTCGGCGCGCTCGTTGTCCCCGCCGGCTTCACCTCCTCCGTCACCGCGCTGACCGGCACCACCACCGGGACCCCGGCCCGCCCGACGCTGACAGTGCTGACCAACCAGTCGGCCGGCAGCATCGGCTCCGGCCTGGCCCGGACGGCGACGACGGCGGCGGCCGAGAACGCCTCGCTGCAAGTGGGCAAGGAGCTGACCGCCCGGATCGGAACCGCGCAGCCGAAGCTGCCCGCCGCGGCACGCGTCCTGCTCGCCGACCCGGCCGCCGTCACTGTCAAGGACGGCCACCCCCTCGACTCGCACAGCGGCTTGGGCCTGACGGCGTTCTACTACGCGCTCACCCTCGTGGTCGTCAGCATGCTCTCCGCCAACGTCATCAGCGGCCAGGTCGACCACGCCCTCGGCTACACCCACAACGACATGGGCCCCCTACGCCGACACCGCCCGCTGATCCGGGCCACGCGGGTACAGACCCTGGCCATCAGCAGCACCCTCATGGCCGGACTGTCCCTGCTGATGGGCACCCTGGTCATGGCGGGCGCGGTCGGCCTCATGGGCATGGACGCCGCCCATCTGCCGCTGCTGTGGCTGTATTCGGTGTGCGCCGTCGCGGTCGCCGGGATCGGCGCGCTCACCGTCCTCGCGGTCTTCGGCACGCCGGGCATGCTGGTGGTCACGCTGGTCTTCATCGGTATGGCGGTGCCGACCGCCGGAGCCACCACCCCCATCGAGGCGCTGCCCGGCTTCTACCGCTTCCTCGCGGAGTTCGAGCCGCTGCGGCAGATCACCGGTGGCATCCGCTCGATCCTCTACTACGACGCCCAGGGCGACGCGGGGCTGACGCGGGGGTGGGTCATGATGGCGGCCGCTCTCGTGGCGGCCGCGCTGTTCGGCTTCGGCGTGCTGGGGTGGTACGACCGCAAGGGGCTGCACCGCATCCCGGTGGAGACGACGTCCGAGAAGACCGCAGCCCCGGCATAGCGAAAGCCACCCTCAACACCCCCAGGACGGGGCCATCACCCGGAGTGGCCCCGGTGTGTGCCTCCCCGCCGGGGACGACGCGCGCACACCACTTTGCTCGGCGACGGCCTCTCCCCCCGGAGGCCGTCGCCGAGTTTCGGCGCGGACGCCACCGCGGAAACCGATCGGTTTTCATTTACTTCTCTTTGGGTTAACCTCACGGTATGACCACTGAAGTGAAACTCAGCCCCAGGGAGCGGCTGCTGGAGGCGGCGGCCACGCTCACCTACCGAGAGGGTGTCAACATCGGCGTCGAGGCGCTGTGCAAGGCGGCGGGAGTGTCGAAGCGCTCCATGTACCAGCTGTTCCACAGCAAGGACGAACTGCTCGCGGCGAGCCTGGAGCGGCGCACCTCCTCCTATGTGGCGGCACTCCTGCCCTCGGCGGACGACGGCCGTTCCCCCCGGGAGCGGATCCTGCACGTCTTCGAACAGGTGGAATCGCAGTCCCGTGAGCCCGGGTTCTACGGCTGCCCCTTCCTGGCCGCGCAGATCGAGCTCAAGGACCAGAGTCACCCCGCGAGCCAGGTCGCCCATGGGGTCAAGGAGAACCTGACCGCCTTCTTCGGCGCCGAGGCCGAACAGGGCGGAGCGAGTGACCCCGGCCTGCTGGCACGGCAGCTCAGCCTCGTCTTCGACGGTGCCAGCGCCCGCGCCGGCATCGGAGCGGAGAAACTGCCGGGCCTCGTCGCGCCCACGGTGACCACCCTGCTCGACGCGGCGGGCATGCACTGACGCATCGCCCTTCCGGCGCATCCCTATCGCCCGGCATTCGGGAGAATCCCCATGGCCGCAAGGGCGTTGCCGAGCATGCCGCAGGCGAAGAACCTTGCGGTCTCCTCGGCATCGGCGCCCAGCGGCAGGTGCACGGTCTCCCAGATCCTCATCCAGCCCGCCCGGACGACCTCGCCGATGAGGTCGTCGCCCTGCGCCTCGGCGGCCGCCACGGTGGCGTATCCCTGCATCTGCATCATGAGCGTTTCGGGGCGCGTCGAGATCAGCCGCACGTAAGCGTCCGTCATGGCCTGGAGGGCCCGCTCGCCGTCCTCCACCCCGTCGGCCGCCCTCTCGAAAGCCAGGCGAGTGTCTTCCGCGCTGCGCGTCAAAGCGGCGACGAAGATCGCCTTCTTGTCCGGGAAAAGCCGGAAGAGATACGGCTGTGTGACGCCGACCCGCCTGGCGATCGCCGCAGTGCTGGTGCCGTGGTAGCCGGCGATCGCGAACTCGGCGATCGCCGCGCGGATGACGCTCTCGCGCCTCTCCTGCGCACTGACCCTGCCCATGCCGTCATTCTCCCTGTTTGAACTTGCATGCGGAAACCGATCAGTTTACTGTGAATGAAACCGATCGGTTTTTCAATGGGCAGGGAGGCCATGATGACAACAGATCGGCCGGTGGCACTCGTGACGGGTGCGTCATCCGGCATCGGGAAGGAAACCGCGCTCGCGCTGGTCGCAGCGGGTTTCAACGTGGTCGGCACAAGCCGCGACACCGCGCGTGTGTCCCCGCTCGACGGTGTGACCTTCGTCGACCTCGACGTGGCTGACGACGCCTCGGCCGCCACGGCGGTCCAGGAGGTGAGTGAGCGGTTCGGGCGGATCGACGTCCTGGTCAACAACGCCGGCGTCGGCTCGACGGGCGCGGCGGAGGAGACCTCCGTCGAGCAGGCCCAGGCCGTCTTCGACACCAACGTCTTCGGGGTCATGCGCATGGTGAACGAGGTCCTGCCGCACATGCGCGCTCGGAAACGCGGACGCATCATCAACATCTCGTCCGTCCTCGGATTCATGCCCCAGCCGTACATGGCTGCCTACGCCGCCTCCAAGCACGCGATCGAGGGCTACACCGAGTCCCTGGACCACGAGATCCGTGACCACGGAATCCGTGCGCTCATCATCGAACCCGCCTACACCAGGACCGGATTCGAGGCCAACAGCGCGAAGCCCGACACACCGCTGCACGCCTACGCGAAGCAGCGGCAGACCGTCGACCGCGTACTGGCGGAGGCCGTCAGGGACGGCGACGCACCCGCCGTCGTCGCCAAGGCGATCGTCACGGCGGCAACCGACGCCAGGCCGAAGCTGCGCTACACCGCCGGCGCCTTGGCCGCGCGCGTGAGCACTCTGCGCCGCCTCGTTCCCGCCCGAGCCTTCGACAAGCAGATCCGCAAGATCAACCGGCTGGCCGGCTGACGCGCGTGCTCCCGAGGAGACGACCGCCCGGCACAACGTTGGCCGCCCACCGCCCCGACCCTTCGAACAACCGCCCCACCCCAACCAGATGAGGAAACCCTGATGTCAAAGCGCAATCCCATCCTGATCACCGGCGCCGCCGGAGAAATCGGTGGTGTGAGCCGCACGATGGTCGACATGCTGCTCGAACAAGGGCATCCCGTGCGCGCGTTCGTGCGACGGGACGACGAACGCGCCCACTCGCTCCGCCAGGCCGGAGCAGAGGTATTCGTCGGCGACCTACTCACCATCGCCGACGTGACCGCCGCGTTGAAGGGCGTGCGGCGCATCTACTTCAGCATGAGTCTGTCGCCGTACTACACCGACGCCGTCAGCCTGATGGCCGCGGCGGCGCGGGCCCAGGGCGGCATCGAGGTGTTCGTCAACATCTCCGAGTACGAGCAGTCGTTCATGACCTTCGACCACATGACCGCGCCCGAGGAAGAACGGCGCGCGCGGCTCGGCGGACTCGTCGCCGACTGGTCACCGCAGCAGCGGGCCCACTGGGTCGCCGAACAGGTGCTGGAGTGGTCCGGCATCCCGACCGTCAACATCCAGGCGGCCTTCTTCGTCGAGAACCCCATCATGACCTGGCTGGCCCTCGGCTCCCTGGCCGACGGCGAACTGCGCCTGCCCTTCGGGGACCATCGGCTCGCCCCCATCGCCGGTTACGACGTCGCGGAGGTGTGCGCGAAGATCCTGGCCGACCCGGAGCCGCACATCTCCAGGTCCTACGCGCTCACCGGCCCGGAGCTGAAGGACATGCACGCAATCGCGGAGGACTTCGCGGCCGTGCTGGGACGCCCGGTCACGTACGTCCCGGAGGACATCGAAACCTGGAACAAGGTCTATGTGGACACCCACATGTCCGCCTACCCGCACATCGCGGAGCATCTGAAGACCCTGACCCGGATCATCGGCCGCGGCGGATACGGCGGCAAGACCGACGAACTGGAGACTCTGCTCGGACGCCCGGCGAAGACCGCGCGGTGGGCTCTGGAAAACCACCCGCGCATTCAGAAGCTGGCCGCTGCCTGAACCGCTGAGCAGTCCGGAACCTAGGAACGCCCTCATCGACGGCGAAGTGGAGATGCGCCTCGCGTCTGCCTGGCCGATGGCGAAGGTAGCAGGCCAGCTTCGGCGCGACGGACCAGGCGGCGCTGGAGAGCGGCGTCGTGCGGCTTGCCGCTTGAGCAACGACCGAGGACGACCCCTGGGACTTCCCGTGATCGCGTCGGCAGAAGGCAATCCACTCCTGAGGCCACATCAGCGAGGGCTGCGGCCGATCGTCTTTCAGATCGCAATCCCGCTGATCACGCAGCTGTCCTGGCGCCTGAAGACAACCGAGCCCTGGACGCAGACCGGGGTGTTCGGGGTGACTATGAGCCGAAGTCGATCGTTGCTGTGTTCACGGTGCTTCCGCCTGAGACGGATTGCGGTCGGGCGGATAGCCCTTGGCGCGGAGCCATGTGTCGAGGGCGAGGGCGATGATGTCGCCGTGCTGGATGCCGTGATCGGCGTGGTAGCGGCGGATGCGCCGCTGGAGCTGGAGGACTTCAGGGACGGCGTGATTGAACTGTCCGCGTTTGGTGTGTCGGTTTCTGATGACGTCCAGGGTGTCCGGGTGCGGCGTGAGAACGTCATCAGTCTGCTGGGGCTCGGCGTCGAGCGCGTCGGCGATTTCACGTAGTCGGCGGGCGTAGAGGGAGTGATCAGGCACGCGAGCTGCTCTGGTCGGTCCGGATAGGCGGATAGCTATCCGCCTATTGGGTTATTGGAATAGTCGGCACGGGGCGGCCGCCCCCTTGCGTGAGGGTGGCCGCCCAGTGCCTTGCGGTCGGGTCAAAATCCGCGGGTGGTGAGCCATTCGTCCAGCGCGACGGAGACGATGTCGCCGATGGGCAGGTGGTCGAGTTCGTTGTCCAACGCGAAGCGCTTGAGCCGCTTCTTCAGCTTCAGCGCCGCGGGGACCGACGAGTCGAGACTCTCGCGCGCGATGATGCGCTGGTTGAGAACGACGGCGGTCTCAGGAATGTCCTTGGGACGGCCGGGACCCTGAGCCCACCGTGCTCCTTCGCTGGGCGCTGCATGCGATTGCGCAGCCTGTTCCTGGTGAGCCCGTGGAACATCGGCCCTCACCGGGAACCCGTTGCCGCCGGCGGCCGTCAGGGAATCTGCAGGGCGAAGCGCCACCTCGGCTCCCCAGGCTGCGCCGGGAGCCGCGGGCGTGCGGTGCTGCACAACGGGTGCGGCCGGCTGCGTGGGCTGGATGGCAGGTGCTGCGGGCTCGGCAGCCGGGAGTGCAGGAGATACCTGCCGCTCCATCGGCTGGCCGGCGAATTCCGGCCCCGCCTTGCCGGTGGGCGGCGCCCAGCCGAGCTGCGAAGTCGTCTTCCCGAAAGCCGCCCTTCTCGCTCCGGCGGCCGGAATGGTGGACCAGCATCCGGTAGATCAGGCGGCTGCGCTGATCCGGTTTCGCCCAGACCATCCCAGCCACCGAGACCCTCCCCTAGCCCTTCCCCGACACCTTCACCTGCGGCGACACTCCGAAGGGGGACCACGTTCGGGCCTTGGGCGGCCGCAATGCCTGGCCCGACTCGCCCTCGAACACTCAGCCACGCGTCCTGCTCCCTCACCTTCTTTCCACGCGCGCCTTCGTCTCCTCCCGCCACACCGGAACCTGCTCCTCGTCCCGCTCGGCGGCCCGACGCACGGGAACCTGTGTTCGATCACCGCCGCTCAAGACCGAAAAGACAACAGCTACTGATCGGAAATTGGCCGACACTTTCTGTCACTGAGGCGGGTCGGGTCGCTGTTCAGCTTCCCGACCCCTCCGCGGCGGGTCCAGCGGACCATCTGGCTGACTTCCCACCGGGGCTTGTCGCCCCGGGTTGCGCCACCCGAATTCGCGGCAAGTTTGGGCAAGTTCCTGGCTTGAGGCCCCAGTACTGGGCAAGCTCTGGCACAGAGATCGTTACCGGCTTCCGAGGAGGACATCATGGCCCTGCGCAAGCTCGGCAAGGACCCAGAGAGCCCCAGTGGCGGCTCGCCCACCATCTACCTTGACGAGGAGAAGGACAGCTACCTCGTGCAGGGGTGGAAGGTGGAGGACGCCGAGCGCCTCGGGCAGATGGATATCCCCGGCCATGAGTCGGTCGTGGAGATCCCCCGGCGCGTGGTGCAGTTCTTCCTGGAGGTGAAGAAGGCCGATGAGGACCCCGACGTTTGAGGAGTTGTTCCGCGACTGCCAGAGGACGGCTGTCCATCTGGAGATGCGCGACGCCTACATGAAGTCGGACCCGGCCTTCATCGACTGGAAAGCCGGCGTGGTCCTCGACCCCGCCGAGCGCTGGGCGGAGTGGCACGCCATCGTCACGGAGGCGACCTCGCGCGGCGTCGAGGTCCGACGCGCCCGCGTCGTCTCGACACCGGTCAGCGAGTACATCCGCTTCGAGTACGACGTCACGGACGGGCTGAACATCGCGGCCGGCGAAAGCGTGCGGTGGCTCTCGCGGCGCAGCGCGACCGACGTCGCGCTTCCGGGCAACGACTTCTGGCTGTTCGACTCCCACCTCGTCCTCGTCAACCACTTCGACGGCGAGGGCGAGAACATGGAGGTCGAGCTCACGGAGGACCCTGAGGTGGCGAAGCTCTGCGAGTCGGCCTTCGAGGCCGTGTGGCAGCGCGCGACGCCCCATGCCGCGTTCGAGCTGGCCTGAAAAGCCCGAATAACACCGTCGCGCCGACATGACATCGCCCTCATCGAGCGTCCAGGAAGCCCGCAAGGCGCTCGGACAACGTCTGGCCGAGATCCGGAAAGCGGCCGGACTCACCAAGCGAGCATTGGCCCAAAGCCTGGGCTGGCACGAGTCGAAGGCTTCGCGCCTCGAGAGCGGCACACGCGCGCCCTCGGAGCGCGACCTTCACGCTTGGTGTTCCGCGTGCGGCGCGGAAGACCAAGCAGATGACCTCATCTCGACGGCCCGCGGAATTGAAGGCATGTACGTCGAGTGGCGCAAGATGGAACGCCACGGTCTCAAGTGGGCGCAGGAGTCCGTAGTTCCTCTATGGGAGCGCACCGAACGCTTTCGTATTTACTCGCCTTGGCTCATCCCCGGCCCCGTGCAAACGGCCTCGTACATCACCGCGCTTCTGACCTCCATTCGCAACCGCCGAGGGCTCATCGACGATGTTCCGGCGGCCGTCAAAGTGCGCGTGGAGAAGCAGCAGGTCGTCTACGGGAACCACAGGTTCGCGATCCTGCTGGAGGAGAGCGTGCTGCGGTACCGGATCGGCGGCACCGACGTGATGGCAGGCCAACTCGGCTATCTGCTCAGCGTCATGGCGCTGCCGTCGGTGAGCATCGGCATCATCCCCCAGGACGCCGACCGCTCGGGCCTGTGGCCGGTCGAGGGATTCTTCCTGTACGACGACGAGCTGGTGAACGTCGAACTGATTTCGGCTCATCTCACCGTCGTCCAGAAACACGAACTTGCCATGTATGCCAAGACGTTCAGCGAACTGGCAGAACTTGCCGTCTACGGTGCCGCAGCGCGTGAAATCATCACGGCTGCCATCGAATCTCTAGGGTGAATGCCCGGCAAGTTCCGGCACACCCATGGAGCCCCACCCCATTCCCTTCCTAGCGTTATGGGCACGGCTGGAAGCGTGCTCCGGAGGGGCCAGTGATGACTGTGGCAAGTACGGGCAAGGCATTCGAGGCGGCCGGGGACATCGGGGGCGACGGCACCCCCATCGACGTAGAGGCGATCTCCTCCCGGACGAATACCGTCCTCGGCCTTCGGATGGACACCACGACCCGCGCGGCGATGGACCAGCAGGTGCCGGCGATCGCCGGGCACCTGAATCTCCTCCTACGCGAGGACCTGGGCGCCGACAACGACAGTGAGGTGCGCGAACTCCTGCGCGAGGGAACCAAGTTGGTCGACCTCACCAGCAGGCCCAACCCCGAGACGCCCACCTTCGGGACCTACCTCTACCTCCGCAATGTCGCCCTGCTGACGCGGCGCCTGCTGTGGATCTACGCCGAGCGGAACGGGCTGGATGCCCCGTGAGCGTCAGGGACGACCAGATCGTGCGGGAACTCTCCCACTACATCTACGAGCACCCCGCCGACCGGATGGCGCTGATGCCGGTCTACGACGCGGCCCGCGACCACTCACAGCGCCGATCCTGTACCCACGACCAGCGCTGCCCCCTCGTGACAACGGGCGCGGTCGTCGTCGACGAGTACAATCGCGTCCTGTGCCTGCGGCACGACGGAGGCTATGCCCTCGCGGAAGCGGAGCCGGAGGAGGTGGACGACTCCCTCAGCGAGGCAGCCCTGCGTCTGCTGGCCGAGGAGGCCGGCATCCGCGACGTATGGACGCAGCCTGGCACTGAGGGACCCTTCCTGGTCGACGTGACCAGGCCGGGCCAGCACCGCTACGGGCCCCGCCTCCGGGTCGGCATCCGCTACCTCTTCCGGGCCCACTCGGGCGCCGTGTTCCCATCCATGATCGAGACCGGCGCGGCAGCCTGGGTGCCCCTCCCCGACGTAGCCATCCCGTCAGTCCGCACCCGCGTGGAGCACCACCTGATCGGAACCCCATGAGCCCCCGCAACCAACAACTCGCCTACGTAGCCCGCCTCATCGCACTCGGCGGCTCCCTCCTGCTCGGCATCTGGAGGCGCTGATGTACGAGCGCAGGACCAAGAAGCCGCCTTCCCTGCCCCCTTCGCCGGTCGGAACGGTGGGAAGCACCCGGCCGCCGAGCGATGTCCGTGTCGGTGACTTCGTCTACCTCGATGGCGAGTACCAGCGCGTCCGGGACATGAGGTCTGCCGACACCGCAGCCCACCGCGTACTGATCTTCGCCGGACGCGAGCCTTGGGTCATGCGAGAAGCCCGGACCACATACCGACCCGTCGACCGCCGCTGACCCTGCCCGTGCGGGCGCCCACTCTCACTTCTCACCTCACCACACGAGGAGCTTCGCCATGCGCTTCCGCAAGATCCACGGCGCGGGAAACGACTTCATCCTGCTCTCCGGCCTCGGACCGGACGACGACACCGAGTGGCCCAAGGAGGCGGAACGTCTGTGTGCCCGGCATACCGGGGTGGGTGCGGACGGCCTGGTCATCAGCAGGCTGGTCAGCGACAGCCCCGCGGTCCTCGACGTCACCTGCTTCAACGCGGACGGCTCGGTCGCGACCATGTGCGGCAACGCCCTGCGGTGTTCCGCCTGGGCCGCCCACCGTGATCACGGCCTTCAGCGGATGAGTCTTCAGATGGCCGGCACTCTGCATGAAGCGGTCGTCTCCGATGACGCCGTGTGGGTTACCGCCGAGGTGGGTGAAGTCCTCCCGCGACGCTTACAGGCCGTCATCAACGGCAGACCGACGTGGTTCGACAGCGCTCACACCGGCACCGAACACGTCGTGGCCATTGTGGATGACATAGAGGCCATCGACGCGGTCATGGCCGGTCGCCTCGTCCGTCATCACACCGACCTTGCCCCGCTGGGGACGAACGTCAACTTCGTCCAGTCCGCCGGCCACCAGGCGCTGAAGATCCGTACCTACGAACGTGGCGTCGAGGCGGAAACTCTGTCGTGCGGAAGTGGAGCGGTCGCAGCCGTGGTCATCGCCACCCTGCGCGGGCTCGTGGCCGCCCGCGCCGTCACCGTCCACAACCGCGCCGGGGAGCCGCTCAGCGTCCGGCCACACGACACCCGGCCGAACCGAACCCACTGGGTCGGCGGCCCAGTCACCCACACCTTCGAAGGGGTACTCGCATGACTCTCTTCCTCAAGACCAGCTCCAACGGATCGCTGCAGAAGGCCGCAGAAGAGCTTCGCGAGTGGGGTCAGAGCCGCCAGGGCCTGGGCGTCGCCCTCGTCTATGGGCCCGTGTCCGCGGAGGACAGGGTCTATCACTCGAAATGCCCCATCGAGCAGCGTTCTGTCACCGCCCTGGCGGAAGCGCTGGAGGAGATCGGCGCTCGTTGGAAGGTGTTGAACCCATGCGAGCTCGACTTCATCGCGGAGCTGGTCGGGTACGACGTGGCGCTCTCCAACTTGCACGGCCCATACGGAGAGGACGGTCGGCTGCAGGGCCTGCTCGAATATCTGCGCGTGCCCTATTGCGGCAGCGGAGTGAGCGCGTCCGTGGTGGCCGCGGACAAGATCCTCTGCAAGCGGGTGATGCTGACCCTCGGCGTCCCTACGCCCGGTTGGCACGTCTGGTCCGGTAGCGGCCCGTTGGCCTGGAACGGGCGTGCCATGATGGTCAAGCCGCCGTTCGGCGGGTCCAGCGTGGGCATGAGCCTCGTACGCGATCCGGCGGACCTGCCCGCCGCTCTCGCGGATGCGGCCGGTGACGAGGGCGGGGAGGTGCTCGTCGAGGAGTACGTTGCGGGCACGCCGATGACGGTGGGTCTCCTGGAACTGCCGGGTGGGTCGGTCGTCGTCTTCCCGCCGCTGGCCACCGAGGCGGTCGAAGCCGACTTCTACGACGCCGATACGAAGCTCGACGTGGATGCCAGGGGTGCCGTCATCGTGCGCGCCGCCGAGTTGGAGCCCGAGGTGCTGGACCAGGTCACCGGGCACGCCCGGACGTTGTGGGAGGGACTCGGGCTGCGCGGTTCAGCACGCATCGACTTCATTCTCGCCGAGGACGGCGTTCCGTACGTGCTGGAGGTCAACAACACGCCGGGCATGTCCCGGGACAGCAACTTCGCGGTGGGGGCAGCGATGGTCGGACTCACGCACACGGACGTCGTGTTGGCGATGCTCCACGAGGCGCTGGCCCGCCCGCCATACGATGGCCCCCTGCCCACTCCCGCGTTCGTCGGCACCACACGGGCTCGGGAGGCTGCCGTCTCGCCGTAGGAGCCCGCCGCTGTGCCGCGCGTCCACGATGTCCCCCTGTGCCGTCAGCTCATCGCCCCCGCCGAGTGGGATCTGCACGGAGGATGGGCACTAGGGGACAGGATCGAGTGGTCCAACCGGGCGTGCGGCCTGGCTTCACTGAGAATGATCCTGCTTGCCTACGGGCGCCAAGCCCCCACGGTCACGGAGCTGCTGAAACTCGCGGTCAAGCATGAGGTGTTGACCCCGCGTGGAGCACTTCACGCGGGGATCGCGCGCCTGGCGACCGACCTCGGCGTCCCCTCGACCGCCGAGCCCGTCCCGGTCCAAGAGCTGGCGAGCCGACTCGACGACGCCCCGCTCATCGTGTCCGTGACCGAGCAGTTCCCCGACGACGGCCGCGCCGGCGGTCACCTCGTCATCCTTCGTGGCTGCGAGGACGGCCCCGACTCGACGATCCACTTCCGGGACCCGTCGGCCTGGGGCCAGACGCACGACCGAGTCTCCCTCAGCCGCATGTCCGCTTCCTACACCGGCCGCGCGATCACCTTCGCGCCCCTCAACCCCAACGGAGAGTCTTGATGACCGAGGCAGACGGCGACACGACCGACACCGCAGGCGGTCGGAGGATCGCCGTATTGGGAGAGATGCTGGAACTGGGCGACAAATCCGTCGAAGCTCACCGCGAGGTCGGACGCATGGCGGCTGAGAACGGAGTCGACCTCGTTGTGGCGGTCGGCGGACATCTCGCCAAGCAGCTCGCCCTCGCGGCCGGTGCAGCTGGCGTGCCGGACATCGCCTTGATCGGTGACAGGGCTACCGCCGCTGCCTACTTGGAGTCCATGCTTCGTCCCGGCGACGTTGTACTCGTGAAGGCATCACGAGGTGGCCAGCTCTGGCAGATCGCCCAAGCACTCACCGGTCAGCCCGTCACGTCCCTGTGAGCCGACTCCAACTTGTTTGCCTTGATCTTTCGAGACGCTTCGCTGGTTCATCTGGCGGGCTGCATCGGTTTGTTGGGCGGAGTGGGGCCCGGCTACCACGTAGGGCGGGTGCTGGGTTCCACGGTTCAGGAGCGGTGGTCCAGGCTTGTCGGGGCTGGTAGATCAGACTTCTGCGGCGACCTGTCCAGGCGACGCGCGGACCCGGCGCCGGCTTCCCGCGTTCGATCTATCGCCATTTCCCCAGCGCCAAGCCGTAGTTGAACGCCCATGCCACGTGAAGATCGACCCGAAGCTAACAACCGGCCGGGCAACCCCGACACCCGCCTCTTCATTCCCAACCGTGCGGGTGACTGGATGGGGGATTCCGCCGAGTGCGGGTCTCTCGCCAGCTTCGCCCGGAGGCCGCATCGAACACGTTCTTGGCCTACGGTGGCCCGCTGGTTCGTCAGGCCGCAGCGTCCGCAGTCCTGGGCTTCGGCGCCCCGACGTGCCCCAGGGCCCGGTCAATCGTGATCTCGATGACCACGCGCTCCGGATCCGGAGCCGGTGTCCGCCCGTACCGCTGCCCGTAGCGCGTCACGGCGTCGTTCACAGCGTTCGGATGTGTGAGGACCTCGGCGGTGCCCTCCAGCGTCGCCCAACGTCCTCCGTCCACTTGACAGACCGCCACGCGTGCCTGCCCGGGCCGTGCCGCCTGAAGGTTGGCGACTTTTCTACTCGATTTGCGAGTGATAACGCGAGCGATGCCGGCTTCGGCGTCCACGGTGACCCCGACCGGTACGACATGCGGACGGCCGTCTGGCCGGAGCGTCGTCAGGGTGCACAGATGGTACTCGGCCCAGAACTCCAGGTAGTCGTCGCCTTGGCTGCTTATCTCGGTACGCATGACCGTGAAGCCTAATCGCGAATGATGTCCAGGTTGTCCGAAAGTGGCTAGGGCCACATCTCGCCCTCGGTCGGGGAGGGGCGGAAAATATGGATCGTATAGCGAACTTTGCCCTATGTATTCACAGTGAAAATATCTCAGATCGATAACGAACTAAGCGCCCCTCGTGATGTCTGGCGTGTTCGCATCAAGTCGCCTGAAGTGCCAGCTCAAGAGCATGATCTCGTCTGGCTGTGGCGATTTGGATCGGTTTGTTTCCCGTGCGTCTCGATGGCTTGCAGGGCTGCTTTCAGTCAGATCCTGCTAGGGGTGTCGCGTAGTGTCCGATGAAGTTCCCGAAGCCTGCCGAGGATGCTCGATGTGGCGCATTGCTCGTTCGCTCTAGCGATTTTTTACGGGGAGTTCTGGGTGCGCATCCCTGCGCTCCCTGGGGCAGGGCGTTCGCGGTCCGGCTCGACTCACCGCCTTCGACTCCCGTGATCACCTCATCTGCTTTGTCGTGCGGCGGGGACTGGACCAGATTCGAAACGGGTGCTGCCATCGCCCGGCTTCGTGGACGAGCCATCCACGGTTGGTACGAAGGGGACTACTGATGGGGTCGGGAACAGACGACCGTGACGCGGCTGTATCCAACGTGCCTGCGAGGGACGGAGTGAGCCGTCGGAGGCTAGGGCGCTGGCGTACGGCTCGGAAGCGGACGGTGGAGCGGGACCTGCACCGTCGGCTGCGGCGAGAGTTGCAGTCCCTCGGCGTGCAGCCACCGCTGGACGTGAAAGAGCTGTGCCGACTGGTTGGCGAGAGGCGGGGGCGTCCGATCGTCCTTCGGCCCTTCCCGCTGGAGAAGCCGGGTCCCTCCGGGCTGTGTGTCGACACCCCGCAGATGGACCTGATCCTCTACCAGCAGGAGACGACACACCTGCATCAGCAGCAGATCATCCTGCACGAGCTCTTCCACATCTTCGTAGCCGAGTGGGAGGAGACGGAGAAGGAGGAGGCGCCGGACGACTTCGTCGAGGGCTGGGCGACTCTGATCCCCGTACTCGACCCGAAGCTCATCCGACGAGTCGCCCGCCGGTGCTCGTACGAAGACGGGGAGGAGTGCCAGGTCGAACTCGCGGCCACGATCATCCTGGAATGGTCGTCGGTGCTCGACCACGTCACCCCGCTGTCCGAGGACCCCTCGGTCCGTCGTGTCCAGGCCGCGCTGGGCGACCGGCGAGGGTGGCTCTGACCCGTGACCGAAGTGATCCTCCTGGGCCTCGTCGCCGCCGTCGTGTGGAAGCTGTACCAGTGGTCGCGGGCGCCCCATGACGCGCCGCTTCGTTCCGTCACGCTCTGCCTGCTGAGTGCCGCGCTGTCCTATCCGCTGGCCATGCCCGGCGGTGCCTCGGGCGTCGATACCGTGGCCGGACACGGCACCGCGAAACTGATCCAGAACGTGCTGCTCCTGCTCACGGTCTACTTCCTCATGTGCTTCTACCTGTACTCGGCCGACGAACGGGCCGGGCGGCTCCGCGCCAGGCGGGAAGCGCTCGCCGTGGCCGTAGTGGCGGTCGCGATCACGGTCGCCGCGCTGTCGGTTCCGCACGAGGTGTTCGCCGGTTCCTTCAGCACGGCGGACATGACGATCCCGCAGATCGCCTTCTTCTACGGTGGCGCCGGCCTGTACCTCATGTACGCCCTCGGCGTCGCCGGCCGCTGGACGCACCGCTACGCCCGCATGTCGGGACGCCCGCATGCCACAGGCCTGTGGATGGCCGCCATCGGTCTCGGCGTGATGGCCGTGGCCTGCGCTGTCCGCGCCGTCTTCGTCGTCATCCGGTGGAGCGGCGGGACCGTGCCGCAGGCGCTCATGACGGGCGTCGCGTTCTTGCTGGTGGTGTCCATCCTGCTGTTCTTCGTAGGGGTCACCTATCCGGGGGCCCGCGCGAGGATCACGGCGGTGCGGCTCTGGCTGCGGCGTCGCCGTGACCACCGTCGGCTGGCTCCGCTGTGGCAGTTGCTCGCCGAGGCCTGTCCCGAGAACGTGTTGAGACCCGCTTCCTCCGGGCTGTGGGACCGGTGGCGGGCGCGTGGCGTGCACCGTCGTTACCACCGACGGATAGTGGAGTGTCGCGACGGACTGGTCGATGTCAGCCCGTACCTGGCCGATACGTCGGAGGAGACGGAAGTGCTCGACCTCCCCCCGGCCGTGTTGGCGGCTCGCCTTCGGCACGCCGTGGACACGATCGGAAAGGGCGAACTCGCGCCTCGTTCGGCGGTACCGCTGGCGGTGCCCAAGGAGGACAACCGGGAAGCAGACGTACGCCAGCTGATCGCCGTGTCGGACGCACTGCGGCTGTCCGCCTGACCACCGAAGCCAAGGAGAAACCAGATGCTCATCACCGCCGGCCGAGTCCTCGTCGGCTCCGGGACGTACCTGGACGACGGCGCCGTCCTCATCGAGGGTGACTCGATCACAGCGGTGGGACCACGTGCGCTGATCGCGGAGCAGGCGGACACTGGCACGGCGCATCTCGCGTTCCCCGACGGAACAGTCGTGCCCGGGCTCATCGACGCACATGTCCACCTCGCGTTCGACGGAGGCGCGGACCCCGTGGCCGCGCTCCACGAGTCCAGCGACGAGACGCTGCTGCAGGACATGCGACGCCGTGCGGAGCAGCTCCTGCGCAGCGGCGTGACGACGGTCCGAGACCTCGGAGACCGCAACGGCCTCTCCCTGCGCCTGGACGAGGAGATCGCCCGCGGCGGCACACCGGGCCCCCGGATCGTCTCGGCGGGGACGCCCGCCACCCCGCCCGGCGGTCACTGCCACTTCCTCGGAGGCGAGGTCTCCGGCGTGAGTGAGGTCCGCGACCTCGTACGGCGCAACGTCGCGGCGGGTGTCGGCGTGATCAAGGCGATGGTCACCGGAGGCGGCCTGACCAAGGACGGGCCGAAGAGCTGGCAGAGCCAGTTCACCCCGGAAGAACTCCAGGCCCTGGTGGATGAGGCCCACGAGGCCGGTCTGCCGGTGGCCGCCCACGCGCACGGCACGGACGGCATCACCGCGGCCGTGGAAGCAGGCGTCGACACCATCGAGCACTGCACGTGGATGACGAACGACGGCTTCGACCTCCGTCAGGACGTCCTGAAGCAGATCATCGACCGGGACATCGCCGTCTGCCCCGCCGTCAGCCCCCACTGGCAGATGCTTCCCCGCTTCTTCGGCGAGGAGCGGGCGGCAGCCATGTTCGATCTCGTACAGCAGATGGCTGAGGCCGGCGCCAAGCTCATCGCCGGCACCGACGCCGGAGTCCAGCGCGCGGGGTTCGACGGACTGGTCCCCGCCCTCTCCTTCTACGCACACCTGGGCCTGCCGAACGGCAGGATCCTCGACATGGCGACCACCGACGCTGCCGACGCGCTCGGGCTGGGTGAGTCGACGGGCCGGATCGCCCCGGGGTTCCGCGCGGACCTGCTCGTGATCGACGGCGATCCCCTGGAGGATCTCGGAGTTCTGAAGACGGTGCGGACCGTGGTCGCTGCCGGTCGTCTCTACGAGCCGGGCGGGCCGGCGGAACAGCAGTAGCCGTACGTCCTGTCCGCAGGCCGTCAGCGGTGGGCAGGCGCTACTCGTTCGCGTCCGTTTCTTTCTCCTCCAGCTCAGCCACCAGCTCGTTGATGAGCCCCAGAGCCTTCGGCGACAGGCCCTGCGGGCCCAGGCCACGAGCCTTGACCCGGCTCACGGCCCCCTTCTTCGCGGCGGCCAGGAGCTGGAGGCCCTCATAGACCTGAGCGGCCACGGCGTCGTCCGGCTCGAAGTACATCCGCGAGACGCCGACGACGTCGGCCAGTGCGTCCAGGACCTCAGGGGAAGCGGTCTCGGCGGCGCCCGTGCGGAGATCCCGGAACTCCTCCTCGGTGAGGATCCGCGCCCCGGCGCTGGTGTTCACCGCGTTCGCCATCTCCGCATCGGACGGCGGCCCCGGAGGACTGGGATACGTACTGTCCAGCAGTAGAGCGATCTTCTCGATCAGCGATTCGGGAGCGGCGTCAGAGGCCGGCGCCCCCTTCGCCTCCGACGCTGCCGGTTCCTCGGCCGGAATGCCCTGTGCCTTGGCGATCGACCGGTCTTCCGCGCGCCGCAGCCCGACCTCGCTGACCCCGTAGGCCGCCGCCAGGGCCGGGACGTACTTGTCCTTGAGCCGCCGCTCACCGCGCTCGGCCCCCGCCACCGGGCCGGCGCTCTTGGTTCCGATCAGCGCGGCCGTCTCGTACTGGTAGTAGCCGGCATCGCACCGCAGATCAGTCAGGTCCGGCGGCCCGGACCGAGGGAACAGATCGTCTACATCGCGGCCGAGAGCACGAGCCAGCGCGGGTAGCTTCTCAGGGTCTGGAGTCTGCGCACCGTTCTCCCAACTGGCGACCGCCGAGTCGGACACGCCCAGGGCCTCGCCCACGGCAACCTGCGAGATCTCCGCAGCCCGTCGCACCGTACGCAGACGGCCGCGGTCGAAGTGACGAGCAGACATGGGGCCTCGTTTTTTATACAAGCTGGGGATCATCCAGCGCGTTGACTTTTTCTCCAGTCGGGAATAGCTTCAGCTTAGCGAAGAACGGGCGCGGTTGCATACCTGCTCGATCTTGGTGTTCGCGTCCTGTCGAGGCTCTCGGGCTGAGGGCGGGTGCGAGGGGAGTGCAACCGCGTCGTCCAATGTGTGGGGCTCTCACCGTGGGAATCGGCGTCAGCGAGTTCGTCTCTCAGGCGCTGGAGGTTTCGCGGCGTCGTCCCGCAAGGGTGCGGAGTCGCGGTGCGGTCACTTCTTGTCCTTGAACCGGTACGCGCGGGTGGCTGTCGCGTGAGGAGTGTCGTGTGTCTCTGCTTCATCGAACGGCCGTTGGTGATGCCGTCCGGCTCGAATGCCGAGGCTCTCGCGGATTCAGCTGTGAGTTAGTGGCACGCACCCATTGAGCCTCGCGGGCCGTGGCGAGTTGGAAGCCAGACTCGGGACGGGAGTCGGGCTGTGGTGTGCGTCTTTGGCACCCACCGGCCCAGCGATATATGTCGAGTTGGCGTCGAACCCGCCCAGCTCCCGCTATCCGCTGGAGTGTTGACCGCCGTCTGCATATGTTGCTGCTCCCTCGGCGGAATCGCCGAACCCGAACCTCTCAAGGGAGAAACGCAAAACCGCATCCAACGTCAAGTCCGTGGTTTCCAAGGGGAAATGACACGGCGCCCAGGAGTTAGCAGCTCCCGGGCGCCAAGCCCGCCACCCCTGAGGGCGCGGATTCACAACCGGGGCGAGTCGGCTGGCCTTTTCGACGAGAACGGCCGTCCCACCCCACCTACGAGTGAGGAATTCTCCCATGCCCGCGTCCCGAAGCGGAAGGGCACTCGCTGCCCAGCACGCCCAGGCCGTCGAATCCGCTGACGGCACCCGCCAGGACCGCCTGGCCGCCCTCTTGGCGGACATGGTGCCCGGCGCCCGCGTCATCCGTGTGTCGCAGCACCAGCCCAGCCAGACCTGGCCGAGCCCCTACACCCGCGCGTACGACGAGCGGGGGCAGCCGATCCCCCTCAACCGGACCCAGCGCGGGGCCACCGCCCGCTGGGTGATCCGAGCCTTCCCCGAGGCGAACTGGGGCGAGGCGCACGACCTCGACCTCACCACCGGGACCCTGCGTCCCACTGCCAATGCCTGTGCAACTTCGGACGGGGGCAGCTGACCCGTGGCCCGGATCCGAACGATCAAGCCCGAGGCCTTCGCGTCCGAGTCGCTCGCGGCGGTCTCCCTCGCTGCGGAGCGGACCTTCTTCGGCCTCCTCACCCAGGCCGACGACCACGGTCGTTTCCGCGACCAGCCCGCCGTGATCACCGGACAGCTGTGGTCGCTGCGCCCGGAGCACGGCCCCGTGGACGTCGAGGACGACCTGACCCAGCTCGCCGCCGCCCACCTGATCTGCCGCTACGAAGGCGATGACGGCAAGCGGTACCTGCACATCGTCACCTGGCGCCAGCACCAGAAGATCAACCGGCCCAGCGGCGTCCGCTTCCCGGCCTGCCCGCACCACGACGTTGAGCAGCCCACTGCGGGTGCACCGCGAACTCACGGAGACGGCACTGAGCCCTCCGTGAAGACTCACGGAGGGCTCAGTGAGGGCTCACGCGCCCCGCGCGAGATCCCTGATCTGCACAAAACCGCAGCTCAGAGCGCACTCCGTGAGCCTTCACGGAGTGGTCATGGAGGACTCAGTGAGCCCTCGATGAGCCCTCACGGTCCGGATCTAGGACCTAGGAACTTGGATCTAGGAACTACTTCTCCTTCTGGGGGCGCAGGCGCCCCCGCGCCGGAGACCGCCTCGACCCAGCAGCTCATGGCCGAGTACGCCGCTGCCTGTGCCCATCGCCCGCCCAGCGGCGTGCTCGGTCACCTCGGACGGGAGACCGCCAAGCTCCTCGCGGAGGGCATCGATCCGGACCACATCCGGGCCGGTCTGGCCCGTCACCGGGCGAAGGGGCTGCACCCGAGCACGCTGCCGAGCCTGGTCCACGAGGCCATGAACGCCACCCCCACCAATTTGGTGCGGACGGAATCGCGGCCTAACGTGCCCGCTCACCGGGCCTGGGCCAACCCCACCGACCCTGCCGCCGCCTACGCCGAGGAGCTGTGATGCGCGACCACGACGCCCAGCCCATCGGCGGCATCGCCCGACGCCTCGCCGCCATCCTCACCTCACGGGGCATCGACCCGGCCGTGCAACTCACCGACCCGGTCGAGCCGATCCCCGCCCTCCAGGCGGCACAGGCTCGCATCCCGGCCCGCTACCAGGCCGCCGTCGCCGACCACCCAGCCGTCGCCGCCTGGGTCCGCGACATCGCCGAGGCAGGCCGACCCGGACCCGAGGGAGCCCCGGGCATCGCGCAGGGCCGCTCGCTGCTGATCGTCGGCACCACCGGCACCGGCAAGACTCACCAGGCGTACGGCGCGATCCGCTCGTTGCTCATCGCCGGAGTTCGGCTGCGCTGGAAGGCGACCACGGCCGCCGACCTGTACGCCGAACTGCGACCCCGCCCCGGGCACGACGGCGAGCGGGAGCTGATGGACCTCGCCCGCTGCCCGCTGCTGATCATCGACGACCTCGGCGCGGCCAAGAACAGCGAGTGGACCGAGGAGATCACGATGCGGCTGATCAACCGCCGCTACAACGAGATGCTCCCGACGCTGATCACCACCAACCTCGGCATGGCCGACCTGCGTCAGCACATCGGCGACCGGGTCGCCTCCCGGCTGACCGAGATGAGCGACAAGGTCATCCTCGACGGCCCCGACCGCAGACGTGCCCTCGCAGCCGAGCGACGCCGCATCGCCGCTGGCTGATCGCCACGACTGGCTGCCACCGTTTCCGCCCCCTTCACGCACCAACCCCTGGGACGCGCCTGCCCAAAACGCGCCCGGGGCGACCGGAGACCCCACATGCACAGCACCGAGAACCAGACGCCGCGCACCCTCGGCAGCCTCACCTGGCACGACAGCGCCGCCTGCCGCTCGACGCCCCACCACCAGGTCGACCCGGACATCTTCTTCCCCGAGCCCGACGAGATGGACCGCATCCGCGCCGCCAAGGCCCTGTGCGCGCAGTGCCTCGTTCGCACCACCTGCCTGGACGCGGCCCTCGAAAACCGCGACCACGACGGCATCCGGGGCGGCATGACCGAGGAGGAACGCCACCCCCTGCACCGCAAGCTCCACCGTCGCGCCGACTCCGCCCGGGTGAACGACGTACTGGCCGGCCGCGACATCCACCTCACCCAGGCTGAGCGCACTGCCCTCGTCATAGCCGCCTATCACGCCGAGATACCGGCCGGAGACCTCGCCCGGATGCTCAAGATCACCGAGGCGCACGCCAAGAAGCTCTACCGTCGCACCCGCCGGGAGATCCAGCACCGAGCCGTTGACCAGGAGAAGGCGAACCAGACCAAGGAGAAGTCCAAGGCCAGCCCCACCAAGGAGCTCAAGGCACCCGCAGCCGAGACCCCCGCACGCGACGACCTCGGGACGGCGGCGTGAGCCACAGCGTGCCAACACCGGCGCGGATCACCGCCTGGGACCGAGCCGCGATCGTCGCGCTCGGCGGTGCCGGGTGCGCGCTCTCGTACGACGCCCTGCAGCAGATGGCCACCGCCATCCACGTCCGAGGCCCCCTCACGTTCCTCTTCCCCCTGGTGATCGACGGCTTCATCGCCTATGGAGTCCGCGCCCTCCTGGTCCTGCGCACCGCCCCCTTCGCCGCCCGCCTCTACGTGTGGATGCTGTTCGGCACAGCGACCACCGCCAGCATCTGGGCCAACGCTCTGCACGCAGTACGCCTGAACCAGCAGCACCCCGGAGGCGGCGGACTCCGACTCGGCGATGTCACCGTCGGAGCCCTGTCCACCCTCGCCCCGCTCGCCCTGGCCGGAGCCGTCCACCTGTATATCCTCATCGCCCGCCGGGTCACCGAGGCCGGTCACCACGGACACCCGGACACCCTCGCCGTCCGCACTGACCGGATCACCGCTGACCGGCCGGAGACCCCACGGGTGGCGGACGGATACCGGCCGTCGGTTCCGGTCACCTCCCGACACTCGACCCCGCTCTCCAAGCCGGAGAGCGGCCGTCCGGCGGTCACCTCCGGCCCGGACGCACCGCGAACGGCTGACCGGGAGGAACCGTCCGGACACTCGGAGAGCGTCCCGGAGCCGGAGCCCAAGCACGGCGGAGACGCCGCTGACCTGGGCGGACACCCGGTCAGCAGACCTGCTCCGGTCACCCGGCTGCGGCTCGCCGCCCCCAAGGCCTCCGAGCCGGAGACCAGCCCGGACACCGCCTCGGTGACCACGGACACCGGCGGCCCGGACACCGCCGCGTCGGCGGACACTCTCCTGCCGATCGCCCGCCAGGCGGTCGCCGACGCGGGCAAGGTCACCCGCGAGGTCGTCGCGGACGCCATCCGCGGACAGGGCAAAACGCTGGCCAACGACCGGCTGACCGCCCTGATGCAACAACTCCGTGCCGAGACCGGCCAAGAGTCGGCCACCCAGACCGGCTGACCGGCCGACCCGGACGAGGGGGCGGCCAACGGCCGCAGCCGGGCCGCCCGCTCGTACCCGACCAACTCTCCTTCACGCACCGGAGACACACATTGCGCACCACACCCACCACCCCGGCCGAAGCCGACGCCTGGATCACCGTGCTACGGCGGTACGGCCACCTGCACCACGCCGAACCCGGCCCGGACGGCACCTGGACCGTCCAGCGAACCCCCACCAGCACGCCCCGAACCCTGCACCACCCGGTCCTTGCGCTCGACTTCGTCGCCGAGATCCTCCGCGACGTGCGCCGTACGAAGGCACAGACTCCCTGATGGCACGGTCTGAATCGCCCGAAACCACCTCTGACCTGCGGCAAGGTGACTGCCCGGCACGAGGCCGAGCAAGCTGTAGCTTCCGAAACTCCTCCGCTGCCACGGGCCGCGGAGGAGTTTCGGAAGCGCATGCCCCCGCCCCGGGAGAGGCGGCGGAAGCCCGGCACCAGGGGGCGCCGGGCTCGGAGGCTACGACCGAGGGCGGATCGCAGCCTGGAGAAGAACCGAACCCGCACGCCGCCCCGCGTACGCGCCCTCGCCTGCGCCAGAGCGTGCACCGCGACCAAGTCCGCAGCGTCCGACTGACCTCCGACGAACTCGAGTTGGTGAAGCGCGCTGCGGAAGCCGTCGGCCTGAAGACCGCCGGGTTCCTTGCCGACGCCGCGGTTGCGGTCGCCCAGGCCCAAGGCGGCCCCCAGCCTTGGCTGTTGGACCAGCGCGGCCGGGTCGAAGAACTGATGGCCGCCAGCGCACAGCTCGCCCGCGCCGGCAACAACCTCAACCAGGTGGCCCGCATCCTCAACTCTGGCGGTCAGGCGGAGTACGCGGACGACGCTGTCGCGCGTGTCCTTCGAGCCGCGGACCGGGTCGAGGCCGCCGCGATCGAGATCGCACGGCGCTGAGAGTGGTCCCCGACATCTCCACCGGCAGCCGCACGTACGGACTCCTCAACTACCTCTACGGACCGGGCCGCCGCGAAGAACACACAGACCCGCACCTCGTCGCATCCTGGATGCCCGAACTCGCCCCCGACCCCGGACGCGACCCGGCCGCCACCCTCAAGCAACTCACCGACCGGCTCGACCTCCCCGTCCTCGCCCTTCCGAAGGACCGGCGCCCGGCCCGGCACGTCTGGCACTGCCCCGTCCGCACCGCCCCCGGCGACCGCCACCTCACCGACACCGAATGGGCCGAAGTCGCCCGCCGCATCGTCCACGCCACCGGCATCGCCGAATACGGCGACGACAAGGCCTGCCGGTGGATCGCCGTACGCCACGCCGACGACCACATCCACCTCGTCGCCACCCTCAAGCGCGAAGACGGACGCAGCCCCCGCCGCCACGAAGACGGCATCCGTGCGCAGGCCGAATGCCGCAAGATCGAGAAGGAGTTCGGCCTGCAGATCCTCAACGGCGGCGACCGCACCGCCGCCCAGCGCCCTACCAGCGCCGAACGCTCCAAGGCCGAGCGAACCGGCCGGACCGAGACCTCCCGCGAGACCCTGCGAGAGAGCGTCCGCCACGCGCTGGCCGGAGTCGCCAGCGAGGAAGAGTTCTTCCACCGCCTCGCCGAGGCCGGCCTACGGGTCGAACAGCGCATCGCCCCGTCCGGCGACACCCTCGGATACAAGGTCGCTCTCCCCGGCGACCGCAACCGCGACGGCGAACCCATCTGGTTCTCCGGCTCCAAACTCGCCCCGGACCTCTCCCTCCCCAGGATCCGCCAGCGCCTGGAGGCCGGTCGCCCCGATGACGATCCCGTTGCCGACCATGGTGATGAGCGAGTCCTTCGCCCGGCCCCTGCCCGACGCCAGGCGCTTCCGGTCGCCGAACGGGCGGCAACGATCCTCGATGGGGACGACGACGAAGACTCCGCCGCCCAACTCGTCGGCGTCGGAGAACTCCTCGACGCCATCGCCCACACCGCCCCAGCCTCGACCCGCGGGGAACTCGCCGAGGCCGCCCGCGCCTTCGAACGCGCCACCCGCTCCCACATCCGTGCCGAGCGCGCCGACAACCGCGCCATCCGCTCCGCCGCCCGCGGCATCATCCGCGCCGGCAACGCCCTCGGCAAAGGCGAAGACGGCGGCGCCACCGCGATGGTCCTGTCCACGATGGTCCTCGTCACCATCGCCGCCGCCCGTTGGCACTCCGCCCGCGGCCACGCCCAACAGGCAGCCGCCGCCCAACGAGCAGCACAACACCTGCGCAACGCCTACCGATCGGCCGCCGCTGCCCCCATGAACGCGATGCGCGAGCAGGGCCGGCTCCTCCCCGAACCCGTTCGAGAGCGGTATGCCGGCACTCTCGAAGCCGCCCTGCCCGAGCAGTCCGACTCCGTACGCGGCGAACCCGGCTGGGACGCACTCGCCGCCACCCTGGACCAGGCCGAGCGCGCAGGCTACGACCCCGACGCCCTGCTCCAACAAGCCGTCGAATGGCGCGAACTGGAAACCGCCGACAGCCTCACCGACGTCCTCGTCTGGCGGCTACGACGCATCGCCAACCTGTCCGCCACCATGGCACCACCGCGTGCACGCACGGACACTCGGGCGACGCAATCGCGCCCTCACCCGGTTCCGCCACCGGCACCCGAGGCGCTGGCCGTGACCCACCGTACGGAGCCTCACACCCGAGGACCAAGGCGCTGAGCAGCGCAAAGAGCTGGACATCGACGGCCGGCGCCTGTTAGGGCTGGTTGATATGGAGAAGGAGACAATGCAGGTACTCGACGAAGGCCTCCACCCTCAGAGAACCGTTCTGCCGAAGACGGCCCTCGGCGACGATCCGCTGCGGCGCCTCCAGGAGGAGATGCAACTCGGCGACGGCACCATCGGTCTCCGCGCCACCACCCACCCCGAGGAAATCGTCCTCACCGGGATCCCGGTGATGTGCTCGCAGTGCGGCGCCCGGCGCGACTGGATGGTCATCTGCGACCGCACCGAGATCAGCATCCGCTGCCGCTGCGCACACCAGTGGATCGAGCGCGAACTGACCCGCGCGGACTACGAGGCGATGATCGACGTCGGAGGGCAGGACTATCCGAGCCTGGAGGCCGCGGCCCAGGCCACGGGTTACGACGGCACGCTCGCCGGCATCTATCTGACCGAGCCCAGGTCCGAATAGGTCCTGAGGCGCACCGTAGATGATGTCCGGTGGTGCGCGCACCAGGCTCATAAGGCTCCCTGCGAACCACCGGGTCTCGCTTCTGCTTGCACCTCAAGTAGGCCTGGACGCAGGAACAATGGGCCAATGGACGCTGGACTCGCCGCTCTGCTCGGTGCCGCCGAAGGCTCACTCGCCACCCTCGGCTCCGCTATGGTCACCGGGCGCGCGGCGGCGCGCTCGCAGTTCGTCCAGTGGCGTCGGCAGCACCGCCGCGACGCCTACGCGAACTACCTGGGCGCGGTGTACGACCGCGATGTCGCTCTCGACGCAGTGCGTGACGCGCTACGGGCGGACCGGCCGGACCTGAGGGACGTCGACCAGAGGATGGAACACTTCGTCGCCCTGACCCGCGACGTCCACCGGGCAGCCGAACTCGTCATCCTGGAAGGACCGCATTCCGTGGTAGAGGCGCTTTACGGGGTGGTCCGCGCGGCCGCGGACCTCGCCGAGGTCGTGCGGCGGATGGTGCATGACGCTCATGCGTAAGCCACCTCCCGCAAGGCCGAGGACACGGCGCTCGCCGCTGAGCGGGAGCACTTGCTCTACCAGGCCGTGAAGGGACTTCGCACGGTAGCCGCCGACGTCCTGGGTGACAGCGGGATACGCCTCTAACAGCCGCGCTCGTGGGCACACCAGCGGTCGGCAGTAAGTCGGCACTCGGCCGTCCGACACAGGGCTGCGATGGCCCAACGCCACGAGGGCTGCCCCCAATTGTGGGGGGCAGCCCTCGGAAGTTCGCGGCGAACGGCTCGTCAGCGGCTGGCCAGGTGGTTGGCCAGGTGCAGCGCGTCGGTGGCGACTGACAGCGCAGTGTGAAGCCCAATGACTTCGTGAAGAGTGGGGTGCACGACCGTGGTCCAGTCGCCATGGAGGTCCGGCCAGCTGGCGAGGAGGACCTCCGCCGAGGCCAGACGGAGGCGAGCGGTCACATCCATTCCGCCTCCGAGGCCGGGCTCCCAGCTGAGCAGAATGGAGCCGGGATGGAGATGCTCGGGCTTCAGGCCGCTTATCCACACCGTGTGGATCGGCTGGGCGGGATGAGGCGGCACGCAGCGGACGAGAGCGCCGCGCACCGACCGTGGCATGGGGCGACGGACCAGGTCACTGAGGAGCAGGTGGTGCGAGGAGCCGGAGGAGTTGTTCGGCGGCGCAGCGGGCCGTGTCCGCGCGTGGCACGTCATACGTCGGCCCAGTCCAGCTGATTGCGGACGGCGGGCGGCAGCACGCCCTCCTGGCCGTTCTCAGCGATGTAGACGGCTCCGGCCGCCCCGGTGATCTCCATGGTGCGGCCGATGCGGTGGGCGTAGGGCCAGTCGGGATTGACGGCGAGGTACACAGGCAGGTCGGGGTCGAAGGTCTGGAGCTGGTGAACCAGCTGGCCAACGGTGATCTCGTAGGGCAAGGCGGTCTCCTGGGCGATGAGAGTGCGGAGCGGGTGTCACACGCAGGTGCAGTAGCGGGATGGGAAGGTGATCAGAGCGGCGAGGAATCCGGCGAAGGCGTGTGCCGGAGTATGCGGTCAGAAGGTCTGGCGCCAGGCCCTGGTGCCGCTGTTGTCCGTGACATGGATGTGCCACAGCTCGCCGCGTGCTGCCTCCCGGCTTTCGGGGAGAAAGCCCACGTACACGCGTCGGTCGGGGCTGGAGCAGTGGACGTTGCGGTCCAGGTCGGCGACGACGTCCCATCCCTGGTTCTTTAGGAGGTCGGTCACGGGCCGGGCGCAGTGGCATTCGAGAAGCCACTCACGCTCGCCGCGGGCGGGCGGAGGAAGCTCGGCGAGAGGCCGGAATATGGCTGTGGTGGTGAGCGTCACGAACAGAGAAACCTTCTTTGACCTGCGGTTTTTCCGGGCCCCCGTACGTTGACATGGTCGAGGACGAGGTCTCCAGTCGTTGCCCGCGGTGTGCGTCTGCCGTGGGCGAACTGGCCACGGATGCGGCGACTGATGTCCGTGCAACACGGAATTAAACGGTCGTCCGCTCAGCTGGTGCGGGAGCGGCCGCTTGAGTGGCTGGATGGAGAGAAGGGGAAGAGCAGGCTTGAGTAGCGAGGAGATTCGCGAGCACGACGAGGCTGTCGACGACGTCGAGGCGGCGTCGTTGGGCCGGTCCCGGATGGCTGATGGGCGGCGGATCGAGCTGAGCGTAGAGGAACTGGTGCGGCTGGTGGATGCCGAGGCCGACGGACCGCTCTGAGCGTACGGAGGTTCGGGCCCCTGGTCCGCTCGAACGCACGATTCGCACATCTTCTGCGAGTCTTGCCGGACCCGCTATCGGGCGATGCACTTGGCTTGTACGAAGGCGGGAGATCTGATGATTAAGGAAGAGCGCCACGCGATCCTCACCCCGGAAGAGATCGCGGATGCCCGTGCCCAGGCCGACCGTGCGATCCGTACCGTGGGCATTCCCTCTGAGTTGATCGCACAGCTCAGACCAATCCTTGCCCCCGCCGCTGAACGCCTTGCGGCAGAGCAAGTTGAGCGTGAACGGGCGGCTAGAACAGGGGCGCGGCATGATGACTCGCGGACACCTCACCGGGCCCAGTCGTACGGACCGAGCACAGGCCAATGACGCCTGAGGAACGAAAGGCGCACATCCGGAACCTCGTGGACAACGCGCCGTTGCCACCCCCAGAGGACATTGCCCGGCTGCGCGCCCTGCTCCGGCTGTGGGAGCGGCCCCGCACTGAGCGAACTGCTCATGCGCGGGTCACCGCGAGCGATGCCGACGAAGGCCGCTCGAAGTCCAGCAACGGCCCGACTCTCGATGAGATCCGCTCCTGGCCCGCTACCGTGAGCGTCCCCAAGGCCGCGACCGCGCTCGGCGGGTCTAGTAGCCACCTTCACGCACTGATCAAACGGGGTGAGTCGCCGGTCAAACTCGTGCCCCTCGGAGGCCGTCACCGCGTGATCACTGCTTCGCTGGTGCGTTTGCTCGAAGGAGGCTGACTGGGCGCGGACCATGCGGTGCATGGGGTGGCCGAACTCGACGGTGAGGGCCATGGCCCCGGGCGGGCAGCTGCGGACGGGTCTGATGGGACAGTCGAGTGCATTTCCGGTCACGTGGTTTGCCCTTTGGGCTACGTCGGTTATCGACGCCGGAAGGCGCGGGCCGGAAGAACGGCGCTGGGGCCGGATGCTGTCGCCGGCATCGGAGCACGCACCATGGCTCGGGGAACGGTCGTGCGAGCGCGGGCGGCAGCGGCTCGGCGGATATCCAGGGGAGTCGGCACCGGCGGTGTGACCGGAATGATGTTGGCCGCCCCGCGGTTGCGGGACGGGACTTCGAGCGCGTACCGCAGCACGGGTGCCGGGTCGGCAAGGCGTGCGGTGGCCGCCGCGATCAGCTGGATGGGCGTGCGGGAGGTGAAGGAGGCGTACCAGCGTGAGCTGTAACCGTCTTGGCCACCCCACAGAAGCCATCGGTGCGTGTCGGAGTACAGCTCAGCCTGCGAGTCGGGGAGCCGGCGCGAGTAGGTGAGACCGGCGAGTTGGTCGGGGGCGGTGCACACGGTCGCGGACCACGTGTCCGTGCGTTTCCACCCTGCTTGTGCCAGGGGGTTCAGGGCTTGGTCGACCGGGTGGGCCGTACCGGACAGGTGGGCGTCCGGTCCCTTCGTGTAACTGGTGACGAGGGCAGTGGTGAAGGCGGTCACCAACTCGGTGGGGGTGGGAGTGTCGAAGGTAGCCATCCAGCGCGGAGGAGCAAAAGGATCGGCGTGGGCGGCGATTTTCCATAGCGTGTTGTCCGGCCCCTCGGGCAGATAGCCGAGGCGGATGTGCCGCTGTGGGGAGGAGACATACGCATTCCCCAACTCGTCGTTGTGGAGGGCGAAGCCGTGGTCCAGGAGGGGTGCGAGGGCGGGGTCGCCGGTAACGGTGCAGCCGGCGAGGTAGAGCGGGGAGACGTACAGGTCCCCGTCGGGTATGGAGGTCGGCACGGTGGACTCCAAGGCTGAGGGGGAGAGTTAGCGCTGCCGCCGGGAGCCGACGTGCGTGGTGAGCCTGGTCGGGGCGGACGGCGGCGGAGGTGCGTGCCTCGCCTGGGCGTGGGTGCTGCGGGCGAGTGCCGCTGCGGTCCGGGGGCTGGGACTGGCCGTGTCTGGGCGGGTGATCGAGACCATGGAGCGGTGGCGGTCGGGGATATGGTCCAGGACGCGTGGGACAGGGGCGGGGTTCGTGAACGCCGCGGTGGAGGCCGTGATGAGGTGCTGCGGGGTGTACTGGCTGAAGAAGGCTTGCCAGTTCGGCGTGTACACCGGGTCGGCGCCGGCGGACATGCGCCACGTCGACTTCTTGGGTGTGAGCAGCTCGTCGTACTCGTGGAGCCAGCCGACGCGCATCTGATAGGTGGCGTGGCCGTCCGGGGAGACCATGCGGAACGGCCGGGAGCCGTGTACGGGCTCCCACCGGTGTCGCGCGATCAGGTGTGCGGGGCTGGTGCCCGTGTAGTGCTGTCCGCCGCTCAGGTAGTCGGCGAAGTTGTTGTGGAGTCCGTCGACGAGGGTCCCGGTGAAGGCGGTCACGATCTCGTGGGGCGTGTTCCGGTCGAACGTGGTGATCCAGTCGGGGACGCCGAGCGGGTCCTCGGCGAAGGAGATGGTCCAGCCGCCGTAGAAGCTCTCCACGGCGTTGGCGATGCGAACGCGCTGGCACGGACTGGTGTAGTACGTGTCGGTGCCGAAGGCGATGGTCTTGGTCCAACCGGGAGCGAGATCAAGGGTGTTGAAGATGTTGCGGCTGCCGCCGGGGCCGGCGAGGTAGCCGGGACTGACCAGGACATTCGAATGCGGGTCGAGGGCGAGAGGAACCGGGTTGGGCATGAGCGGGCCTTCGGGCGGTGGGGCACGGGCCGTTGAGCGGCTCGTTTGGGGGCACGTGGGCGCGGTCGCGCGGCGGGATCTGGCCGTGGGTATTGGAATCACCGGGTCCGGGATGGGTGGGAGAGTGCGGTGACGTACGCCGGGACGTGCGGCTGAGGCGCGGAGGCGTGGGAGAAGAGCTCGGAAGAAGCCGCGGGACTGCGGCTCGTGGCCGCGCTCGCCCGTACGGTCCGCTGAGCTGTCGCGACGTGCTGGTCCGGGGGAGTCGTTGCGGGGTGTGCCTTGCGGGCGAATTCCGCGAGTGCGGCGTACACCGGTGTGAGTCCGCGTGCCGCGGTGGTCAGGGTGTATTCAGAGCCTCGGTCGGCGATGGGGCTGGTGCGGGTGATGAGCTGGTGGTCCTGGAGCTGCGTGATGCGGTAGTGGGAGGAGCCGGTGGCGAGCCCGGCTTCGTTTCGCAGCGCACCGCGAGGAAGGGGGCCGTGCTGGGCGAGGGCGTGGAGGAGGGGGATCGTGCCTTTCCCACGCAGCCGGCCGAGGGCGACTTCCACCCGCTCCGGCTGTTCGCGCTCCGGCTCCGCGAGCGGCTCGGGGAATTCGGCGAGGTGGGTACGGTGCCAGGCCGCGAGCGCTCGGTGGACGTGGTGCGCGTCGCGGCCGAGTGGTGTGAGGTCGTACACCCCGGCCTGCGGCCGGTCCAGGAGGCCGCTCGCCTGCATGCGCCGCGCGATCTGGGCCATGGCGTGGACGCCTACCCATGGGAGCGCGGAGTTGATGTCGGCCAGGCGCATGGGGCCGTGCTGCCGGATGGTCTGCAGGGTCCAGGTGGTCCAACGCGGCGAGAGGCGGGCGACGGCCTGGTCGACGAGGGCGGTGTGCCGGGTGGGTGCAGTGGTGAGGTCGGGCACGGTCGTGTTCTCCGGAGGGTGGTTGAGCGCCGTCAGCGGGACCGCGTGGCGCGTTCCGACGTGGTGCGGGTTGGGGCGGTGGGCGTTGCCGAGGGCTGCTGGGCGGTGGTGACCGGCTGCCCGCCGCGGTGCTGAGGAGAGCGGGCCCTGGCGGCTTGGGCGCGCCGGTCGTGCGGGGAGGCGGCGGTGGCCGCGCGTTCGCGCTCCAGCCGGAGTGCCGCGGTGCGGTAGGCGGCCTGGTCTTGGCGTTCGCCGACCGCGAGGAGGTAGATCTCGCGTTTGTGCTGGGAGGGGGCGGGAGCGTCCCGGTACTGGATGACCAGCCGCCAGCGGGTTTCCGAGTCGACGTAGACCTTGTGGCAGCCCGCCAGTTCGCGCTGGAGGGCGGCGCCGCGTTCGTTGCCGTGGACCAGGTGCTGCAGTTCGAGCAGGGCGAGGTCGCGGATGTTCTCCGGTATGGCGCGTAGGTCGGCCAGTGCCTCGGGGTGGGCGGCGAAGGCGTACCGTGCCCGGCTCATCGCGCGCTCCTGTGGGAGTGCGGCGGAGCAGGTTCTGTTGATCGCGGTGGGGAGACGGGCGCGGGAGGTACGGCGAGGCCGTTGCCGTTTATTGTGGAGCGGGCGCGGGCGGCTGCCGCTCGGCGGCCGACGGTGTTCGGTGGGGAAGGTGCGCGGGGGAGTGGCGAGTCCCGCTCCGCCATCCAGATGTCCGCCTCCTCGGCGCTGGCGAAGGCTCCTTCCCGCACGGTGTAGGTGCGCATGTCTTTGGTCGTCTCTTCGAGGAAGAGGCGGTACGGCGCATCCGCGGAGTCGGGGTGGCTGTCGTGGACGAGGGTGTGTACCTCGGCGCCGGCGTCGAAGGAGGACGGGTTGTTGGTGTAGTGGTCCAGGACCTCGTACCGGTTGCCGGGGTTGGTCCGGAGGAGGTCCTCAAGGCGTGCCGTGAGCGCGTCGGCGGGACGGGGTCCGCGGCCGTCGGACGCCTCGGCGGCTTCCTGCGGGCAGCCCTGGCGGATCAGCCAGTTCTGCGCCAGCGGAAGGACAGGGTGACGCTCGGACGTGAAGTCGAACGTGCGCTGTTCGACGTCCCGGGTGATGTGCAGCGTGACGTACTCCGCCGCCCCCGGGATGTCCCAGATCGCGGACCGGTCGTACAGCAGCAGGTAGCTGTCGCGGCCGTCGGCGCTGTGGTGTTCGGAGAAGGGGACGAACATGTCGTCCGAGAGCGTGACGGAGAAGAAGTCGTCCTCGATCCGCTCGGTGGCGGCTTGGAAGCCGTCGAGCCGGTAGTCCGGCGCGGGGGGTTCGTACGCGTTGGCCATCTCAGACTCCGGCGGGCTCGGGGGAGGCCAGGAGCCGGTGGTGGGGGCGGGCCGCGCTGGTGGTGCAGGCGCCGAACGGGCCGTCTGGGGTGCGGAGTTGGAGCAGGGCCGGGTCGAGGTGGTCGCGGTGCCAGGTGGAGGGGCCGGTGAGGCCGGCCTGGACGTCGGTGAGTTGCTGCCAGGCGAGCCAGAGGGCGTGCAGCCGGGCTACGGCCTCGGGGTGTTCCTGCCACTGATGGCACCATGGGCGGCCGGTGGTGATCTCCCGCCCGTAGACCGGCAGGAGCAGGTTGTGCACCCAGTTGGTCAGCGCGGCCAGTTCTTTGGCGTACGCCTGGGCGCCGAGCGCCAGGATGAAGACGGAGGCCGGGCCGCCGTCGGCGGTGCCTTCGGCCGGGGCGGATGCCGATCCTGGGCTTTCGGGGTGCACGGGATCGGCCGGTTCGCCGTCGTCCTGGGAAGGCTGGTCGTCGGTGAGGCGGGCGAGGGTCTCGCCCTGCTTGCGGCTCTCGGCGACGAGCCGGGAGACCGTGGCGACGAGGTCGTCGAGGTCGTGGTCCGGTATGCGTACCGGCTCGTTTTTGTGGGCGGGTTCGGACATGGCTACCCCTGGTGCGAGTTGCTGGTGGGTGGGGTGTCGAGGTTCCGGGGAAACGGGGGTTTGGCCCGGCCGGGAAACGGGTGTAGAAGGCGCAGGTCAGCGCGGCGCGCGATGGCGGCATAGGGGCCTGGGTGGGGCCAGGACCTGTAGGGCGCGGGCAGCCTGCTGGGGGACGACTCCGTTGCCCAGAGCGGTCAGTTGAGCGGGGCGCCCCAGCCCGGGTGTGCCGGTCACCCAGCCGGGAGAAAGGCCTTGCATCCACTCCACGAACCGCGGGCTGAGGCGGCCCGCGTCGTCGGTCGGCCGGGGCGCGGGACGGGTAGCTCGCTCCCAGCGCGTGATCGCGGCGGCGTACGGCCCCCAGATCTCGGCCCGTCCTCCGTGGCCGACGGATCCCCGAACAGCGGCAGCGACCGCGTTCGCGGGGTCCTGCTCGTGGAGTCCTTCCGTCGGCTGGCCGCGCGTGTGGTCGCGGCATCCGGGGTGGGCCGCAGGCGCGCTGCCGCCGAGGGCAGGGTCAAGTCCCCATTGCCGTGGCGCTGGTTGGGCGAGCCCTTGGTGCCGTCCGAGGCCTTCGGGGTGGGCAGGAGCCACTCGACCTCGTCCGCGAGGTTCGGGCCGTGGCCACCCTGTTTGCGTTTCGCCGGGTGCTGGCTGCCCCCGTTGGCCCCCAGGTTGCTGGTCGGCGTCTTGAGCAGCGGTGATCCGTCCGGACGGCCAGGCGGCGAGGAAAGCTCGCTCGCGTCGGTGCGGGGCTCCGACGTCAGAGGCGCGAAGCACACACCAGCGCGCATCGAACCGGATGTCGGCCAGGGAGCCGAGTACGGCACCGAGTGCGCGCACAGCAGGCTGGCCTGCGGGGTCTCCCAGACACCACGGGCAGGGTTCCACGTCGCCAGGGGAACCGGCGGGTGAGGTGAGGAGCCCTCGGACATTCTCGATCACCACCAGGCAGGGATTGAGGGCTTCGATGGCGCGAACGACGTGGTGCCACAGGCCGGACCGGGTGCCATCAGCCAGTCCGGCGCGACGGCCGGCGACCGAGACGTCTTTGACAGGGGAACCCGGCCGTCAGGACGCACACCTCCGGGACTTCGGCCCAGTTCACGGCCGTGATGTCGCCGAGGTTCGGCACGGTGGGCCAGTGGCGGACCAGGATCCGGGCGGCGCCGGGATCGATCTCGGCGTGCCAGGCGAGCGTGCCTCCGAGGGCGGCCTGGACGCCGAGGTCCAGGCCGCCGTAGCCGGAGCACAGGCTCCCGATCAACGGCGGCACGGCCACCGATGCCAGGTCAGCGGCCATGGCGGGGCGCCGGGGTGTAAGCGAGCCGCACCGGACCCGGGGTGGGTGGCTCCGCGGGAAGGCGGTAGATCGAGTTCGTCGGCCGTGCCGAACGGCTCAACGCCGCGAGGGCGCGCGGTGGTGTGCCGTCGATCCGGTCCGCCGCGCCCCGCAGGATGCCGCTCACCTCTCGGAGATCGTCGCGTACGAGCTCCATCCGCTCCTGGACGACACGGAACGCTGCCGCACGGGCGTCGCGCAGATCGGCCGAGTCGGAGGCCTCGGCGAAGCGGCGCAGGAAGCCGAACTGGGCATACGCCTCGGTGTAGTTCTCCATAGCGCGTCCTGCGGGCACCGCCGCCGATGTGTACGCGTAGATGACCGGCCCGAAGTCGAGCCCGGGGTCCTCGTCGACTGCGCGGAAGAGGACCTCGTCCGACAGGTCCTTGATCAGCCCGGTCAGGGTGGTCAGTTGCTTGGACGCGGTGGCGAGGTTGAGCAGACCGCTGGGGTCTTGGGGGATGGTGATCTGAACTCGCAGCTCGTCGAACTCCAGGGCAACGGCGTACAGCTCGCCCTGCTCCGCGGAGGCACGACCGGTGTGATCTGTCATGACGGGCTCCGGCGGGTAGAACGGTAGGGAACAGGGGCGTGCGGGGCCGCAGTGGTTGCCGGAGCCAAGACGGCCGTCGCGTGGGGGCGGCTACGGGATCGGGCCGCTTCGGCGCGAACCTCGGGCGACGAGGCCGTCGGCTGGCTGTTCGTCTGCGGCGGCGCCGACTCATTACCCAAGGCGGCCTGGAGGCGGAGCCGGATCTCGTCGAGCGGGCCCAGGGCGTGCAGGGCGTAGCCGATCAGCTGTCCCGGGGCCAGGGACTCGTCGTCGGCGAGCGCCCGCACCTGCCGGGCGACGGCGGCGGCCGTGCGGACAAGCGAGGCCTGGACCACCTGCTCGCCGAAGTGCTCGGCCACACCGGAGAAGGACAACGGGTCGCAGATCCGCAGGACGCGTTCGGCGATGAGCGTCCCGTCGGACAGCGCGCCCCGGCGCTGGGTCTCCCACAGCACGGTCAGCTGATCGATGGGCTCGCCCCGGTGATGCAGGGCGCCCAGCGCGTGGTAGATCTGCTGATGGCCGCTGTCCGCGAAGTCGCCGGGATGCAGCCAGTCGACGACGTCGAGCAGTTGCTGGGGCCGGGCGCTGATGCACCCGAGGAGGAACTCCTCGTCGGCGAGGACCTGTTCGTCGACAGCCTGCGGCTGCCGCGCCGACGACGTGACCGGCTCCGGGGACGGCACCGGTCGCGGCTCGGTGCCCCAGCGGTGGGCGAGATCGGCGAGCACGTCGGACAGGACTTGGGCGTGGCGGACTGTCTCCTCCACCCCACCGCGGACGGCGTCGGCACGCGCAGCCTGGTGGAGGCGGATGGCGTGCTGGGTGACGCTGCGGTGGATGGCGCCCTCCAGGACCATCCGCCCGTAGACGGGCGCGTGGTCGGGGCGTGGACATGCGGAGATCAGGGAGTGGGCGTACGACGCGGTGAGCCCGCGGGTCCGGGTGCTTGCCTCCTGGACGGTGTCCGTCACCCAGGACAGCGGGATCGGGTCTCCGCTTGTGCCCGTTGTTGCTGGGTGGCCGTCGGCGTGGAGCTTGAGCATCGCGGCATAGAGAGCGGCGTGTATCGGTCGGGAGAAGTGTTCGGGTCGCAGCCAGGGCGAGAGGTGGTCGAGCTGGGCGGGGTCGAGGAAGACCGCGCCCAGGACCGCCTGCTCGGCCTGGACCAGCGGCGTCACCGCTGCTCCTTCCGTGCGGCCGTGCGCTTGGTGCGCAGTTTCGCGACGGCACGGTCGGCGGCGGCCATGTCGGAGGCGAAGTGGTCCAGTTCGCCGGTGAGGACGGGGTCCGAGGCGGCAATGGTGCCGTTTGGGGTGACCAGCCACCATGCGTTGCCGCGGCGTATGGCGGGAGTGCTGGCGAGCCGCTCGGACGGGCGGACGGATGCCCAGGTTGGTACGGGGTGGGACATGGGAGCACCTCAAGAAGAAGGGGGAGGCTGAGCAGCGGCTCGGGGAGGCGGCGGGCCGTACTCCCGCGCGTCTCGTGCGTGCGGCGCGCAGCGCCGGGGCGGTCATGCCGCCGGGCCGAAGTCGTCGCGGTGCAACTGCTTGGCCAGCGCGCGCTCGGTGATGGCCGCGGTCGCCCGGGCGGAGGCGGCGCCGAGCCGGTCGGCGTCCGGCTCGCGGTACCAGGGCTTGAGGTCCAGGAGGGCGGGGCGCACGCCGGTGGCCAGCAGCAGTGCGGAGCCCTTGGGCAGGGCTCGGATCGCGTCGGCCGGCAACTCGCGTTCCTGACGCGTCGACACCGAGGTGGACTTGCCCGACTCGCTGGTGGACACGGAGACGGTGCGTACGTCGTGGTCGCCGACGAGGCGGGAGAGCTTGTCGGCGAAGTCGGCGTCGTCGATGCCGGAGCCGACGAGCTTGATGGTCGCGGCGGACCACAGGGCGTCCATGCCGGCCTCGCCCCACACCCGTACGCCCTGGCGGTAGGACTGCAGGATCGTGATCGGGATGACGCCCCGGGAGCCGAGGTGGGAGTAGAGGTCCGGGAGGTCGGAGATCTTGCAGACGTTGGCGGCTTCGTCGAGGATCGCGAGCAGCGGGGAGTCGAGGCGCCCGCCGTCGCGTTCGGCCTGGATGACGGCCGCGCGCATCACCGCGTCGGCGGCTGCGGCGATGATCGCCGAGGCGGAGCCGCCGCCGTCCTTCGACAGCAGGAACAGGGTGTCCTTGCTGGTCGCGAACGCCTCCGGCTGGAACTCCCGCACCTTCTCCAGGCTGTTGGGTGGAGTGACCCAGGAGGCGATGCCCGGGTCGAGGAGGCAGCTGGCGTACTGCCGGGCGGTCTCGAAGATGCCGTCGCGGGTCTCGACGGCTCCGGCCACAGTGCCCTGGAGCTGGGCGGCGACGCCGTCGAGGCCGGCGTCCTGCAGGAGGTCGATGGGGGTGCGGTCGGCGGGGGAGGCGAGCCAGGCCAGCACGTCGGTGATCGGCCGGTGGTCGCGGGCCGCGGCGAGGAACAGCGCGGTGAGGGTGTTGGCGGCGGCGGTGGACCAGAAGTCGCCCGCGTTGGACTCGTCCACGGAGGCGGTCACGAAGTGCCCGGCCAGCCGCCGGGCCCCGGCGAGATCGTGGGCGTCGGCGAGGATGTCCCACCACATGGTCTGCGGGGCGTGGGCGATCTGTTGCGGGTCCAGCGTCCACACCGTGCCCACCCGGGAGCGCTCGTCGAGCGTTGCCGTGTAGGCGTCGCGGGCGGCCTTGTTGGAGGTCAGCAAGACCGGGCCGGGGGCTCGCAGGACCGCGGGGATCGCAAGTCCCGAGGTTTTCCCGGAGCGGGGCGCCATGATCGCGAGGAGTACGTCCTCCCAGGAGGAGCGGACCTCGCTGGCACCCGGCTTCAGGGTGCCGAGCAGGACGCCGCGGTCGTCCGGGGCGACGGCCTTGGGCTTGGTGCCCTTCAGGCTGGGCCGCAGGTCGATGGCCTTGGCGGCAATCTTCTTGGGCAGCAGGTCGGCCAGGTCCCGACGATCGGCAAGCCCGTTGGGGTTGCGGCGAAGGCGCAGCCACAGCCGGGCGCCGAGGACGGCTGCCGTGGTGAGCGTGGCGGCGGGGAGCACGTAGCAGCCGGTGAGGACGGCGGGCCGGGCCAGGTGCGGCCAGAGGAGTTCGGGGTGCAGGAGCGCGCCGGTCGGCTGGAAGGCGGCCCACGGATCGGAGCCGGCCACGCTGTTGGCGAGGTTGCCGAACAGCCAGGCCAGCGAGCCTCCCGCCATGCCGAGACCGGCGATGCCGATCAGGAGGTAGAGCAGGAAGTCGGTGCCGGTGGTGGTCGAGGGCGTGCTGGTGCGCGGAGATGGCAAGGCGGGATCCAGAGGGGTGCGGTCCTACGGGTGGTGGCGGGGCGGCACGTTGCTCTGGTGATCACGAATGGGCTCCTGGTGACTGTGGCGGGCAGGGGAATTGGACGGATCAGCCGGGAAGCGGTCAGCGAGACCGGCCCGGCCTGGGCGTGTTGGGCGGCGTGACGGAGGGTTCTTCGGAGGCGGGCGTGGCTCCGGTGCGGGGGCTCGGGGCCGTCGCGTAGTAGCTGGCGACGCCTTCCTTCCAGCTCCGCTTCCGGGGCGGCCCGAGAGCCCGCATCTGATCGCCGGCACGGCGCAGGTCATCGCCGAGAGAGGCGAGCGTGGAAGCGGCGTCCTCGAACAGATGGGACAGGTCCCAGCCGTCATCGATATCGGCGACGTTGGCCTGCACGGCCGCCGCCTCGAAGAACTCACCGAGGCGGACGAGGACACCGTCATCCGGGTCCACGACGTGCTCGACGAGGTCGGCCGCCCCCGCGTACGTCTCGGCTCCGTTGAGCTGGTCGGTCAGGGAGAGGATCTGCTGCCCGTAGACGCGTGTGCCGAGGGGATCGGTAGGCGTGGCGATCCGGCTGACGTCCAGACCGGGATCGAGTTCGACCCGGTAGCCGACCGCGCTGAGCATCCGGGCGGCATGGCTGGCCATCTGGTTCTCGCGCTGCTCGCCCATGTCCCAGGGCAGGCGGTACCAGAAGGAGCGCGGGGTGGTCTCGATGACGAAGCCAGCGCGCTTGAGGAGAGTGAAGGCCAGTTCGTCCCCGCCCTCGGCGGTCACGTTGCCAGTCGGTTCGCGGGTGATGACGACATCGGGTGTGGTGGACATGATGGCCTCCGCAGGCGTTCAGAAGTGCGGGTTCTCGGTGGGCCGGTCGCCCTCGGTGGCGGCGGCCAGCAACTCGGGCAGGTCGGCGGGCTCGGCGTCGCGCTGATCCAGCCACCACCCGGCACGCGTCAGGGGCCGTACGGCGTCCTCGACGGCTGCCCACTCCTCCTCGCTCGTGGTGCCTTCGAGGACCAGGGCGGTGTACGCGGCGGCCACGAGCTGGTGGCGGCAGCGGGTGCCCCAGGCGATGGCGCGGTCGGTGCCCTCCAGCGGGGGCATCCGGTACCGCGTCGACCATTCCTCGGCCTCGGCCTGCTCGGCGTCCCGCTTCTTTGCCAGCCACTCGGCCTTGGACTCGGCATCCTCGCCCTGCGTGGCGCGCCAGCAGTCGGTGCAGTCGCGCTCGGCGAGCCAGCGGGCGTAGCCGGCACGACGGTCGGCCGGACGGTCGGAGAGATCGGCCTGAGTGGTGTCCCCGCAGGCGTGGTTGATGGTCCAGATCTTCTTGACGGCCATGAGCCGGGCTCCTTCGTGAATCGAGAGGAAGGTCAGCGCGTACGACGAGGGCTGGACGGGGGAGCCGGTGAACGGGCTGCTTTGTCCGGGGAGTTGGGCAGGGTTGCCGGACGGCTGGGGGAGGGCGCGAGAGCGGCGCGGGCGCGGGCGGTGTGTGTGACCGACGGGAGCTCGTACCGGGGCAGCAGCGGTACGTCGGCCAGGGGCGGGGCGTCTTCCGGGGTCAGGTCCGGCATGACCGCGAGGTCGAGCTGGGCGGTGACGAGCTGGTCGCCGAGGAACGCGAGGTGGTGGGCGATGGTGCGCAGATGCTGGCCCAGTTCGCGGCCGTTGGGGGTGTCCAGCCGGTCGCACCAGGCGGCGGCCGTGTCGATGAACTCCTCCAGGTCGCCGACGACGCCGTGGTGTTCGTCGAGGATCTGTTCCAGGACGTCGGCGACATCGGCCGAGCGGCGCAGCTCGTGCAGTTCCCCGGTCAGGGCGGTCAGTGACTGCCCGGGCAGCGCCTGGCGTGCGGGCGCCCCGTCCGGTGTCGGGATCGGGGGCGGCAGCATGATGCGGGGGTCGGCGGCGACCGAGAGGCCGACGTCCTGGAACTCGCGGCTCGCGCGGGCCACGGCCCGCACCGTCGTGTTGTGCGGGGTGTCGTCGGACAGTATGTAGAGATCTAGGGCACTGCTGTGGCGGAAGTGGTGCTTGCGCAGTACCTCATCGAGGAACGGGTGATCGTCCGATACAGCGGCGACCACACCGAACTCCGGGTGGACACCGAAGGCGACATCGGGATCGAGTTGCAGTTTCATGCGGAAGACTTCCTTCGGGTTCGGATGACCTAGCGGGTGTGGACCGGCTGCCGGAAAGCCTGGGCTGGGCGGAAGGCGACGGTGACGTCAGGCCGCTGCGGCACCGACGTACTCGCGCGGGCCGGGGAGATGGCGGTGGCTGCGGCCTGGGCCCGGCGCTGCCATGTCGCCGGAGTCGGATCGGGACGTCCGTTGCCGCGGATGTAGGAGAACGCGTCGAAAGAGAGGGCCGTGTTGTCCAGCCGCGTCTCGACGTAGCGCAGATCGCCCTCGCCGTGCAGCAGCAGGCCTTCGCCGGTGTGCGTGTCGGTGCCGACCGCGCGCAGCGTGCCGTCGGGATCGCGGACCTGGTCGTGCACGACGATCCGGGCGGTCCGGATGTCGGCATCGAGCGCGTGGGCGGAGGCGGAGACCGCGTTCCCGCTGCCGAGGACCTCCGCGGCGGTGCTGCTCTCCGGCTCCTCGAAGAGGCCCCGACCGGGGGCGGGCCGGGTGGCGGGCTTGAGGTCGTACGCGGCGTCGGAGGTGACGCTGTAGCGCGCGGCGCGCAACGACTGGACGGCCTGCTGTCCGCGCCGCGTCAGGTCACGGTCCGGCTCGGTCAGCGCGTACAGGCGGCTGCCGGGCAGTCGCTCGAAGCCGACCCGCCGCAGCATGTGATCGGCGACGTGGTGGTCGTGCGACAGCGCGGCGACGACGCCGTACTGGGTGTGGTGGGCGACGGTGATGTGCGGGGGTATTTCCGCCACGAGAGGTGCACCTCGCAGAGTCGGGGCCATGCGGAGGACGAGGATGTGGCCCGAGGACGGATTTGGTGGGGCCGGGGAATCTGCGCTAGCGGGATCGGCGCCCGCGGTCGGGTGCGAGGAGGCCGGGCGGCGCCGCGGTGGTGGACACCGTCGTCGGCGCGGCGCGAAGGCTGGCCGCGTACGGGGACCGGGCACGGGCGGCCTGGGCCTGCGCGGACTGCTGTGGCCTGTCCGTTCGGCGGCGCAGGGCTTGCTCGGCTCGCGCCATCTCGACGAGTACGCCGCCGCTCTCCATCCAGGTCAGGGCGTAATGCCAGCCCTCGGCATTGCGCTCGACGACGGCCTTCGCGAGCGCGGCCTCGGCGTGAGGGTGATCCGGTAGGAGCGCACCGGTGACGAACTTGAAGTCGGCCTGAACACGTGTGCCGCCCTTCAAGGCCTCGCGCAGTACCCGAAGCCGGTACGCCCACCGCCCGTCCACACGATCCTCCGGATCCAGGACGGCGGACGTCTTCACGGCGTGGGCGATCAGGGCGGGACCGTGGTCGAGGAAGGGAGCGAACACTGCCCACATCTCCGCATCCCGCTGCTGCTGGCGCAGGTCGTAGCGCTCGTCGAGGGGCCAGTGATCGGCGTCGCACAGGCTGTCGGAGATCGCGTCCCACTCGGCGAGGACCCGTTCGCCGGCGGCTACAGCGACGGCGACCTGTTCGATGCGTGCCTCACGCACGGCCCGCTCGTAGCGGGGAAGGAGCCGGTCGGTCACCGCTGATGCCGCGCGCGCCGGGTCCGCGTCGACGACGATGCCGTCGGGTGCCTTCACCCGGTCCGCGACGTCACCGTCGCTCGGCTGCAAGGCGGCGACCAGGAACTCACGTGTGCGCCGCGGGCGGTCGACGACGACCAGCTCGCAACCGGTGTCGCTGGTGAGCACAGCGCTCCGGGACAGCACGAAATGCTCGAAGGCCCACTGCACATGCCCGTAGTCCCAGATCCGCTCCGCGAGCGGGAACTGATCGGCGTACGCGGCGTGCTCCCGATCGACAGTGGTCCACGAGCCAGGCAGCCGGGCGGCGAGACCCTGGGCGAACGCCGCAAGGTCCGCCGTCGGCGGTGTCCGCTCAGCCATGGCGGAGGCCCGATGCGGCTGGCGGCGGAGTCTGTCGGGCGTCGAGCCGTCGCGATTCGTCCAGGGCGCCGAACGGGCCCGTGGCCAGGTGGATATGACCGTGAGAGGCGTTGGCCGCGGTGGCGCGGAGGCAGCGCTGGACGAGCCGATGCACCACGCGGCGGGTCTTGTACTGCTGAGGCATGAAGACGGACTTCCTAGGAACACTCTGAGCGGGGAGGATGGGGGCCGGGACGTGGCACCGGCCCCCGAACGGCACGGGAGCGATCAAGGTTGAGTGATCGCCGCCATCCGGGCGTCCGTGTCGAACAGCTTGCGTTCCCGCGGATGCAAAAGATGTTGAGTGATGAACGATCGGCCTGCCACCTTCCACAGGCCACGCCCCTTGGTCAGTGCGGAGACCGCCTGTGTTTCGACGCCGGTGAGTCCCAACAGGGAAGCGGCTGAGGAGAGTTGGTCGGCTTCCTGGCGGTAGATGATCCGGGTGGAGCAGTCGGTGAGCAGGCCCTCGGCCAGGGCCCGGCCGCGGGAGCCGGCGTCCCCTGCGGCCAGCAGGTCGCTGAGGCGGTGGATGACCATCAGGTTCGCGATGCCCAGGCCGCGGGAGAGCTTCCACTGGCTCTGCATCCGTTCCAGCAGGGCGACGTGCCGCATGACGCGCCAGGCCTCGTCGTAGATCACCCAGCGTCGTCCTCCGGCGGGGTCTGCGAGTGCGGACTCCATCCAGGCGGAGGCGCAGGTCATCGCCAGGACGAGCGCGGTGTCATCGCCCGCGCTGCCCAGGCGGGACAGGTCGATGGACAGCATTGGCTCGCTCGGGTCGAACGCCACGGTGCTCGGCGCGTCGAACATCCCCGCCAGATCGCCGTGCACGAGACGGCGCAGTGCGTGGGCGAGGTCCTCGGCGGCGTGCCCGAGACGGCCGGACAGCTCGCCGAGCGCAGCATCGAGCCGCTCGGGGGAGCCGAGGACGTAAGCGACTTCACCCAGCAGCGGAGTCGTCCCGTTGGCCTCGGCGTGCGCGACGACCTGGTCGAGCGCCACATCAAGGGCGGTGTGCTCCATGGGATGCAACTCGCGTCCCAGGACCGTCTTCGCGAGCGAGCCGAGCAGCAGCAGGCGCCGCTTACGGACCTCGCCTGTCCAGTCGTCCTCGCTGACGCCGTACGGCCGGGCCGGCGCATCCAACGGGTTCAGGCGTCCGGGCAGGCCGGGGCCGAGCGCGATGGTCTGCCCGCCCAGTTCCTGGGCTACGACGGTCCACTCGCCCTTCGGGTCGCAGGGCACGTAGATCCGGTAGCCGAAGGCCACGGCGCGCACCGCGAGGGACTTGGCCAGGGCGGACTTGCCCATGCCGATGATCCCGGCCAGCAGGATGTTGGGATTGGTGAAGCCGTCGAGGCGCCCGTACAAGGCGAACGGGTCGTAGGTGAAGGCCGCTTCTGCGTGCACGTCGCGGCCGATGTAGATGCCCTGCGCGCCGAGTCCGCCCTCGGCGAGGAAGGGGTAGGCCCCGGACGCGGTGGCCGTCGTCATCCGGTGGGCGGGCAGCTTGAGTCGGCCGCCACGGGCGGAGGCCGGGCCGGGTCGGCCGGCGGGCGGGTAGGTGGCCCGCAGGTCGGGGTCGAGACCGGGCGAGGTCGGTCGGATTTCGGGGCGTGCGGCGTGCCGGGCCTGCTCCCGGGCGGCGGCGAACTGGTGCCGGGCGGTGCGCGCCGTACGGCGGTCGCTCTTGCGTGGGACGAACAGCGGGCTGGCACTGGCGCGGGTAGTGCGAGAGGGCATGGGGGCGGTGCTCCTGATGGTCAGTGGCGGGTGAGGCCGGTGAAGGGGTCGCGCAGATCGGCCGGCGTGTGGTCACGGCGGACGCGGGCGGCGGTGGCCAGGTGGCGCTGGCACACGGTGAGTTCGGGCGCCCCCTCGGGCCGCCGGGCCCGGCACGCCTCCCGGATGGGAAGGCGGCCGGAGCCGGGGTGCGGGGCGGCGTGGAAGGCGGCGTGGAGGTGCTCGGCTGCCTGCCACAGCCGGATCCGGCACGCCCGCAGATGGTCGCCTTCCACCCTGGCCACCGGGGTGGTGCGGGCGGTGTGGGCATCCAGCAGCCCGTACAGCGCGACGATGTGGGCGTGCAGGGAGTCGAGTTCGGCACGGCCGGCGGCGATGGGGGCGACCGGCATGTTGATCGCCTGGTGGAAGTCGAGCGCGGCGGTGGCGAACGGGACGAAGTCCGGAGCCAGTTCGGGCAGGGGCTCGGTCGGCATGAGGGGTGCCCTTCGGTAGAGCGCGAGAGGGTGGAGCGAGTGCGTGCGCTACGGGCGGGCGAGGGGCAGGGCGGCGTTGGTGAAGGCCTCGGCCTGCTGCCAAGTCAGAAGGCGCAGGTCGACGAGGGCGGCTACGGCGGCCGTCTCGATCGCGGCACAGGCGGCGTTGAGCTGCTCGTCGGTGTCGGCGCTCACGGTGAGCAGGCCGGTGAGGGCGACGTCGGCGTGTCCGGCGATCAGCTGGCGCTCGCGCTGCTTGATGTCGGCGTACTCGACCGAGTCCTCCTCGGAGTCGACCTGCCCCTTGCGCTGCCGCTCGGCGGCGTCCGCGATCACGGTGGCCTTGCGGCGCTGTACGTCCTTGAGCGCGGAGTCCAGGCCCTTGGGCTCGTACGTCAGCGAGAGTGTGCGGCGCACGCCGGAGGTGAACAGGAGCTGGTGCAGGAAGCCGGGTGAGGTCTCGATGCGGGGCCAGTTCTCGATCCAGAACGTGGCGTGGTGGGCCGAGTCGGTCTGGATCCGGTCGGCCTTCTCGACCAGGACGACGGGGCCGGCGGCAGCGGGCTCGGCCTGCGCGCGGCCCGAGGCCGACCACTGCTCCAGCGCGGCCGACGCCTTCGGGTCGTACGCGGTACGGATGACTGCGGCGATCTCGGCGGCGTCCAGCCAGCCGCTGGGCGCCAGGCCGGAGTTGCGGGCGGCTTGGTCGAAGGTGGCGGTGAGCTGTGCCAGGACCGTGAAGCCGCCGGTGAGCCCGCCTCCGGCCTGGTTGATCAGGCGGCGGGCGGCCTTGAGGTCGAGGGCGAGGGCGACGTACGCCTCGTGCGGGGCGGCGGCCGGTCCGGCGGCGGCCAGCAGGTCGCGGTAGATGGGGCCGGCGAGGTGGGTCTCGGCGTTGCCGTGCTCGTGCCAGTAGCGGTTGAGCGCGTCGCCGGAGTCGGGCACCGTGCGCTCCAGGACCTGGACGCGGGCGATGTGCCCGGTGCGCGACAGCGCCGCCAGCGTGCGCCCCCAGCCCGCTACGTTGCTGGACTGGGTGGCCGGGTCGAGCAGCGCGAAGGCGCGCGAGGAGACCTTCACGACCGCGGTGAGCGTGCCGTGGTGCGGATCGTGCACCGCGCCGAAGTGGCCGCGCGGGGCGGCGACCACGCGCAGGGACGCCGCCGTGCCGGGGAGATGGAGCAGGCCCTCGCGGCGCGGCCGGGTGGACGGCCGGGCGAGCCAGAGCAGCTGGCCCCGGAAACGACGCAGCGCGTACCCCGCGGCGATGGGCGCCCAGTCGGCGAGGGACCGTCCGTGATGGCGGACGAACACCGTCGCCAGAATGACCGCCCACAGCGGGATGAGCTTGAGCGCCCCGGTGACGCCGGAGGTGAGCAGCACCGCGAGCAGCAGCAGCCCGGTGACGGTGACGACGATCAGCTGAGGCGCCGACAGGCCGAGCAGGACACCGCGTCGCGAGCGATGCGGGAACTTCACGGTGGCCGGGCCGTCAGGCTGAGAGGTGTCGGAGAGCATGGCGAAGCGTCCTTGGAACGTGGAGAGAGCAAGAAGGAGAAGAGGGGGAGGAGACGGGGCGGGCGGCGCCGGAAGCCGACGGGTGCCGCCCGCCCCGTCAGGCGAGGGCTACGAGCCCGATCCACCCGGCGGCTCGGGGTAGACCCACCGCTGCGGCGTGGCACCGCCCTGCGGAGACGGCCCAGCCGCCGGTCCTGGACGCCGGGATGCCGGCGGATCCAGGTGGGTGATGCGCGGCTGGGCCACCGTCGCGCCCTGCGGCGTCGGCCCGGAGGCGACTGGAGCCGCGTCGGCCGCCGCCTCCTGGCCGGGACGCTGGATCAGTGGTTGCCCGCGGTCACCGTCGGTGGGAGGCCGCCGGATCAGCGCCCGGCCCTTGTCGCCGGTGGCGTTGGGGTCCTCACCGAAGCGGAAGTGGGTCTGCTTCGGCTGGTCGTCCCCGCCAGATCCGCCGGTCGGGTCGATACCGGAGGCGACACCGCCCCAGCCCTGGCCCGGAACCTTCGAGGGGCCCTGCGGAGCCCGCATGCCGGTGCCGGCCTGCATCGCGAGCTGGCCTGCGGTCTTCGCCGCACCGGCGGCCACCGCGACCCCGGCGACGCCCGTGCGGTGGAGGTCGTCCTGGCCGCCGCCGTCGGCCGCCCAGTGCACGAACTTGTACGTGGCGTAGGGGCACAGCATCACCAGGACCATGACGACGATGCCCGCCATGGCGTCGGACAGGGCTGCGAGTCCGTCAGAGGCGTCGCTCTTGCCCATGGCCGAGACGCCGAGCAGGAACACGATCGTCATCAGCAGCTTGCTGACGATCAACGTGGCGGTCGCCTCGATCCACCCGCGCCGCCAGCGCCGCGCGACTTCCCAGCCGCCGCCCGCGCCGGCGAACACCGCCAGCGTCACCAGGACCAGGATGCCGACCTTGCGGGCGACCATCGTCGCCCAGTACAGGAACGCGCCGATGGCACACCCCAGCCCGACCATGGCAGGGATGGTCCAGCCGAGCGCGTACATCGGTCCGAGGTTGTTGACCTCGATGACGCGGCGGATCGCGTCGTCGACCGACGTGTTCGCCGCCTTGAACAGCCCGGCGGACAGCGCGTCGACCACGGTCAGTGCGACGGTGGTGCAGGCGATCGCGGCGAATGCGAACAGCACGCCCGCCACCGTCCCGGTCACCGCCTGCGCGAGCGCGCGCTCGTCACGGCGCCAGGCCGCCCGCATCAGCTGGAGGCAGAACGTGGCGACGGTAAGCACGAGACCGATGGGCAGCAGCATCTCGTAGTTGCTGCGGAACCATTCGGCGTTGAGATCGACGGCGGTGGTCTTGTCGACGGCGGTCGAGGCGAGGTCCGCGGCGGACTGGGCCAGTTCGCCCATCGACTTGGCGATCCAGGCGCCGATGCCATCGGTGATCGCTTCGCCGGTCGAACCGACGACGCCGCCGACGGTGTCGCACACCGCGCTCATCAGGGGAAGGTCACAAGCCCCCATGAGGGCACCTCCTTTCTAGGATTTGGCGGGCGTTCAGGGCGCGACGTTCGGCAGTACGCCGACCAGGGCACAGGCCTGGTCGGGGCGGCACTGGACGGCGAGCGTCGTGGAGCGGGACTCGGCTCCGGCCCCGGAGCCCTTCCAGGCGATGGACTGCTTGCCGGTGACCGTGACGGCGTAGACATACGCCTCGGTGATCGCGCCGGGATCCTGCGCCAGGGCGGTCTTGAACGCCTGCGGGAAGTGGCCCTCGCCGACCTTCGCGCTCGCGCGCTGGCGGTTGTCGTGCATCCGCGACCACAGCACCGGGCTCGGGATCTGGTCGGACACGGACGCCCAGTCGGCGTACTGCTTCTCGCCGGTTATCCACCGCTTGAGCCCGGCGACATGCTCGGCCCGGGTGAACGAGCGGGTGTCGTACGTCCACAGCACCTTGGTGGCAGCCTTGGCGAAGACGATCGGATCACTCGTCTTGGGCGGTGCCGCAACCGCCGTACGCGCGCCGGGGGTTGCCGTCGGCGAAGCGGACCGCTGTGTGGAGGTCGGAGTCGGCGCGGGCTGCGCCGAGGCGGGGCTCTCCGTGCGGGTCAGATACGCCAGGAGCCCGGCGACGGCCAACAGCACGGCCAGGACGAGACCACCGAACAGGGCACGCCGCAGGACGGAGGACGGTGCCCCGTAGGTGCGCTCCTGGGGGATGGGGGAACGTTCCCTCGACATCAGTGAACCTGCGTCCCCATCGCCGAGAAGAACGCCACGATGCCGTTGGCCGCGCCGAGCAGCAGCGCACACCCGGCGGCGATGACCGTGCCCTTCTTCCCGTTCGCCTCGGCCTGGTGACCACCGCTGTGGTGACCCCACGCCCAGACCATCGCGGAGATGGCCAGGGCGCCGACCACCGCGACGATCCCGAAGAGGTTGATCGAGGAGACGACGTTCTTCAGCACACTGAGGCCGGGAAGACCGCCCTCCTTCGGTGTGATTCCGGGGTTGTACGCCAGATACTGGGCGTGCTGCATGAGCTTCACTTGGAACTCCAGTGCGATTTTGGGCGCGCGAGGGCCCGGGAGGGGACGGAGTGAGGGGAGAGGGAGGAGGAGCCGGTCAGACGACCCGGCGGGCGGCGACGATGTCTGCGCGCCAGTCGGCGAGGGTCGAGATCTTGACCACGTCGCCGGTGTGCGGGGCCTGCAGGATCAGCCCCTGGCCGATGAACATCCCGACGTGTTCGGGCACTGCGGCCGTGCCGCGGGTGAACAGGAGGTCACCCGGCTTGAGGGTATCGACGCTGACCGCCTTGCCCTCCTTGACCTGCGTGTACGTGGTCCGGGAGATCGAGACGCCGCCGGCCTTGTACGACGCCTGCATCAGGGACGAGCAGTCGCACCGTCCCATCGGGTCCTGGCCGTGCGGAGCGGCACACGTACCGCCCCACTGATAAGACGTCCCGAGTTGGCCAAGGCCCCAACGGATCGCCGTGCGCACCGACTTGGGCGCGCTGGCCGGGATCGTGTAGCCATCGGGGACGGCCCCCGCGGGAATCGTGCCGAAGGAGGACCCGTCCTCTCCGGTACCGCAAGCGGTCGCCGTCGCGGACGCCGTCTGCTCGGCCTCGCCGCCGGTGCCGCTGTCCTTGCCGGAACTTCCGTTCTGATCAAGCGACTTGGCGATGGTCTTCTGCAGGGCAGTGGCCAGCGGCTCCCACTTCGCGTACGCCTCGGGATAGCCGCTCTTTTGAACCGCCTGCGCGGCCTGGGCGACGGTCATCGACTGCCAGCCCGAAACCTGGAGCAGACCCTCGTAGAACTTCGTCGAGGCATGCACAGGATCACGAACCTCGGCAGCCGTACCCCAACCCTGGCTGGGACGCTGCTGGAAGAGACCGAGCGAATCCCGGTCGCCGTAATCCAGGTTCCGCAGACCCGACTCCTGCAGGGCCGTGGCCAGGGCGACGATCTGCCCCCGCGCCGGCACCTTCATAGCGATGCCCGTGGCCTGGATCGTCTCGGCGTTCGGAATCTGCTCCGCAGGGTCATCCAGCCCCGAAACGGACACGGAACCCTTGCCGTCGCCCTTGAGGATCGACTTCACCAACTTCGCGACCGCCGCGCTGTCCACAGCCTGCGCACCGTCCGCGGAACAGGCGGCCTGAGCACTGCTGGAACCAGCGAGAGCGACAGCGACCGGCGCTATCAACAACGTCGGGCCAAGCGCCACGGCCCCTGCTATGGCTACGACCTTCTTCACGGACGAAGGCCCAACGCCAAACAGCGGCACGGGGAATTGGACCCCGGAGAGGGGTGCGCCTGGGCACGCTGCATCGGCAGCTCCTTACTCGTAGGCAGCGCGGCGCAGGCGTTCTCGTCGAAAAGGCCACCGGCACCACGCCGGTCATGAATTCGCAATCCCTGTGGGAGGCAGGGAAACCAGGGCCGGGAGCTGCTAACTCCCGGCCGCTGGACCCCTACTTACTGAAGAGCGGCAGCCAGCCGCGTTCGTAATCTCACTCGCCACATGGGGAGTCCCCTTCGCCGATTAGGGAGCCAGTCGGTGGGGTGTCGTACACACCGCCCCTTGGGCGGAACAGGATGCAACGACAAAGGTCAGCAGGGGTGGAACCGGATCCCGTCCTGCGAACACGGCGAGACTGTAGAGACGAAATCCGGCCGCACCAAACGGCCCCCGCCGCGGTTGGTTCCGGGGAGCCGTGCCGAGGTCCGCCTCGTTGGGCGCGGCCGGAATTCATGGTTAACCTCCAGCGCATTGCTCGCCACGGCGGCTGCTTGCGCAGTTCCGCGGAGCGATCCATGCCGACGTGCGCAGCCCTCCGCGTGCGGAGAAAAGGCGCACGACTGCCTCCCTGAAAGAGAGAACCGCGCAATGCTATACACCCTGCACCGAGGCGACGCGCTGACAGCCCTTGCTGGCATCCCCGACAACAGCGTCGACGCCGTAATCACCGACCCGCCCTACAACAGCGGCGGCCGAACCAGCAGCGAGCGCACCGGCCGCTCCGCACGCGCGAAGTACACCTCGGCCGACGCCGAGCATGACCTCGCCAACTTCCCCGGGGAGAACCGGGACCAGCGCTCGTACGGCTTCTGGCTCACGCTCCTGCTCACCGAGTCCTATCGCGCGACCGTCGAGTCCGGCAGCGCTCTCGTCTTCACCGACTGGCGGCAGCTGCCGACGACGACGGACGCGCTTCAGGCCGCGGGCTGGACCTGGCGGGGGATCGCGTCTTGGCACAAGCCGGTCTCACGGCCTCAGAAGGGCCGACTCAAGCAGTCGTGCGAGTACATCGTGTGGGGAACCAAGGGACCCGTCGACGCCAACCGGAACCCCGTCTACCTGCCCGGCCTCTACACGGCGAGTCAGCCGAGGAAGGACCGCGTGCACATCACGCAGAAGCCCGTGGAAGTGATGCAGGAACTGGTCAAGATCTGCCCGCCGGGCGGAACGGTCCTTGACCCCTTCGCAGGCTCGGGGACGACGGGCGTTGCCGCGTTGCGGGAGGGGCGTCAGTTCGTAGGGGTCGAACTCTCCGAGCACTATGCGGACGTTGCGGAGCGTCGGCTTCAAGGTGCACTGAACCAGGACGACTTCGAACTCGCCGGGCCCGAAGAGTGAGACCGAGACGTCCTGGCCGCAGGGCCATAGCGCAGAAACGGGCGGTGTTCCACCAGAGTGGTGGGACAACCGCCCGTTGCCATGGGGGGGGGAGAGACCTAGGCCGCCTCGACACTCCGCTGGATCAGGGCGGTCGCTCGTGCGAGGTCTTCGCGCGATCTGATCCGCACCTCGACGCCGTCACGCACGCCAAGGGCTCCGAGGCCGCGCATATCCCGGGAGAAGCCCTCCCTCAGCTCGACCGTTTCCGGATCCAGCCTCAGATTGACCACGAGTAGCTGGTTGCGCGGCTGCACGCGCACCGTGGCCACGTTCACGATCCGCCGGTAGGCGATGTAGTGGACCTGGCGCTCCCTGAACACATCCGAGTGAGACAACAGAAGTTCGTCGAGGTCCGTGTACAGCTCCTTGAGATCCTCCGACGAGTCATCGAGATACTGCTGAACCGACTTCGGCGCCGGAGACGTTGCGTGGGGCGATCCCGACGATCTGCCCCGCGCCGATGTGCGGCTGGTGCCAGCGGACGCGATGAGCTGCAGCGCGAGCGCATCCCCGAAAACCCGGTACGTCACCAGATCGATCCGGTGGCCGATCATTTCCACAGCCACCGTGTCATGGTGAGCGAATGCGCCGGCGACGCATACGATCCGTGGAGCGCTCCAGTCGATCTCCGCGCCAGCTGCGTCGCCGAGCCTCTCCCGGGTCAGGTTCTCGAACTCGTGGTGGTGGTCGTGGAGCCACCACAGGTACGAGAGCCCCTGGCTGATGACGTTCTGGTCGCGGTTGCGCTTGTACTCGACGATTACCGGAGTGCCGTTCTCGTCCAGTCCGAGGGAGTCGATCCGGCCTCCGTGATGGCCGGTGCGGTACTCGGTTGCCAGGAAGCGGATGCCGAGCATCGCCTCCATATTGGCCTCGATCAGCCGCTGCAGCTCCACCTCCACCCCCACGGACGCTCCCGAGATCTCCGTGGCCTGCCCGCCTCTCACCCTGAAGATTTTCAGACTGCTCATGAAGCCTCCCCGCCCCACCTTGATCGCCGAGAAGGAACAATGGGGGCGAGGAAGTATTTATTCCGGCCCCAGGCGGATCGGCCTTGAGGCCTGGCGAAACCACTCACTGCTGGAAGTACCCAAAACCGAAGTGTGCGGCCGAAACTGGCAGTGGCGAGCATGGAGCTACTGGGGCCGACGGCCTGTTGAGTGAGGGTGTCGCGATCTCTTCTACATCCGTTTGCCCGGCAGGGCCAAACGGAATTTGCCGAAGAAGCTTGATCCTCCTGCTGTACCAGGAAGCGGAGGAGACCTTTGTTCATCGGTCATGATGACGGCGACGGTGCTGTCGTGGGGCAGTTTCATGTCGGGCGGCACAAGGATGGAAAGCCAGTAGCTGCGTCCTCCTGGCGGGTCACGACCAGGATGCAGCACGTCGCGGATGCCCTTGTCGGTTACTACGAGAACTCCATCCTGGCTGGAAAGGCCAAAGACGGGCGGGCCGCTGAGGTGGTTACCGGTTGCGACCGCGTTCCCATCCTTCTTGTGGGCCAGAGGGCCGTGACACTCCGCATGATGCTAAAGGGAGCTGGGGAGGTCTTCCATAGTTGCGACGGGTATCGGTTCCTCGATCCTGCGCCGCAGTACGGCGAACCGTGTGGGTGCCCATCGACCTTGGGGGAGCGCAAGTCCGCCGCAGCAACCGGCCGTGGGCCAGTGCCTGAGACTCGGATTCGGTTCCGGCTGGCTGAGCTGCCGAACATCGGGATGTTCGTCCTGAACTCCTCTTCCTGGGCGTTTGCTGAGGAAGTTCCCCAGCTGACGCATGCGCTGGGCACGGTGAGTGAGCCCGTGAGGTGTGTGCTTCGCTACGACATGGTGGAGTTCACGACGCGGTCGGGTGTGGACGTCAGCTACCGGAGGCCAATAGTAGAGCTGGCGGGGATGCATTTCGGCGGCGAAAGCGTGGAGCTCGCGGCGTGAGCCGAGTTGGTGTTGTCCCTCAACGGCGCGCGGCGCGGCGCGTGGCTCGCTGCAGCAGAGCCTGTGCCAGCGCCAGCCCAAGCTGGCGAAAGCGTGCGACGTCCGCTTCACGCAGGGCTGGCAGGGCCTGGTCGGTCAAGTCCTGCCCTACGAGCGCGTCCGTTCTCAGGAGGAGCTGCAGAGCCTGAGCGCTGTCGTCAGGTGGTGTCCATCGGTCGAGGTGGTGAAGGACTGCGACCCGGTCACCGTCGAGGAAGGATTGCAAGGCCCGGACCAGCGGCGAGTCGAGATCTTGATGGGCAGTCAGGTACGAACGTGCGCTGCCCGCCGTCATTGAGCCCTTTCCAACCTCAGGTTGAGGCGTGGTGAAGGACGACGACGGCCTTCACGATGTTGGTGATCCGGTTGGTGCTGCAGCGGAGTTTGCGTAGCAGGCCGCCAGCCCTTCAGGACGGCCATGGCCTGCTTGCTGAGGCACCGGATTTTGGCGTGGGCGCTGTTGTGCCGTCGCTTCCAGCGCTTGAGCCGACGGCCCCGAAAAGGTACGCGGACATGGCGGCCGGCCCCTTGGTGCGCATTGTCCGCCCAGCACTTCAGCCCTGCCGTTGCGAGCGCGTCGATGATGCCGTGTTCGCGCGTGGCGGTCAGGTCGTGGGTGGAACCGGGCAGGGCCGCGGAAGCCCACAGCAGTCGGCCGAAGGGATCCGTGATGACCTGGACGTTCATGCCGTGGCGCTTGTGTTTCCCGGAGTAGTACGGGGTGTCGGCGGCGATCGGGTCGATGGGCAGGAGAGTGCCGTCCAGGATCACGTACGCCTTCGTCCGGACGGTCGTCATCGCCTCGGCCAGGCTCTGTGCCTGGGCGGCCAGCACTTCGACGGCCTGGCGTATGTAGCGGTAGACGGTCGCGATGCCGATCCCGAACCCTGCGGCGAGCTGGGCGTACGTGTCGCCGCAACGCAAGTGGGCCAGGGCGAGCAGGGCCTGACGGCTGGCGGGTAGACGCCGCCATCGCGTGCTGATCTCCCGCTGGTGAGCGGCCAGTTGCCTCGTCAGATGCCGCAGCGTGCGGCTGGACAGGCCGTTCGACGACGGGTGGACAAGCATACGAAGCTCCTGGCGGACACGGGTGATCTTGGTCGAGAACCCGTCTACCAGGAGCTTCGTCGTTGCGCAGGACTGTCCAACTCCCGTTTAGCACCACCAGCTTGAAAAAGGCTCAGTGCACGGCGAAGCCGCCGTGCGCGGTCGGAGGCGGCATGTCACTCGACGTGGGGCATGACGTGTTAGATCATGCACCTGCAATATCTCCGGGTTCGGTGAAGGCGGCGTCGACTCCTCGCATTCCTCGCCGCGGGCATCGCGTGTTTGGCTATCGTTCCTTGAGCAGGTCGGGGGACGGGGGTGCTGGATGGAGGTGCCTGGTAAGGCGCAGTTGGTGTTCGTGCACGGGATCGGCGGTGTACGGGATTCCGCGGACGAGAGTCGTACTTGGCTGACGGCGCTGGCCGACGGCGCTCGCGATGCCGGTCATGCCGATGCCGTATCCGGACTGACTCAGGGATGGCTGGCGGAAACGCGCTTCGTCAACTACAGCGACCTATTCGCCCCGATCGGCACCCAAGGCGCCGGGGAGACAGGAGAATGCGGCGACGTCGAGCAGATCGCCTTTCTGGGCGCTCTCGTCCGCGAGTTGACGGACGAACTGCTTTCGCAGGCACAGGAGCAGGGTGATGCCCATGCATTGCGGGTGATAGCGGACGCATTGCCGCAGTTCCCCAACGACACCGGGGAGCTTCAGGGGACCGGGGAGCCCCTACGCGTGCTCGCGCGGATCCTGACCACACTGCTCCAGCTTCCGGGACTGCGGCGGGCCAGTCAGTGGGCCAGCGGGTGGCCACTGCTGGGGCAGCTTGCGCAGGTCGGGCAGTATCTGGACCGCAGGGCGCACGGCCGTCGGGACGGGAATCTGGACGCCCTGATCCGGCAACGGGTGCTGGACAGCGTGGATCCGGAAAGGCCACTGGTCGTCGTGGCGCACTCACTCGGGTCGGTCGTTGCCTACGAAGCGTTGCATCACCTCGCACAGCCCACCAGGCTGTTCATCACCCTCGGCGCTCCGCTGGCGACGGCCGCGGTGGTGCTGAACAGGGTGATTCCCCGGCCCGCGCGCACGCCGCACTCGGTCGAGCGGTGGCTGAACTTCTGGGACCGGGACGACATCGTGGTGTGTCGTCCGCGCATCAAGGACTGGATGCTGCCCAATTCCGCCGGGGTCGTCCCCGTGACGCGTCGGGTGGACTCCGACGGAATCTGGGTGCACACGTCGACCAAGTACCTCCGGCAGCCAGCCGTGGCCGGGCCGATCGCTGAGGCGCTGAAGCAGTCATGACCAGGGCCGTACGACATCTGCTAGTGATCGCCGCGCAGTGCCGAGCGATGGGGTCGCCGTTGAGCCGGCTGGAGGAGGCCGCCCGGGAACTGCACGACGTCCTGACGGACCCATCGCTGGGAGGTTGCCAGGCACGGACGGGCGAACACCCCTCCCTGTTGGCCGGAGACGACTTGACACAAGACGACGTCCACAAGGCGGTGGACGCGGTGGTGCGGCAGGCACAGACCGACGGCGCCGTCGTCGTACTGGCGCTGCTCGGGCACGGATTCACTCCACCGCAGCGCACCGAACTCTTCTTCATGGTGCGTGACTCGACGACTCAGAGCGTCCGGTCCGCTGTGGACGTCGGAGCGCTAATCGCCGGGATCGCCGACGAACCGGGTGTCGACGGGCTGATCGCCGTCGTCGACACCTGCCGTGCGGCCGGCGCGATACCCGACGTCGGCAGACTGGCCGGCGGCGTCCGGGCGGGCCGGTCTCGCCTGGCCGTCCTCACCGCCGCCGCGGCCGACCAGCCCGCCCGTGACATGAACCTCAGCCTCTCCCTGGCCAGGACGCTCAGAGAGGGCGTGCCCAGTGCCGGTCCCGCGCTGTATGTCGACCGGACACTTGCCACGGCACTGCGCGACCAGGTCAGCGGCCAGGTCATCGGACGGGCCGAGTACGACCAGGATCCCTTTCCCCTCGAAGACCTGTGGCTGGCCCGCAACCCCGGCAGTACGGCAGGTACCCACGGGGACGTCGTGGGCCCGGTGGGGCGCCGTGACCTGACGCAGAGCGTAGAGATGTGGCGCGGGCCGCGGGGCCTGCCCGAACGCCTCACCGATGGCACGCTCCTCGAACTGCGCGAGTTCGTCTCGTCGGGACAGGTCGACGACGAGCTGAATCCGGACGCCAGAGGACTGGTCGCGGATGTGGTGACGGCTCTTCTGGAGGTGTCCCGGACGAAGAAGTTCCTCGCCGAGTTCCTCGCTGACTCTCTCACGAGCGAACTGCTCCGCTCAGCCGGTCGGCTGGCGGGCTTTCCCTCCCATGCCCAGGGCACGGTCCCGCTGCGGGACCTGCTGGAATATGCCGTACTGCGGGCCCAAGCCCTCGACGGAGCACCGTGGAACGGGCTGGCTCGGTTCGTGGCCGCACTCTTCCACCATGCGGGCGTCGCGCACACCGACCCGCGTCTGCAGGCTTGGGCACGGGGTCTGCAGGTGGTGACCGAAGTCAACGACGCCTGTGTCGAATTCACGGAAGACCGCCGGCGCCGGGCCGTGCGCCTGGTCATCAGCCTGGCCGGCGCCTGGACGGAATGGCCCGAAGAAGTCGACGTCTGGCTGCTGGGCAGGGGGGCCGACCTCCCCCTGTACCAGCACTTCCCCTGCGAGACGGGCGGCTCGCACGGCGTGGCACGGGCCATCGGGGCCGCACTGGACTGGGCACGCCGCGAACTGCCCCATCCGGAACTCCTGGAGCACATCGACATCGCGGCCCCGGCCCACCTCCTGGCACGCTGGCACCCCGAGGAGGAGAAGGTCGGCCGCTACCTGCTCGGAGCCAAGTACTCGGTACTGACCAGGTGGAGCGGCCGGCTCGACGAGGCTGAGGACAACGCGGAGATCAACAATGCTGCCCGCCAGGTGCTGAAGAAGATAGCTTCCTGCGGCGCGGCCCCGGTGAAGTGGATCAGCACGGCCGCCCTCCATGACCGCTCGGCCCTTGAGTACCGTTTATCCGCCGGCCAGTACGACGCGGCCATCGGCATTGATCACTTCCCCGACGACCTTGAGGAAGTGCTGCAGCTGCTGCTGCCCTTCGCCCCCATCGTCCTGTGGCCCCGTGGCGACGCCCACCCCCTCGAAGGTCGGCTGCCGGGGCTCGTGCGGGAGCGCTGGCACGAACTCCCGGACGGTCTGGCGGCCGCGTACCGCAGCCGCTGGGAAGCACACCAGGGGTGTACAGCCTGTCTCGGCGACATCCGCGCCGTTTGGCACGACGAGGCTTGGCTGGAGTTCTGCCGCCCCTTTGAACACCGCGTAGTCACCGTGCCCGAGGAGGAAACATGACCGGGAGGTCCCACCAATGACCTGGAGGCCCTACTACCAGGGTGACGGCAAGCAGCGCGACGTGCCGCTGTCCGACCCGCCCCCGTGGCGGACCTTCCCGCGTGCCTCGCAGCACCGTCAGTACCAGCCGCCGGACGGCCTGATCGACGCGGTCAACGCCGCGCTTCACCTCCGTCGGCCGCTCCTGGTGACGGGACCCGCAGGCTCGGGGAAGTCCACCGTGATCGAGCAGGTCGCCCACGAACTTGACCTCGGCGACGTGCTGCGCTGGCACATCACCTCCCGCAGCACCCTCGGCGAGGCGCTCTACCGCTACGACGCCCTGGGACGGATCCACGCCCAGAACCTGCAAAGCGCTGTCGCCCGGCGCTCGGGTCCGCGGTCCGGGCGCCAGGGGGCCCGTAGCCGTGACGACATCGCGCCGTTCCTGCAGCTCGGTCCCCTCGGCACTGCGCTCTTGCCATCGGAACGACCGCGGGTCCTCCTGATCGACGAGATCGACAAGAGCGATCTGGACCTCCCCAGCGACCTGCTAGACGTACTGGAGCGCGGCGAGTACGAGATCCCTGAGCTTGTGCGCTATCGGCGTCAGCGCGTGGCGATCCGCCACTGCAACAGCAGAAGCACCCACGTCATCGAGCAGGGCAGGGTGCAGTGCACCCAATTCCCGTTCCTCGTGCTAACCAGCAACGGCGAGCGTGACTTCCCACCGCCGTTCCTGCGCCGCTGCATCCGATACACCATGCCCCAGCTGACCGCGCCCCTCCTGCGCAGCATCGTCCAGGCCCATTTCAGTGGCGCCCTCACCGGCGAGAGAGAGCAGCTCATCGAGGACTTCGCCGACCGCGTGGCAGCGGGGAACCATCTCGCCATCGACCAGCTCCTTAACGCCGTAGCCCTGCTAACCGGCTTTCCCGAACTGCGGGACGAGCAGCGAGAGAGCCTGCGTGAGTTGCTCACCCGCGAGCTCTCCCGTGCCTGACGGTCTCGGCCGGCTCCTGGACGCGCTTGCCTCGGCGGCCGGCCCTGTCGGCACCGATGCACGCACGCTCGCCGACGCGATCTGGCTGGCCGCCGCTCGCGCTGCCGAGGACGGCAGTCGGCCCGGTCCCTCCGCATCCGGCGACGAGCCGGCCACATCAGGCCCTGCCGACCGTGCCCCGGCCTCGGCGAAGGCATCCGTCGATCCCCATTTTCCGACCGCGTCCCGCACGGAGGAACAGGCTGGCACCGCAGTGTCCGCACGCCACCCCGAGGGAAACGCGCAGGTGAGGGGCGAGCCACTGTCTCTCGGCCGTTCCGGGTCTCTCGCCGAGGTCCTGACAATCGGCCGGGCGATGCAGCCGTTCCGGCGCCCCTGGATGAGGGGCAACCGGACCCAGCTGGACATCGACGCGACGGTCGACCACTACGCAAGAGGCGGGCCGCTGGTGCCCATGTTCAGCGCGGCGCCCGAGGCGTGGTTCGAGGTCGTGGTTGTGGTGGACACCTCCCTTTCCATGCGAGTGTGGGAGGAGACGGCGCGGTCCCTTACGACGTTGCTGCGCGGCCTCGGTGCGTTCCGGGCCGTGCACGACTGGGACCTGGTGTGGAAGGAAGATCGCCCGCTTGTCCGTGACCGGTTCGGTGGCCTCGTACCAGCCGACCGGATTCCGCACCACGGCAGCGGATCCCGGGGCAGGCGCCTGATCCTGGTCTTCTCGGACTGCGCCGCGTCCGGATGGCATCGCCCAGACGTGTGGCGGCTGATGCACGAGTGGGGGCAGCAGGTCCCCGTGGCGCTCGTCAATCCCCTGCCCCGGCGACTGTGGCGGCGTTCCGCGCTCAACCTGCCCGCCGTGCGAGCGACCACCGTGCAGGCCGGTGCCCCGAACGGCGTCCTGCGCCACCGCCTCCCCCTCCGGCTCCGACAACCTTCCCCCCACCATGCGGAGGCGGGGCACTGGCTGCCTCTGCCGGTCGTCTCCTGTACGGCGCGATCGCTGGGCGCCTGGGCGCGTGCCCTGATGCGCCCTGATCCGCACGGCTGCGACGCCGTCCTCGTGCCGGCAGCCGGACGTCTCACCGACCCCTCTGCCGGACGCGATGGGGTCCTCACCCCGCGCACGGACCACACCGTCCTCGCCGACGCATTCCTGCGCACCGCCTCCGCGCCCGCCATCCGCCTCGCCGTCCTGTGCTCCACCCTGCCCGAACTCACCGTGTCGCTGCTCTATGCGCTCCGCGAGCAGGCGGTGCCCGAAGCCGGTTCGGCGGACCTCGCCGAACTCCTCACCAGCGGTCTGCTGACCATCACCCACACCGCTGGCTACGACCCGGTGATGGTGCTGCGTGACAGTGCGCGCGAGAGGCTGCGCGCCCGGGCAACCACGTACGACGCCTGGCAGGCGCGACGCGCGCTCGGCCGGCATCTCGACGCTCACCCATACGCGCCGGACGGCATCGCCGCCGTACGACACGATCCCACCGCCGCACGCGAGTTTCCCGCCTACCGTCAGCCGTTCGCGCACACCGACGTCCTCTCGTACAACGACATCAACAACATGGCAGGTCCCGATGGGTGGTCCGATTCCGTCGAGACCATGGAGCGGATTCTCGTGCTTCTGCGGGGCGACCCAACTCCATCCGATCCCGCGCCGGCAGAGGCCGCCTTGGCAACGCACGGCCAGCACGCACGCCGGTTTGACCTGCCCCGGCGGCCGTTGGCCTCCTCGGCGCCGTCTCCGGAGCGCGGCGACATTCCGGCCGACCTGCGCCAATGGCAGCACGTAACGTCCCTGATCGACGAAGGCAAGAACCGCGGAAGCATTTCCGGCGACGAGATCCGCCGGGCATTCGAGGCGGACCTGATTCCGGCGACGCAGTGGAAGAACGTCCTGCGCTCCCTCAACCAGGTTCTGGAGGAAGAGGGCGTCACGCTGCTTGTGTCACGCCCCTCTGAACCGACCAATTACGAACGCGTGGCAGAGGCAATCCGCACGGACATTCTGAACGGCACATTCCCCCAGGGGGACCGGCTGCCCACGCAGCAGGCCCTCGCCGACCGCTATTCCGTCTCCCGGAGCACCGTGCGCCGTGCTCTGGAGCAGCTGCGTCTCGACGGGCATATCGCGAACGACCCAGCTTCCTCCGGCGTCGTCCCCGCTCGCGGGCGAGCCGCCCGCCAGCGAGCCGTCGTGGCAGCGGCCCTGGACGAGCTGAACGAGTTCCGCAGCGCCCAGGACCTCCACGACTTGCTCAAGCACAAGGGTGACTCCATCGGGTTGACGACGGTGTACCGCACCCTCCAGTCCCTCGCGGACGCTGGCGAGGTCGACGTTCTGCGTACCCCCGACGGCGAGTCCGTCTACCGTCGTTCCACCGGCGAACACGACCACCACCACCTCGTCTGCCGCGACTGCGGCAAGGCCGTCGAGGTCGAGGGCCCGGACGTTGCGAGGTGGGCGGAGGCGGTCGCGGCCGAGCACGGGTACGTGGACGTTGCGCATACGGTGGAGATCTTCGGAACCTGCGCCGAGTGCGCCCAGCGTGTTGAGCCGGACCGCGGAGGAACTCAATTCCTTGCTGGACAAGTTCAGGATCGGTCTTGATCAGCCACGCGCGGTGGTGCGACTCCCGGTACTCCAAGATCCGGCAACGCTGGCTCGATGCGTGGTGGGGTGCTGAGTGCTGCCTCATACCGGGCCTTCCGACGGAGTCGGCGCAGGAGAGGAAATTAGTGGCACCAGAGCGCGCACCCCTCTAGGGTGAGGATTACTTCGAACAGCGGCCGTTGGTGGCCGTTGTCGACTGAGCAGGAAGTGGAGGTGTGACCGATGGCTGTCTCTGTGATGGGCGCTGCCTGCAACCAGAAGATCATCCACTCCACCTCCGTAGCCTCCGGCTGACCTTCCATACAGCGCGCACTTGCGTGCCGCCGGGGCTGCCCTTGTGAAGGGTCTCCCTTGAATTCCTCCTCTCTTTCGGCTTCTTCCGTTTCGTCGCACCCTCTTGCCGTTTACGGCTGGGATGCGGACTGGGAAGCCGAGTTCGCTCCTTACGCCGCGCAGGGTCTCCTGCCCGGCCGTGTCGCTCGGGTCGATCGTGGCCTGTGCGATGTCCTCACCCCCATCGGCACCGTCCGTGCCGACACCGAGTTCGTCGTCCCCCGCGATCCGATGAAGGTCGTGTGCACGGGAGACTGGGTCGCGGTCGATCCCGAGGGCAGCGACCCCCTGTACGTCCGGACGCTGCTGCCGCGCCGGACCGCGTTCGTGCGGTCCACGTCGTCGAAGCGTTCCGAGGGTCAAGTACTGGCCACTAACATCGATCACGTCGTCATCTGTGTGTCGCTCGCGGTCGAGTTCGATCTTGGGCGCATCGAGCGGTTCCTGGCGCTCGCCATGTCCAGCTCGAACGGTGAGGCACTGCTGCATAAGTCGGCACTCTCCTGGGAGTCGGGTGCGCAGCCGGTCGTCGTCCTCACCAAGGCCGACCTCGTGCCGGACGCGGTGACGCTCGCGCATCTCGTCCAGGACGTGGAGACCACCGCGCCGGGCGTGCCGGTGCTCACCGTCAGCGCGACGCTCGGGGAGGGACTCGACGTCCTCGCCGCAGTCGTGGGCGGTGGTACGTCCGTGCTGCTCGGGCAGTCCGGCGCGGGCAAGTCGACGCTCGCGAACGCGCTGCTCGGCGAGGACGTGATGGAGGTCCAGGCCGCGCGCGACGTCGACGGCAAGGGCCGCCACACGACCACCACGCGCAATCTCCTCGCCCTGCCGGGCGGCGGCGTCCTGATCGACACCCCCGGGCTGCGCGGCGTCGGGCTCTGGGACGCCGAGACCGGGGTCGGGCAGGTCTTCTCCGAGATCGAGGAACTGGCCGAGGAGTGCCGCTTCCACGACTGCGCGCACGAGAGCGAGCCGGGGTGCGCCGTGCTGGCCGCGATCGACGCGGGGACACTGCCGGTGCGGCGGCTGGAGAGCTACCGGAAGCTGCTGCGCGAGAACCAGCGGATCGTGGCCAAGACGGACGCGCGGGTCCGGGCCGAGATCCGGAAGGACTGGAAGCGGAAGGGGGCGGAGGGGAAGGCGGCGATGGAGGCGAAGCGGGGGAGGTGGCTGTAGCGCGCCATTGAGGGTGCCTCGTTGTGTCGTCTGGCGGCTGCGGGATTTGCTGTGGCTGGTCGCGCAGTTCCCCACGCCCCTTGGGGTGGCCGGCTCCGTGTCCGAAATCCGCCAGCGGCGTGCTCGTGTCTCGCTCACACTGGACCTTGTGATGGACGAAGACAGCAGGTACGAGGCGGTCCGCAGCCGGGATGCCCGGTTCGACGGCGAGTTCTTCTTCGCCGTCGAGACCACCGGCATCTACTGCCGCCCCAGCTGCCCGGCGGTCACACCGAAGCGAGCCAATGTGCGGTTCTACGCGACGGCCGCCGCCGCGCAGGGCTCGGGGTTCCGGGCCTGCCGGCGGTGCCGGCCGGACGCCGTGCCCGGGTCCGCGGAGTGGAATGTGCGGGCCGATGCGGTGGGCCGGGCGATGCGGCTGATCGGGGACGGGATCGTCGACCGTGAGGGCGTCGCCGGGCTCGCCGCGCGGCTCGGCTACAGCGCCCGTCAGGTGCAGCGGCAGCTGACCGCCGAGCTCGGCGCCGGGCCGGTCGCGCTGGCGCGGGCCCAGCGGGCGCACACCGCGCGGGTGCTGCTGCAAACGACCGAGCTGCCGGTCACCGAGATCGCGTTCGCGGCCGGGTTCGCCAGTGTGCGGCAGTTCAACGACACGATCCGGGCGGTGTACGCGTCGACGCCGAGTGAGGTGCGTGCCGCCGCACCCAAGGGCGGCGGCCGGTCGGGTCGGCGTACGGCCACGCCGTCGGCCGGGATACCGCTGCGGCTCGCCCACCGGGGCCCGTACCAGACCGGTGCCGTCTTCGACCTGCTGGCCGAGGAGGCCGTGCCCGGCATGGAGGAGGTCTCCGGTCCGCTCGGCCGGCGCACCTACCGCCGGACCCTGCGTCTGCCGCACGGCAGTGCCATCGTCGCGGTGGAGGAGAGGGCGGGCGGTGCGGGGAGGGAGGCGGGGGCGGCTCACCCCGGTGGCTGGCTCGACGCCCGGCTTCATCTCACCGACCCCCGTGATCTGACCACCGCGGTTCACCGGCTGCGGCGGCTGTTCGACCTCGATGCCGATCCGTACGCCGTCGACGAGCGGCTCGGTACCGATCCGCGGATCGGGCCGATGGTCGCCGCGCGGCCGGGGCTGCGGTCACCCGGGGCCGCCGATCCCGAGGAACTGGCCGTGCGGGCCCTGGTCGGGCGGGCGGAGGCCGAGAGGCTCGTGCTGCGCTACGGCAAGGCCCTCGACTCGCCCTGCGGCAGCCTCACCCATCTGTTCCCGGAGGCGGCCGTGCTGGCCGGGGCCGAGCCCGACGGGCCCCTGGGCACGCTCGCCACCGCCCTCGCCGACGGCGCCGTACGGCTGGACGCGGGCGCCGACCGGGACGAGGCGGAACGCGCGCTGCTCGGGCTGCCCGGCCTGGACGGCCCTACCGTCGCCGTCATCCGCAGCCGCGCCCTCGGCGACCCGGATGTCGCGCCGCCCGGCGTCGACGTCCCCGACAGCTGGCGCCCCTGGCGCTCCTACGCATGGCAACACCTGCGCACAGCAGGGGAGTTGGAGCAGGCATGACCACCCCGATCCGTATGACCACCCCGACCCGTATGGCCACCGCGGTCCACTGGACCGAGCTCGACAGTCCGCTCGGTCGCATCCTCCTCACCGGCGACCCCACGACCGGCGCCCTGACCTCCCTGTCCGTGCCGGGCCAGAAGGGCGGGCGCACGGTCCAGGACGGCTGGCGGCACGACCCCGCGCTCTTCCGCCCGGCCGAGGAACAGCTCGACGCCTACTTCGCCGGTGAACTCAAGGAGTTCCACCTGGAGTTGAGCAGCGCGGGCAGTGAGTTCCGGGAGCGGGTCTGGGCCGCCCTCGGCAGCGTTCCGTACGGGGCGACCACCACGTACGGCGAGATCGCCGCACGGATCGGCGCCTCCCGGGCCGCCGTCCGGGCCGTCGGCGGCGCGATCGGCGCCAACCCGCTGCTGATCGTCCGCCCCTGCCATCGCGTGATCGGCGCCGACGGGTCACTGACCGGGTACGCGGGCGGCCTCGACCGCAAGGTGCGGCTGCTCACGCTGGAGGGCGCCCTCCAGGGCCCCGGCTGAGATCAGCCCTCCTGCTCCAGTCCCCAGCTGTGGACCCACCGCGGATGGATGCGGATGACCTCCTCGCTGAAGTACGGGCCCAGCTCGTGCGGGCCCGTGAGCAGCTCCGCGTCCCCGCGGACCTCGATCCCGCGCACCCGCCACGGCCGTACGCTGACGAGGTCGTCCACGACCAGCGCGACCTTGGGGTTCTTGCTCAGGTTGCGCCACTTCTTGGTGGCGCCCATCGCACGGCCGCCGACCAGGATCGTCCCGTCGTCCTGGGGGAAGAACCCGACCGGGTTCGCCTGCGGCTGGCCCGCCGGGTCCACGGTGGCCAGCCGCCCCAGTCGCTGCGACCGCAGGTAGGCGTGCTCCGCCTCGCTGAATTCGGTGCCGGATTCCGTCATACGGCCAGCGAAACACGCCCGCGTCGGTGGGCGCATCGGCTGCAGGGCTTAGGGCTCCGGGCCTACGTCGGGGCCTGGCGTCAGCCCGAGAGCACCGCCCCGACCCACGCTCCCGCGATCAGCTGGCAGGTGAACAGTTCCGCCAGCACGCTCGACCCGCCCGACCGCATCGCCGTGCGCAGGGCGGCCCGCGCCTCCCCGTGGCGGCCCAGACGGAGGCGTTCCTCCAGGTAGATGCCGGTCATGAAGCCGGGGATCGAGCCGACCACGGGGATCAGGCAGAAGCCCAGGAAGGAGCCCGCCCCGGCGTACACGGCCATACGAGGGGTGGCGCCGCTCTCGCGCAGCCGGCGGGGCGGCAGGGCCCAGCGCACCACCTGGGAGAGGAACAACGCGACGGTGGCCCCCACGAGCACCCACCACGCGACCGGCTGGGGGTCCTTCAGCGCCCACCACATGACCGCGGCCCACACCAGCCACGACCCCGGCACCCCAGGCACCAGCACTCCGCACAGGCCGAGCAGGAGGACCAGGCCGACCAGCACGAGGTCCCAGACTCCCATCTGACCAGAGTGCCGGAGCCCGCGAGAACGCGCAGATCAGAGACGTCACCGCAGGTGGACGCCGGTCATCGAGTGGACGCCGGTCAGCCCTGCCGCTCCCGGGCCACCCATCCCCGTTCGTACGCATGCCACCCGAGCTGGAGCCGGGTCGTCACCCCGGTCAGCTCCATCAGCCGCTTCACCCGGCGCTGCACGGTTCTCAGGCCCAGGTCGAGCTGCTTGGCCACGCTCGCGTCCGTCAGGCCCGCCAGCAGCAGGGAGAGCACCTCCAGGTCGGTGTCGTCCGGCCCGTCCGGCGGCTGCTCGGTGATGCCGGACGCGCCCAGGCGTACCGGCAGGGCCTCCCGCCACACCGACTCGAACAGCCCGGACAGCAGCTCCAGCAGCCCGCTCGCGTGGACGACCAGCGCGGCCGGCTCCGTGGTGTGCGAGGTGAGCGGCACCAGGGCCAGCGTCCCGTCGGCTATCACCAGCTTGGTCGGGAGCCGGTCGACGACCCGCACCTGTTCCTCGCGGCCGAGGGCGGCGGACAGCTCGCTGATGCCGTGCGGCTGGTCGAGGACCGAACGCTCCAGGACCACGCGGTACCGGACGCCACGGTCGGCGGCCCGCTCCTCCGCGTCGTTCTCCGCGCCGGTGACCGCGACGGGGCTGTCGGTGACCAGCGCGCACACCTCCTTGCTCGCCCCGAGCTGGAGCTGCACGAAGCGCTGTGCCACCGCCGCCGCCCCGATCACCACCTCCACCAGGTCGTGCACCGCGGGCTCGGCAGCCGCCGCCCGGTACTCCTCGGCGAGCAGCGCGGCGGCCAGTTCCGCCTTCTCCAGTTCGTGCCGCTGCTGGGTGAGCAGCGCGCCCAGCGCCACCCCGGGCGGCGCGGCGACCCAGCGGCCGGGCCGGGCCGAGGACTGCGCCGCGAGCCCGTGCCGCTCCAGACGGCGCAGGGCGCGCTCGGTGTCGTACTCGCCGAGGGTCAGCCGCCGCGCGAGATCCGGTATGTCGGCGGCGCCCACGGACACCAGGGCCCGGTACGCCGACTCGTGCGCCTCGTCGAGACCGATCGCTCCCAGCATCGGGCCGCGCCCCTCCCCAAGTCGAACAGTCGAAAGCCGATAGACGAACACCGGTGTCCGGTCCGTGGCGGAAAACGGCCACGGCGTGATTCCGCCTCAGGACATCATCGCCGTACGACCTGTGACTCTGCCAAGGTGTCGCCACCTCGGCATGAACCGGGGGACACGGGGAACCACAGCGGAACGACAGGAAGGCCGTTCACACTCAGGGCCGTTGGGCCGATGCGAACGGCACTTCGGTCACCCGGACTGTCGCCGGGCGGTTCTCCCGTGGGGGGTGGGACTGCCCGGCGACGCGGTCCGGCCGAGGTTTCGCAAGACTGTTCAACGCCTCACCCGACATGCCGTTTTCGACGCCCGGTACCGGGGCGGATTTTGCGGATGCCCCGTTTTCTTCCGGCCTGTGCGGTGGACAATTGAGGGCATGAGCCAGCAGGGGGGAAGGCCCACCGGTCACGAGGACGACTGGTGGGGGCAACTGTACGGCGACACCGCCGACGACACGGGTCCGACGACCGCGCCAGACTCACTGGACGACCGGTTCGCCTCGGCAGCGGGTGCGGTGGGGACGGGCGCGGCGGTCCCGGCACCGAGGGCGGGCCCCGATGCCGTGGAGGATCTGCCGGTCTTCCCGCCCGGGCTGCCCAGGCCGCCGGGATTCATCCTGGAGGCGCCGCCTCCGGAGCGGGTGACACCGGCCGAGCGGGAGAAACCTGCGGCGCCGGCCGACGCGCCCCGCACCGCGACCCGGGTCGACGTCCCCACGCTCCCGCCGACCCCCGTCGACTACGTCGGCAGCGGCCCGCCCACCTACGCCCCCGAACCCACCGCACTCCCGCCCGCCGACCCCGATGACCTGGACGACCTGGTCGCCGACACCGTCCTGGACGGCGCGCACTACGGCGCCTGCACCCTGCGCGCCGTCTCCCTGCGCGGCGACTCCGCCCGCTACCGGGGCGAACCCCGCCGCGACTCCCTCCTCACCGCCCGCTTCGGCACCGGCGAACACGCCCTGGTCCTCGTGGCGATGGCGACCGGCGCCCGGGCCACCCCGAACGCGCACCGCGCCGCCGCCGAGGCCTGTCACTGGATCGGCCGGGCCGTGGGACGCAGCCACCCGAGGCTCGCGGAGGACCTCAGGGCCGCACGCCGCGGCGACCTGAAGTCCGGTCTGCACCGCCTCACCGACCGCAGCCTCGGCAAACTCCGCGCCAGCGCCGCCGAACAGGGCATCGAACCGGAGGAGTACGCGGCGACGCTGCGCTGCCTGCTGCTTCCCGCCGACCCCGAATGCCGTACCCGCGTCTTCTTCGGCGTCGGCGCCGGCGGGCTGTTCCGGCTGCGCGACGGCGAGTGGCAGGACATCGAGCCGCACGCCGGTGACGTCACCGGCGAACCCGTCGTCGGCTTCGGCTCCCTGCCGGCCGAGACGCCCGACGGCGACCGCCTCACCATGGACCTCGGCATCACCACACCGCCGAGCCCCTACGAACCGGCCCCCGAACCGCCCCGCGAACCCTTCCGCTTCCGCGCCTCGGTCGCCCGCCCCGGAGACGCCCTCCTGATGTGCACCGGCGGCCTCGCCGAACCACTGCGCGGCGAACCCGAGCTGTCCGAGTACCTCACCGGCCGCTGGTCCGGCGCCACCCCACCCGGCCTCGCCGCGTTCCTCGCCGACACCCAGGTCCGCGTCAAGGGCTACTCCGACGACCGTACGGCCGCCGCCGTGTGGGAGGCATAGGGCCGGTCCCCGGCAGCACGGCTCAGCTGTACGGCACCCACTTGCGGGCCGAGGTGTCGTACGAGTAGCGGGGCAGTCCCTTGAGGCTCGTGGTGCGGAACGGGCGGCCGTGGTCGTCGATGCGGACCGTGCCGGTGCGGCCCTGGGAGGACCAGTCCAGTTCGAGGTACCAGCTGCAGTCGCAGCCCACCGTCTGCGCGTCGACGAGCAGCACCTCAGGATCCTCGGCGGACACCCGGTACGGCAGCTTCATAGCCGGGATCGGGGTGCCCGTGTCGTTGCCGTCGACCGGGCGGGCGATGGGCCGGTCCTTGTCCAGGTCGACGTCGAAGTAGCGGGGCGTCAGCGCTCCGCCGCAGCCGTTGTCCATGGCGTACGAGGCAAAAGGGGGCGCGGCGTCAGCCGCTCCAGTGGAGCCGGTGCTTGCACCGGGGGGTGCCGAACGGCCGACGACGCGCACCCGCAACGCGTCCAGGACGACGGCCGTGGACGTCCGCCCCTGCACCGTGATCTCCACCATCGTCTGCCGCCCGTGCACCGCGCTCTGCGATGCCGCCCAGACCGCGGCGTCCTGCGCGGCCGGAGGCGGCGGCACCTGCTGCGGGGGCTTGGTGATGACGTAGTCGTGGCCGCAACCGGCCTGCCAGACATGGGAGTCGGCGCTCCAGGTGAGCGGGAGGCCGGGCGGGGACTGCTGTCGGCCGGGTTCGTCGGACTCCTCGGCGGGTCGGCCGGCGGACTCCGTGGATTCGGCGGAGGGCTTCTTCGACGCGCCGGCCGAGGGGGAGGCGGTGGTGAGGGAGGGGCTCGGGGAAGTGGCCGACTTCGGGCGGGGAGTGCCCATGGCTGACGTACGGGTCGGATCGGCGCCCCGGACGGAGTCGCTCGCCCGGGACCGGTCGTCGTCCGGCAGGGCGGAGAGGCTGCCGAGCGTCGCGAGGAGCGCCGTCGCCACGGCCGCGGGGACCAGGAGGCTCCGGCGGCGGTACCAGGGGCGGCGGGGAGACTCGCCCGGCGCGGGTTCCCCGGGCGTCCTTGTGGGGGCGCCGACCGAGTCGACGTCCTCCGCCACGGACAAGGCGTCCTCCGCCACGGACAAGGCGCTGTCCGTGGCGGACACGGCGCTGTCGGAGGTGGCGCTCTCCGGCGCCGGGGCGGCCGTCGTGCGCGTCCGCCCGCGTGCCGCCACCGCCAGGATCCATCGCCGGTGCAGCTCCAGCCGTTCCTCCGGCGTCGCCTGACACAGCGCGGCGAAGCGTTCCACGGGGGCGAAGTCGAGGGGGACCGCGTCTCCTGCACAGTAGCGGTGCAGCGTGGAGGTGTTCATGTTCAGGCGGCGGGCCAGCTGGCCGTAGCTGCGATCGGTGCGCTCCTTGAGCCGGGTGAGCAGCGCCGCGAACTCCTGGACCTCGTCCTGCACTTCAGACACCGTTCCCCCGTGTCCTCCCCGTCCCGGGACGGCATCCCAGGCACTCCATATAGCTGCACGTCAGCAGGGCTGGGATGGTTCCACCGTCGTGGATCGGGCGGCAGCGGTTGCGTTCGCCGACTGTGACGGCTGATGCTCTTGGTGTCGCACCGACGAGGCCGACAGGGCCCGGGGGGCCGGACGGACCATCCGGTTTCGGTGACGGCTCACTTCTGATCGTTCACGCACTCATCTCACTCACGGGGGACACCCATGCCCAAGCGCACCCGAGCCGGCCTGCTCGCCGCACTCGCCGTCACCAGCCTCGCCGCAGGCGCCGCGCTCACCGCCGCACCGGCCGGCGCCGCGACCAAGGCGCCCGCGCCGAAGTTCCTGTCGGCCTCCCAGCTCCCGCCGCACCCGACCTCCGCCTGGACCGCCGGGAAGGTCACCGACGGCGTCCCGGAGGAGATGCAGGGCTGCCTGGGTGAGGCGCTGCTCGCCTACGACTCCCGCTACCGCACCTTCCGCACCGACCTGGAGACCGGTGCCGAGCAGCTCAACGTCGTCGTCGGCGACAACGCCAAGGCCAAGGCCCTCGCCGACCGCCTCAACAAGGAGATCCGGCGCTGCGTCCGGCGCAGCGACGCCGACCCCGAGATCGAGGCCGAGTACCGCAGCTACGGCAGCCTGCCGGTCGAGGAGGGCGCCCGCGTCCACGGCGTGCACACCCGCGCCTCGTGGGGCGCCATGGACATCCACCTCATCTCCGTCGGCCGGGACGGCGGCACCGTCACCGTCGTGCAGTGGGGGCAGATGGGCGACTTCACGGACGCGCCGGTGAAGGCCTTCAAGAAGACGACCACCACCGCGGTCGACAAGCTCTACTGACGGCCGCACCGCCGGGCCACCACCCAGCGGGGCCGCCCTCCCGGACGGGGGTCGGGCGGGCGGTCCCGCACCATCGGCAGAGGGGATCCAGGGGCGCCGAAGGGCAGCCGAACAACCGAATTCCGGCCAGATTCGCCGACTGAGCGAGCCCGCTCGGACAGCGCCACGACGCCGAGTCCCAACCGCCACACCCCTTCTTCGCGTACGGCGGTGTCGGCAGGCCGCCATCGGCGCACGGACCGTTCCTCCACCGTACGCACGCCCCAGGGTGGTGGCCGGCCCAAAAGGGGGGGGGCGCCCCGGGGGGGCCGCCCGGGGGGCGGGGGGGCCCGGGCAACTCAACCGGCCCGAACCCGACAGCTCACCTCGCAGGCGTCGGTGAGG
>NZ_JBHYJA010000052.1:0-81795 GCF_042740355.1 Streptomyces sp. NPDC059010
CTGATCCGCCCCCCCCCGATATAAACACTTCCTTTGTCGTCGGCTGCTTAAGTTGTTTATAAGAGACTGGGGTGTGGACTGGTCGACGCGGTCGGCCACACTTCCCTCCCCGGACGCGTGGGCACCCCCGTGGCGCCCACACGACTGGAGAGGCCCGACCGGGCCGAGATGGTTGCGCTTTCTACGAATTCACAGGCTTCACGCGAGCCTCAGAGGTTGCCGCGCTTCTCCTGCTCCCGCTCGATCGCCTCGAACAGTGCCTTGAAGTTGCCCTTGCCGAAGCCCATCGAGCCGTGCCGCTCGATGATCTCGAAGAACACGGTCGGCCGGTCCTGGACCGGCTTGGTGAAGATCTGCAGCAGATAGCCGTCCTCGTCGCGGTCGGCGAGGATCTTCAGCTCGCGCAGGGTCTCGATGGGAACACGGGTGTCGCCGACCCACTCACCGAGGGTGTCGTAGTACGAGTCGGGGGTGTCGAGGAACTGGACACCGGCCGCGCGCATCGTGCGGACCGTGGCCACGATGTCGTTGGTGTTCAGCGCGATGTGCTGGACGCCCGCGCCGCCGTAGAACTCCAGGTACTCGTCGATCTGGGACTTCTTCTTGGCGATGGCGGGCTCGTTGATCGGGAACTTGACCTTCAGGGTCCCGTCCGCGACCACCTTCGACATCAGCGCGCTGTACTCGGTCGCGATGTCGTCGCCCACGAACTCCTTCATGTTCGTGAAGCCCATGACCTTGTTGTAGAAGCCGACCCATTCGTTCATCCGGCCGAGCTCGACGTTGCCGACGCAGTGGTCGATGGCCTGGAAGGTGCGCTGGGCGGGCGGCTCGACCATCGGCGCGACGGCGACGAAGCCCGGCAGGTACGGGCCGTCGTAGTCCTTGCGCTCGACGAGGGTGTGGCGGGTCTCGCCGTACGTCGCGATCGCGGCCCGTACGACGGTGCCGTGCTCGTCCTTCGTCTCGTACGGCTCCTCGACCGAGCGGGCGCCGTGTTCGAGGGCGTAGGCGTAGGCGCGGCGCGCGTCCGGCACCTCGATGGCGAGGTCGATGACGCCGTCGCCGTGCTCGGCCACGTGCTGGGCGAGGAAGTGGCCCCAGGTGGTGGCGGGCTTGATGACCGAGGTGAGGACGAACCGGGCGGAGCCGTTCTCCAGCACATAGCTCGCGGTCTCGCGGCTGCCGTTCTCCGGTCCGGAGTAGGCGACCAGCTTCATGCCGAAGGCGGTGGAGTAGTAGTGCGCCGCCTGCTTGGCGTTGCCCACGGCGAAGACGACCGCGTCCATTCCCTTGACCGGGAAGGGGTCGGCCTGCCGGGCGGTGTCGGGAGTGTGGTGTGTGGTCTGCGTCATAGCCGCAGCCTCACTCCGGTGCGGCAAGGTGCGCAATAGTTTGTTCGTTCACTGGGCAGTCTGTGCAGCGAAGGGTCCGTTTCTGCGGGCTGTCTGTACAGGTTGACCACCCCGCTCGTGAGGCTTCGGGAGGCTGCTGTGGCGATCGATCATCTGGACGGGCGGATCATCGTGCTGCTGGCGCGGGAGCCGCGGATCGGGGTGCTGGAGATGTCCCGGCGGCTGGGAGTGGCCCGCGGGACCGTGCAGGCGCGCCTTGACCGGCTTCAGTCGAACGGAGTCATCCGCGGATTCGGCCCCGAGGTGGATCCGGCCGCGCTCGGATATCCGGTCACCGCCTTCGCCACGCTGCAGATCCGGCAGGGGCAAGGGGCCGACGTACGGGCGCACTTGGCGAGCGTGCCGGAGGTGCTGGAGCTGCACACCACCACCGGGACCGGGGACATGATGTGCCGCCTGGTGGCGCGCTCCAACGCCGATCTCCAGCGGGTGATCGACCGGGTTGTCGGTTTCGATGGGATCGTCCGGGCCTCCACCGCGATCGTGATGGAGAACCCCGTTCCGCTGCGGACCATCCCGCTGGTGGAGCAGGCGGCCCAGGACCGGGACAGGACGACCTGGCCGACCTAGGTGAGCGGGTGAGCGGATGTGAGCTTCTGGGAGTACCTGGGCAACCGCCACCAGCAGCTGTTCGCCGACGCCCTCCAGCACGCCAGCGCCGTCCTGCAGTGCATGATCGTGGCGACCGTGATCGGGGTGCTGATCGGCGTGGCCACCTATCGCACCGAGTGGGCCGGCAATCTCGCCACGCTGACCACCTCCGGCATCCTGACCATTCCGTCGCTTGCCATGATCGGTCTGCTCATCCCGGTCGTGGGCCTCGGCGTGGCGCCCACGGTGATCGCACTGACGCTGTACGGGCTGCTGCCGATCGTGCGCAACTCGATCGTCGGGCTGCGCGGGGTCGACCCGTCCCTGGTGGACGCGGCCAAGGGGATCGGGATGTCGCGGCTCACCCGGCTGCTGAAGGTGGAGCTGCCGCTGGCCTGGCCGCCGATCCTGACCGGGATCCGGGTCGCCACACAGATGCTGATGGGCATCGCGGCCATCGCGGCGTACGCCTCCGGCCCCGGCCTCGGCAACGTCATCTTCCGCGGTCTCGCCTCGCTGGGCAGCGCGAACGCACTGAACCAGGTGCTCGCGGGCACGGTCGGGATCATCATCCTGGCGCTGCTGTTCGACGCCGCGTACGTCCTGATCGGGCGGCTGACCATCCCCAGGGGGATCCGTGCCTGAGAACAACGGCCACGACGGCCACCACGGCGCGTCCATCGAGCTGGAGAACCTCTCGAAGCATTATCCGGGCAGCCCGCAGCCGGCCGTGGACGACGTCAACATGGAGATCAAGGCCGGCGAGGTCGTCATCTTCGTCGGCCCCTCCGGGTGCGGGAAGTCGACCACCCTGAAGATGATCAACCGGCTGATCGAGCCGACCGGTGGCCGGATCCGCATCGGCGGCGAGGACGTCACCGACATCGACCCGGTGAAGCTGCGCCGCAAGGTCGGCTACGCGATCCAGTCCGCGGGACTGTTCCCGCACATGACGGTCGCGCAGAACATCGCGCTCGTGCCGAAGATGATCGGCTGGTCGAAGACCCGGATCGCCGCGCGCGTCGAGGAGCTGCTCGACCTCGTCGGGCTGGACGTCGGGGAGTTCCGCGGCCGGTATCCACGCCAGCTCTCCGGCGGCCAGCAGCAACGCGTGGGCGTGGCACGGGCGTTGGCGGCCGATCCCCCGGTGCTGCTGATGGACGAGCCGTTCGGCGCGGTCGACCCGATCACCCGCGACCATCTCCAGGACGAGCTGATCAGGCTCCAGCACGAGCTGCACAAGACGATCGTCTTCGTCACGCACGACTTCGACGAGGCGATCAAGCTCGGCGACCGGATCGCCGTTCTGCGCGAACGGTCCCACATCGCCCAGTTCGACACCCCGGAGGCCATCCTCACCAACCCGGCGGACGACTTCGTGTCCGGTTTCGTCGGCGCCGGGGCGGCGCTGAAGCGGCTGAACCTGTCCCGGGTGCGGGACGTGGAGATCACCGACTATCCGACGGCGACCGTGGACGACCCGCTCCAGGAGATCTTCAACCGGCTGCGGGCGAGCGGCACCAACGAGGTCCTGCTGCTCGACCGGCGCCGACGGCCGTACAAGTGGCTCCGGCGCGGCGACATGATGCGGGCCAAGGGGTCGCTGGCGCGGGCGGGCACGCTCGTGCACGACACGGTGACCAAGGACGCGACCCTGCGGGACGCGCTGGAGGCGGTGCTCACGGACAGCTCGGGCCGGGTGGCGGTGACCGGGCGGCGCGGCGAGTACACGGGCGTCGTGGACATGGAGACGCTGATGAACTCCGTGCACGAGCTGCTGGAGGCCGACCGGCTGGAGGCGCTGGAGGCCCAGCACGAGCTGGAGGGGGCGCGGGCGGAGCGCACGCACGCCGAGCAGGAGGGCGAGGGAGGGGGGATGAAGGCGTGAGCGGTCCCGAGACCCCCGGGACGTCCCCGGTGCGGGAGGCGTCCGGGGAATCCGAGGCTCCCGAAGGCGGCGAACCCGCGGCGGGCACGGAGGCCCCCTCCCCCACGCACGTGCGGGCCCCGGCCCGGCTGAGCCGGCAGCAGCTCACCGTCGTGCCCGCGATGCTGGTGGTGCTGCTGCTCGCGACCTGGCTGTGGTTCCAGCAGGCCGACCTCGACGCGGTCTCCGAGAACGCGCTGTCGAACGGTCAGGTCTCGCAGGCCCTGTGGGAGCACATCGAACTCACCGCGATCTCCACCTTCTTCGTGCTGATCATCGCGATCCCGCTGGGCATCCTGCTGACCAGGCGGGCATTCCGGAAGGCCACCCCGGTGGCCGTGGCGATCGCCAACATGGGCCAGGCGACCCCGGCGATCGGCCTGCTCGCCCTGCTGGTGATCTGGCTGGGCATCGGCCGCAGAGCGGCCCTGATCGGCATGATCGCGTACGCCGTGCTGCCCGTGCTGTCCAACACGATGGCCGGCCTCAAGGCGAACGACCCGACCATGCTGGAGGCCGCGCGCGGCATCGGCATGTCCCCGATGGGCGTCCTGTCCCGGGTGGAACTCCCCCTGGCGGTCCCGCTGATCCTGGCGGGCGTCCGCACGGCCCTGGTCCTCAACGTCGGTACGGCGACCCTGGCGGTGTTCGGCGGAGGCGGCGGCCTCGGCGTGCTGATCACGGCCGGCATCACCAACCAGCGCATGCCGGTCCTGGTCCTGGGCTCGATCCTCACGGTCGCCCTCGCCCTGCTGGTGGACTGGCTGGCGTCGCTGGCGGAAGTGCTGCTGCGGCCACGGGGGCTGGACCTGTGAGGCGGCCCGGGGTCCTGCTGACGGCGGGGTTGCTGGTGGCGTCCGCCGGGTGCGGCCTGACCAGCGGCTCCCCGATGGTGGACGACGTACGGCCCGGCACGATCGGACGGGGCGAGCCACTGAAGGGCGCCGAACTGACGGTGACGTCGAAGTCGTTCACCGAGCAGCTCATCCTCGGCGCGATCATGGGCATCGCCTTCCAGGCGGCCGGTGCGGAGGTGCTCGACCGCACCGGCATCCAGGGCTCCATCGGCAGCCGCGAGGCGGTCCGCAAGGGCGACGCGGACGCCGGGTACGAGTACACGGGCACGGCCTGGATCACGTACCTGGGCCGCAGCGAGCCGATCCCCGACCCGCACAAGCAGTGGGAGGCGGTGCGCGAGGCGGACGCGAAGAACGGGGTGACCTGGCTGGCGCCCTCCGAGCTGAACAACACCTACGCCCTGGCGATGAACCAGGAGAACCACAAGAAGTACGGCACGAACACGCTCTCCGAGGTCGCCGCGCTGTCCAAGTCCGACCCCGGCGCCGTGACTCTGTGCGTGGAGGTCGAGTTCGCCAACCGGGCGGACGGGCTGCCGGGCATGCAGAAGGCGTACGGCATGGACGTGCCCACGAAGAACATCACCCAGATGGACACCGGGATCATCTACACCCAGGTCGCGAAGGGCAGTTGCACCTACGGCGAGGTCTTCACGACGGACGGCCGCATCAAGTCCATGAACCTCGTGGTCATGGAGGACGACAAGAAGTTCTTCCCCAACTACAACGTCGCCCCGATGATCAACTCCAAGACCCTGAAGAAGTGGCCGGCCATCGCGCAGGTACTCGACCCGGTCACCAAGAAACTGAACAACTCCGTGGCGCAGGACCTGAACGCGAAGGTGGATGTGGACGGGGAGGACCCGCATCAGGTGGCGTTGGACTGGATGAAGGAGGAGGGGTTCGTGAAGTAGCGGATGTCGCTGGGCAGTTGGTTCCAAAGAACCCGTTGCAAAGGAAGTTTTGCAACGATACCTTTGTAACCATGGTCGAGGAACCGAAGCTTCATGAGCTCGACGCCCGCACACTCCGCGGGCTCGCCCACCCCCTGCGGATGCAGCTGCTGTCCGCCCTTCGCCGCGGCGGACCCGCCACCGCCTCCCAACTCGCCGAAAAACTCGGCGAGTCGAGCGGCGCCACCAGCTACCACCTGCGCCAGCTCGCCGCGTACGGCTTCGTGGAGGACGCCCCGGAGCACGGCAAGGGCCGGGAGCGTTGGTGGCGGGCGGTCCACCAAGGGGTGCGGTTCGACGAGTCACTGATGCGGGACACGGATCCGGCGGTACGAGGCGCGGCGTCCGTGTTCATGCATGAGGTCGCGAACTGGCACACCCAGGAGCTCTCGACGTTCATCGGCACCCGGCACGAGTGGCCCGACGTGTGGGTCAGCGCCTCGGACGTGAGTGACTTCACGATTCGCCTCACACCCGACCTCGCAAGCGAACTCAACGAGAAGATCCACGAACTCATCGAAAGCTACCGCGCACGCGCCGCCCCCGAAGGCACCGCGGACGCGGAGCAGGTGCGCCTCCATACCCACGTCTTCCCCATCACCTCGGACTGAGAGGCCCCACCCCATGCACCCCGAAACCCACCTCACCCTGCACCACACCCGCGCCGCCGAACTCCAGGCCGAAGCCCACGCACACGCCCTCGCGACCCGCGCCAAACCCGCCCGGGATCTGCGAACGAGGGTCGGCTGGACGCTCGTGGAAGTCGGCCTGCGCCTGGCCACGCCCAAACCGGCGTTAAACCCCTAGCAGCTCGGAACCGAGCCCTTCCCCGACTCCAGCGCCTCCAGGGAGCTCACCGCGCCCTTCAGGGTCGTCACCGGGATCAGCCGGAGGCCCTTCGGGAGTTCCGCCTTCGCGTCGGAGCACTCTGCCTTCGGGACCAGGAAGACCGTCGCGCCGTCGCGCTTGGCCGCCTGGGTCTTCAGGGATACGCCGCCGACCGCGCCGACCTGGCCGGCGGGGTCGATCGTGCCGGTGCCGGCGATGGTGCGGCCGCCGGTGAGGTCGTCGTCGTTCAGTTTGTCGATGATGCCGAGGGAGAACAGCAGGCCCGCGCTGGGGCCGCCGACGTCCGCGAGTTTCAGGGTGACCTTGATGTTCTTGTCGGTCAGGTCCAGGTAGTTCAGCGCGGCCTCGGTCGCGGCGTCCTGGGACTCCTTCATCTGCTCGGTGTTGTACTGCTCGATCTCCCGGGTGCTGCGCCCGCTCGGATAGACCGAGTCGCGCGGCATGACCGCCTTGTCCGTGCGGAACCAGGCGTCGACCAGGTCGCCGAGCCGTACGTCCGTGTCCGGCGAGGTGGCCTCGATGGTCGTCATCCGCAGCTCACCGCTGGTGTCGCGGGTCGGCGCACCGGAGATCGTGATCACCGGGTCCCCCTTGTTCTCCCCCAGCACGTCCGCGGTCAGCCCGGGCTGCGTCAGTGAGAACGGCAGCGGCGCGAAGGCCGCCGTGGCGAGCAGGGCCACGACCGGCAGGGCGCAGACGGCGACGGCCCGGGGGCGCGAGAGACGAGAGAACACGGGATCAATCTAACGTGGCGGCGAGTTCCGGCCCGGCGCAGGTCGGAGCTGCCAAGGGTGCCCCATTCAGGTCACGTACAGGTCTCGCCGCTGCTTGGTGAAGCGCCGCAGCACCTCCGGCAGCGGCTGCACCCCGATCCCCGGGCCTCTCGGCACCGGCAGATGACCGTCCACCAGCACGAACGGCTCGGTGATGTCCTCGGCGAAGTAGCGGCCGGACGCCGATGTGTCCCCGGGCAGCGTGAAACCGGGCAGCGCCGCCAGCGCCAGGTTCGCCGCGCGGCCGATACCCGTCTCCAGCATCCCGCCGCACCACACCGGCACCCCGTGCGCGTACGCCACGTCATGCACCCGCCGCGCCTCCAGGTATCCCCCGACCCGGGCGGGCTTCACGTTCACGACCCGGCACGCGTCCAGCGCGATCGCGGACGCGGTGTCGGCGGCGTTGTGCAGGGACTCGTCCAGGCAGACGGGGGTCGCGATGCGCTGCTGGAGGCGGGCGTGGGCGTACAGGTTGTCCTCCGCGAGCGGCTCCTCGATCAGCAGCAGCCCGAACGCGTCCAGCCGCCGCAGATGCTCGGCGTCCGCGAGCGTGTACGCCGTGTTGGCGTCCACCTGGAGCGGCAGCTCCGCCCCGAAGCGCTCACGCACGGCCCGTACGGGTTCGAGGTCCCAGCCCGGCTCGATCTTCAGCTTGATCCGGACATAGCCGTCCGCCAGATACCCCTCGACGTCGTCCAGCAACTCACCGAGCGTCCGTCTGATGCCGACCGACACCCCGGCCGGCACCCGCTCCCGCACCGCCCCGAGATACGTGGCCAGCGGCATCCCGTACGACCGCAGCTCCGCGTCCAGCACCGCCGTCTCCAGCGCCGCCTTCGCCAGCTCGTGCCCCTTGATCTTCGCCATCGCCGGCGCGAGGTGGGCCGTATCGAACACGGGGAGTGCGGCGACGCGCGGCAGCAGGAAGTCGCGCAGCACGATCTCCGCGCCGGCCACGTGCTCCGAGCAGTACAGCGGCTCGGGGTCGCCCGCGAACTCCGACCAGCCCTCGGCCGCGTCCGTGACGACGTGCAGCAGGAAGGTGTCCTTCGTCGTCATCGTGCCGAAGGAGGTACGGAAGGGGGTGACGAGCGGGATCGCGATGTGGACGATCTCGACGCGTTCGAGCTTCATGCGGTGGCGTCCTCCCGGTCGTGGGTGAGCGTGTACCAGCCGTCGCGGGACATGTCCGTCGCCGTGAACCCCTCGGCGAAGGCCTTGGTGAACACCTCGCGGACAGCTCGCCGCCAACCCAGTGCCAGCTCCGGGTCCGCTGCCCGCAGCGCCACTATGTCGTCCGGTACACGGCACCAGACATACCGGTCCGACACGTCCCGGCGGGCGAGCGGCCCGCCGTCGGGGGCCGTGTGCGTGGTGGGCGCGGCCTCGCGATCCGGGATGCCGGGCCCGGCGTCGTCCGCCTGTCCTCGCGGCGGCCCGACCAGGTCCCAGGCCACCTCCAGCCGGTCGCTCTCGTCGCCGTCGTTCACGCCGTCCGCCATGGGGCCGTAGAAGTCGATGAGGTAGTCGGTACCGGTGGCGCCCAGTTTGACGAAGTTGAACCGGGCGTTCCGGCCGACCAGCGGATCGAAGGTCCAGCGCATGGTGAGCGCCCCGAGCTCCACCGCCCAGGCCCGCTGGGCCTGCTTCAACCGCGGCCCGAGCCCCTGCTCGGCAGCGGCCAGCAGCGAGTACGTCTCCCGCGACGCCGGCGGCCCGAACACGGCGACGCAGGCACCGACGAGCCGTTCCCCGTCGTACGCCGCGTGCACCGCCCCGCCCGCGTGGGCGAGGCTGTTCAGCGTCTCGGGCAGCAGGGGCGGTGCGCTGCGGGGCGTCTGCCATACGTCACTGAAGTAGTCGGCAACAGCGGTGAACCCGGCGGGCTCGTGGACGGTGCGGATGCTCAGTGAGGTCATGACACGAGTGTCGGAGGTGGTGCGGGGCCCTGCCTAGTACGCGCGTCAGCGCAACGCCTCCGCGACCTCCCGGGCCGCGTCCACGACCCTCGGCCCCACCCGCTCGGGCACCGCGTCGGCCAGCATCACCACACCCACGCTGCCCTCGACCCCGGTGACCCCGATCAACGGCGCGGCCGCCCCGCTCGCCCCCGCCTCCAGCTCGCCATGGGTGAGGGTGTACCCGGGCTCCTCCATCGGCTGCTGCCGCGCCGCGAGTATCGCCCGCCCCGCGGCCCCACGGTCCAGCGGATGCCGGAACCCGGCCCGATAGGCGACGTGATAGTCCGTCCAGGTCGGCTCGACCACGGCGACGGCCAGCGCTTCCGTGCCGTCCACGAGGGTCAGGTGGGCGGTCGCCCCTATGTCCTCGGCCAGCGACCGCAGCGCCGGCAGCGCGGCCTCCCGTACGAGTGGATGCACCTGCCGCCCCAGTCGCAAGACGCCGAGTCCCACGCGGGCGCGTCCGCCCAGGTCACGGCGTACGAGGGCGTGCTGTTCGAGCGTGGCGAGCAGCCGGTACACAACGGTCCGGTTCACGCCCAGTTTGTTGGAAAGCTCGGTGACGGTCAGCCCATGGTCCGTATCGGCCAGCAGCTTGAGGACACGCAGTCCTCGGTCGAGCGTCTGAGAGGTCTCCGCGGTCACGACGCCCACTCCTTAGTGGTGAGGTCGACGGCCCCCTCGCGGCGGATGCGTCACGGAGTCCCGTCCAGTGACGCGCTTCAGAGGCCGCCGATCGGCCGGCGGCCCGGCCTGTACCGGACCGCGTCGCTTCACGGCTGCGCTCCGCGGCGGCGCTGCCACGGGGCGTGTGCGTAGCGGGACATTAGCGAAGCCGGTTCGCTGAGCGGAAGGCTCCGTCCAGAATCCGGGCAGTGGCGAGTACGGACCACAACCGTTCGTCCGGGAATGTACGGCGCGTGAAGCGCCCGTGTAGGCGTGCGGAGCGCCCCGAGCAGGCGCGAAGCGCCACAGGGGCGCGGGGCTGTATCGATATGCGGCTCCGCCGCGTGGGCGCGACAAGCCCCCACCGCCCCGCAGCCGAAACGCAAGCGCCGTCACTTCACTCGCGGCGTCACTTCATCCGCGTAGCCCACTCCTGCACCTTGGCGATCCGCTGCCGAAGCTGCCCCGCCGTCGCCTCCGCACTCGGCGGCCCCCCGCAGACCCGCCGCAGCTCCGTATGGATCACCCCATGCGGCTTCCCGCTCTGATGCACATACGCGCTGACCATCGTGTTGAGCTGCTTACGCAGCTCCATCATCTCCTTGTGCGAGACGACGGGCCGCCGCTCGGCGGGCAGCTCCAGCAGATCCGCCTCGGAGTCCGGCTTCTTACGGCTGTGCGCTATCTGCCGGGCCTGCCGCTTCTGCAGCAGCATCTGCACCTGGTCGGGCTCCAGCAGCCCCGGAATCCCGAGGTAGTCCTGCTCCTCCTCGCTCCCCGGGTGGGCCTGCATGCCGAACTCGGCACCGTCGTAGAGGACCCGGTCGAAGACGGCCTCGGACTCCAGCGCCTCGAAGGCGAACTGCTCCTGCTCGCCGGTGTCCTCGTCCTGCTCCTTGTTCGCCTCCTCCATCTCCTTCTCGGACTCGGCGTACGGGTCCTCCTCGCCGTCCTTCTTCGGCTTGTCGAGGGCGTGGTCGCGCTCGACCTCCATCTCGTTGGCGAAGGTGAGGAGATCGGGGACGGTCGGCAGGAAGACGGAGGCGGTCTCACCCCGCCGCCGGGACCGCACGAAACGGCCGACGGCCTGGGCGAAGAAGAGCGGCGTGGAGATGGTGGTGGCGTAGACCCCGACGGCGAGCCGGGGCACGTCGACACCCTCCGACACCATGCGTACGGCGACCATCCACCGGTCGTTGCTGCCGCTGAACTCGTCGATCCGGTTGGACGCGCCGGCGTCGTCGGACAGCACGAGGGTCGCCTTGTTGCCGGTGATCTCCCGGATCAGCTTGGCGTAGGCGCGGGCGGAGTCCTGATCGGAGGCGATGACGAGGGCCCCGGCGTCCGGAATGGCCTTGCGCACCTCGGTCAGCCGCTGGTCGGCGGCGCGCAGCACACTGGGCATCCATTCGCCGCGCGGATCGAGGGCGGTACGCCAGGCCTGGCTGACGGCGTCCTTGGTCATCGGCTCGCCGAGCCGGGCGGCGATCTCGTCCCCCGCCTTGGTCCGCCAGCGCATGTTGCCGCTGTAGGAGAGGAAGATGACGGGCCGCACGACTCCGTCGGACAGCGCGGAGCCGTAGCCGTACGTGTAGTCGGCGGCGGACCGCCGGATGCCGTCGTTGCCCTCTTCGTACAGCACGAAGGGGATGGGGTTGGTGTCGGACCGGAAGGGCGTACCGGTGAGGCAGAGCCGACGCGTGGCGGGCTCGAACGCCTCCAGACAGGCCTCGCCCCAGGACTTGGAGTCACCGGCGTGGTGGATCTCGTCGAGGATGACGAGGGTCTTGCGCTGCTCGACCCGGTTGCGGTGCAGCATGGGCCGTACGCCGACACCGGCGTAGGTGACGGCGACGCCCTGGTAGTCCTTGCCGAGCGGCCCCGCGCTGTACTCGGGATCGAGCTTGATGCCGATGCGCGCCGCCGCTTCCGCCCACTGCTTCTTCAGATGCTCGGTCGGCGCGACCACGGTGACCTGCTGCACGACATGGTGGTGCAGCAGCCAGGAGGCCAGCGTCAGGGCGAAGGTCGTCTTTCCGGCGCCCGGCGTGGCGACCGCGAGGAAGTCACGCGGCTGCTCCTGGATGTACTTCTCCATCGCCCCTTGCTGCCAGGCACGCAGCTTGTTGGCGGTACCCCAGGGGGCGCGGCCGGGGAAGGCGGGGGAAAGGTGGTGGGAGGAGGCGGCGGTGGTAGTCACGGTCTCCGCAAGGGGGTCGGATGCAGGGGCGGTGGCTCGGTGGCCGGGACGTAGGCGACTCGGCTACGTATGACAACCGGGCCACCCTACCGGCGGTCCGGCGGTGTCCAGGCGCGGACAAGGCCGGGTCCCGCACGGGTGGGACGGACGTCACAGCCACACCTCGGCAACTCACCGCACCCGCAACCGCGTAGCCACCCAGGCCCCCACCAACGCCACCCCCGCCATCGGCAGGAACACCGCCGCGAACGCCCCCGGATGCGAACCCGACGCCGTCGCGCCCGCATGGCTCACCGTGCCGCCCCCCAGGGCCGCGAAGGCGGCGCCGCCCGCGGCCAGCAGAATCACATTGGACAGGGCGTCGGAGATCTGGAGGGCGGCGGAGTTGGTCCCGGCCTCCTCGGGCGCGGAGAGCTGGAGCAGCAGCACGCTCGCGGACGAGATCACCAGCCCCATCCCGAAGCACCCGAAAGCCCACACCACGGCGACGATCCAGGCAGGCACGGAGTCGATCAGCACACTCGGCGCGGCGGCGACGGACGCCGCCACCAGCACCATCCCCACCGCCATCAGCCGCTCCCGATACGGCTCGACCCGCGCCCACGACTGCACCCACGACCCCAACGCCCATGTCACGCCCCCCGCGGCGAGCGAGAACCCGGCGAGCGTGGGCGACAGGCCCCGCTGGGTGACCAGCATCAACGGCACGAAGGACTCGGCCGCGATGAAGGACCCCGCGGCGATCCCCCGCAACAGCACCACGGACGGCAGCCCACGCGCCGCCCGGTACGTGCCCCGCGGAAGCAGCCCCAGCACGGCCGGCACGAGCAGTGCGGCGCCCGCGATGCCGGGTACGAGGGAGAGCCACCGCAGATCCTGGGCGGCGTACTGCAACAGCCCCGCACCCAGCGAGATACCGAGGGCGAGCCGGATCCGCCGCCGGTCGAAGGAGGCACTCCCGGCGGCGGCGTCGACCGGCCCTGCCGCCCGCCGCCTTATCTGCGGCAGCGCGATCGCGAGCGGAAAGACAACCAGCACCGGAATCCCGACGAACACCCAGCGCCACCCCAGATGCTCGGTCACCGCCCCGGACGCGAGCGGCCCCACGATCGACGGCACGACCCAGCCGGCCGCGAACGCCGCCATGATCGCCGGCCGCAACCGCTCGGGGTAGGCCCGCCCGACGACGACGTACAGCGCGACGATCACCAGCCCGCCGCCGAGCCCCTGCACGGCCCGCCCGAGAATGAACACCCACATCGCTCCGGCGGTCCCGGCCAGCAACAGCCCGGCCCCGAAGGCGGCCATCCCGGCCGTGAGCGCCCCGAGCGGCCCCCGCCGATCCGACCACTGCCCCGCGAGCACCATCCCGAACAGGCTGGTGGTGAAGTACCCCGAGAACGCGAACGCGTACAACGACACCCCGTCCAGCTCCCGCGCGGCCACCGGCATCGCCGTCCCGACAGCGGTCGCCTCGAAGGCGATGAGCAGCACGACGGAGACGATCCCGACACTGAGCGCCCGATAGGACCTGCTCAGCACACTCTCCTCGGACCCGGCGACCAGGACGTGATCGGACCTCTTCGCAACACCGGCGTCACGCGGCTCAACGACACTCATGCCCGCCAGCGTAAGGGCCACAACCAGCTTTGACCCCTGTCGAGAGACCGGCCCCACCCTGCGACCTTGGTCGTAAGACCACCCCGTTCATGAACGCGGCATGGCAGTCCCATTGCACCGCACCCGATTCCCTTGAGCCCGCCCCGACCCGGCCCGTACGGTCGACTTACCGATCAAGCCCAGAACAACCGGACTTGGTAGTGGCCGTGTGCCCGAGTGGTTTAGGGGCTCGCCTGCAAAGCGAGTTACGTGGGTTCGATTCCCGCCACGGCCTCTGGATGCCTGACCAGGCAGAACGTAAGGGCGGCGCCGTCCGAAGGTGCCGCCCTTAAGGTGGTCCGTCTCAGTTCCCGTCTCAGTCGGTAGCTCACTCCGTTGAGAAGGACTGGCTCATCCAGGGCCTCGGTGCCTCATGAGCCAGATACGGCGACATCGAAGCTCAGGCCAATCGACTCTTGGTAGGGCACGGCAAGAACCGTCCCGAAACATCCGTCGAGTATGTACTCGCCACGCTGCCACAACCTTTTCCACTGAAGAGCGACGGTGAGTTCCGAGCGAGGATTGACCACATACTCTATATATTCCTCAACACTGTGGGTCAACGTTAGAGATTTCGACATCGAGTCCGTGTGGGCCCGCTCGACACGACTCTCAATTTCAGTAGAAACACCAATCAGAGCACCAGACGCCTTAAGGGCACCCTCGATCACGGAACTCTTCTCAGCAACCACCTGAAATTGCCGCTCTACCGTCCTCGCAACAGTAATTCATCGGACCACTTCGACATCACTTCGCAGATTGTCGAGATGGCGAACGTCCTCACCAATCCATTCCGAGAATTGATCAGTTTCGCGCCTGCCAGAAACCACGAACGTTTCTTCTGGAACTTCTGACTCGCTAGCCTCATTCGACGTACGCCGCGAAGCGGCGGAGTAAGCAAGTAGCGCCGCATTGAGCGCATGGAACACTACGGAATTTGCCCAGTTAGGCACTCTCTTCATGTGCGCGACTCCCCCAGTCTCGCAGGGCTGTTAACCTCCGAGGTTACATCTGCACACAGCCCCACACTCTAACTATCTACCAAAAAACCAGATGTGACAGGGGAGTCGAATCGTCACTGAACCCGGCAGCCGCTCACGTCACTGTAATCATCACCATCGCCTGACTGCCCCCAGAACTTCAGAGGGCAGTCAGGCAACACGAATCTAGCGCCATTCATCTCTTGAAGCTAATCCCGCTCCCAGATGATTTCGAGCGGCATCGCGGTCGTCGACCACCCCATGAGGCCCATAACGGCACGCTCCGGGACACCCAGAATTAGCAGTACCGTTTGGGGGTAGGCGGGGAAGTACGTTCTTCCTAGCTAGTGAGCCGCACTCGCGGTATCGCCGTCAGACCCGGTTGGGCCTGGAGGTGGTTCCACCCGGGCGAGTTGTCCCAGGGCTTGCAGAGCTTCATGAGGTGACCGAACGAGCTGCGGTTGATGATTTAGCGTGGCTTGTTGAGCGGCCGTCAGTTGCAGTACGAACACCTGCCAGTCCAACTTGACGATCAGTACTGCACCGATACGTACGACGGCGTCTTTGGTGGGATCAAGCGCTGCGATCAGTGGCGGGACATGCTGCATCAGTGCGGAGGTAACAGCTGCGTCTTGAGCCAAGACGAGTCGCTGGTCAGCCATATGCGCCGCTGTGTACGCAGTCTCACGCAGCGTGGCGCTGCGAGCCCATAGACGTCGGAACCAAGACCCGATGATTGGGTCATCCGCCTCGATCACAGTAAGACCCACACGGTCCAACAGCCTCAGGACTGCCAACTGAACGTCATGTTGAGCTGCCTCGTCCGAAAGATAGATCGAGACAGGTAATGCGTCGTCATGCCCGCGGACCCTTGACTCTGGCGGCCGACGGGAGCCGTGCCTGCCAGAGCTGGGCATGGGCAGCGGCATGGGCACGTTCATTGGCCCGACAGACGGGATTGACGGGCGGTTGACGGTGTTCCCGGAATCGCCATCCGATGGGTACGTGGTCATGCGGACTCCACCTGCCAGCGTCGAAGGCCCGCGGGAGACAGGACTCGTCTACGGTCGGGCCAGGTCCGCACAACGATGCCCCAAGTGGGGGCATGTGAGGAAGCCCGCCGACCGGTTTCCCGAGCATGCGAGCCAGCAGGGTCGCCAAAAGTCGTGACACCAGTAGCTGACATCAACAGAGGCGTACAACCACATACGGCGGCGCCGTCTCCACAGTGTACGTTCAGGCTGAGCGCGCCGAGAGCGCCGGGCACGCCTTGAGAGGATCCGAAGGCCAGATGGAATCCGCCACCGCCGCTCAGGAACGGCTTCGCGCACGCCAGCAGGAACTACAGGGTGAACTGGCGCAGGTCCAGCAGCAACTGAAGCAAGTGGAGACGACGGTGGTTGCCTCGCAATGGCGGCATGCGCCCAGCGGCCCGATGGGGCGCGGCACCGTCTTCCACACGGGGGCGGAGCGCTGTCGCCCGAGCAACCGGCCGGAGGAGATCACCCTGTACGAAGCCCTGCAGACGGGACTGGTCCCGTGCCCCAGGTGCAAGCCGAAGAGCGCCTAGCGCCAAGCCGTAGGGCTGACCTTGTTGGTGGGGCTGGGCAACGTAGCCATCAGCCGGACCTGTATCTCTTGCTCCTAGCATCCCAAAGCCCTCCCCGTTCCTCAGGAACGCGCGGGCTAGGCCGCGTGCCCCAAGCGACCCTCAGCGCGCAGGATTTCGTAACCGACGATGGTTAGTAGCTCCCGGCCGCAGTCGTTGGCCAGGTCGTTTAGCGTCGGCTCGGCGAAGGCTGCGGCCAGTGTCTCCGAGGCAGCTGCTGCGAATTCAGGGCGCCGGGCCAGGTACTCGGACTTGGAATCTCGGTGCACCAACCGGACACGCTCGAAGAGGCCGGTGTCGAGGTCTCCGTCCCGGACGCAACGGATCGCCTTGCACTTGGCTTCAAGGTGGGTCAGGAAGCTCTCCAGCGTAAGTGCTGCTTCTGGGTGTCCCACAGCACGGATGAGGCTGGCTCCGGCGAACGCGCTGGAGGGCTCAAACACCGCACGGGCCGCCCCGGCAAGTTCCTCCCGGTTGAAGCGCCCGGTGTAACTGACGTCTGTGAGTAGGCGCAAGAGCCGGTTGCGGGCCGTGTCCGTCGCGAGTGGGTGATCTAGCTGTTGCAAGATCCCACGGGCACCCTCTCTCGCGACATCCTTGTTGCGCAGCCCATCCCTAAGCCACGTGCGCAGTGCCTTCACGGCCTGACGTGTCGGGACGTACTCATCGCCGCAGTACAACCACAGGTTCAGCGGCACCAACGCCAGGCTGGGGATCTTAGGCATCTGCTGACGCTTTTCGAGCAGCAGCAGGAACAACTTGCGCTGATTCGTTGCGTGGAGAGCCTTGTCCGATCCGCGCCGTCCTTTCGGCCTGCGGGTCGGCTTGTCCAGCAAACCCTTGGCAACCCAGTCGTGCACAAGGCGCGCCGTCACCTTGTGGCCGACCTCACCAGCATCGGCGACAAGGTCATCGATCGTGCCAGGTTCTGTGATTCTGCTCCAGGGCTCCACGCTTGGAAATTACATCGCCTTCGCCACCGGTGGGGGCCGTCTTTGGGGTCGTGCACCCAACTGTCTTATCTAGGCTCGGGATTGAGCAAGGAAGTCCCTTCGACTGCATGCTTTGGTCGGCTCAGCCGAAGGTCCTCCCCTGCCCGAGAGCGCATCCACACACAGAAAGGAAGGCCCATGACCGTCGACTCTAGCCCCAACGCCTCGGATCACGCCCCGAGCGGAAGCAAACGAACGTGGAAGCGGCTGAGTGGCAGCTATGGCCGACTCCTCACCACTCAGTTCCTCAAGGGAGCAGCGAGTGCGGCGGGGGCGGCCACCATCAGCGCGGCCTTGTGGTGGTTTCAGCAGCGCTGAACGATCACTCACGAGGAAAGAGGGGACGGCCGTCTCAGTTTCCGTCTCGTTCATCGCCGTACGGAGCAGTTCAGGTAGCCCCGGCGGATGCGGCGTTCGTATGGGACTGAACTGCGACGGCCCCATCCGGATAGTGCCCTGACCAGCGCCGACAAACCTGCAAAGCGAGTTACGTGGGTTCGATTCCCGCCACGGCCTCCAGTTCTTTCTCTCCTCGAACAGGAGCACAACCCTGGACGCCGGTCAGGTGTCCAGAACACGACTGGACGGCAAACGTCCGGTCGTCGTGCTCTCTGTTCCGACGAGGAGACCAACCGTGCGTCAGCAGTCGCGCCCGCTCATCCGCCCGTCGACGGCCTTCGTGGCCGCTGCCGCGATCGTCGGTGCCGTCCCCGCTGTCGCCGCTCCGGCGGCGTACGCCGAGGAGGGGAAGCCCTCTCTGGTGATCTCGGAACTGCCGCGTACGTCTCCCAAGCCCGGCGAGGTGTACGACAAGAAAGTCGTCGTCACCAACAACGGCACCGCTCCTGCGGACGGCCTCACCTTCCGGATCCGGCTGACCCGGGGGCTCGACTTCCCCGAGACTGTGCAGGGCTGCACCTACTCGGCCGTCGAGGACCAGGTCAGACAAGCCGTCTGCGAGCTCGACACCGTCATCGCGCCCGGCGCCTCCGTCGAGACGCCGGTCCGGTTCAAGGCGTTGCCCCATGCGCTGATGGAGGCCGTCGAGTACGGCACCGGCCCCACCGGCGAGGCCCCGGGCGAGGGGTTCGACGACAGTCACCGGCGGCTGAGCCTGACCGCGGACAGCTCCGCCGACCTCGTCGCCGTCGGTGAGGACACCGAGGCCCTCGCAGGCAACCGGCAGTCCGTCACGGTGCAACTGCGCAACGACGGCCCCGGCTGGATCCAGAACCAGGAGAGCGACGACCAGCCGGCACTCCTGGTGCGGATCCCGCCGGGCACCATCGCCTCCCAAGTGCCCGGGGACTGCGCACCGTTCGGGATCGACGGCCCCTCCGGGCCCGGGGGAACGCCGGGCAAGCCCCGGTATGTGTGCCAACCCGCCGACCACACCATCGATGTCGGCGAGTCCCTCTCCTTCACCTTCATGCTGGAGATCGGGGACGACACCAAGACCACCACCGGTGAGGTGAAGGCGACCTCCGTGTACGACATCCACCCCGCCTTCGACAAGAACCCCGCCAACGACAAGGCCCAGATCCGCGTCGCCATCCCCACAGACAACGAGGCCGATCCCACCCCGTCCGACGACCCGACGGACGGCGGCTCCAGCACCGGCGGCGACGGCAACGCCCCCGACGGCCAGTCCACCGGCGGCACCGGCAGCTCGGGCGGCACGGGCGGGACTGGAACCACCGGCTCCTCATCGGCCGGCACCTCGACCACCGGCTCCACATCCGGATCCGTCAACGGCAACCTGGCCAGCACCGGCTCCGACAACACCCCGCTCCTCGCCGGCACCGCAGCCGCCGCAGCGGCCCTCGGCGGCGTGCTCGTCATCGCCGTACGCCGTCGCCGCGCAACCCCCAACTCCTAGCGCTGCGACCTACGACGCCGCCCCCGCCACCCGCGCCTGAAGCAGGCGCGGGGAGTTCTCGAAGCCCTGGCGGGTGTACGCCAGGATCGCGCGGGGTGTGGAGTGGACCGTGACCCGCTCCAGCCCCAGGTCCTTCGCCCTGGCCAGGGTCTCGGTGATCAGCCGACCGCCGAGCCCGGCGTCGCGCGCCTCCGGGACGACGTACACGCACTGGAGGTCACCGGACGCCCGGTGCAGCGCGTGCGGCGTCGGTACACGGTGGACGACCGCGAGCCAGGCCATGCCGATGATCCCGAGGTCACCGCTGACGAGGACCATGCAGCGGTGCGAGGACGTGTTCTCCTCCGCCCAGGTGACGAAGTGGCGTATGAAGTCCTCTCGGCCGACGGCCTCCGGTGCGGCACCGTCGTTCTCCTGGATCCACCGCCACCGCAGTCCGGCGACGGCCGCCAACTCCCCAGGTTCGGCCGGGCGGACGATCACGTCGTCCGCCGGATCACGGTCGACCGGACTCACCGCACCCCGCCCACCGACTCCAGCACTCCGCTCGCCTCGTCCTGGAACACCTCCGTCCAGTAGTGCCGGCCGTCCCTGCCCGCCGCGGCGACGCCGGTCGGGTCGACCGTCGACAGGACCTGGAGCATCGTCATGGCCAGCTGGTCGTAGGTCTCGGTCGACAGCTCGTGGCCCGACTCCTCGTCTATCGCCTGCTCGCGGTGGAGCAGCCAGAGTGTGAAGGCGAGGGTCGAGACGTCGGTGTTCAGGGGGAAGAGCCTCGCCTCGGGCTCGCTCCAGTTCAGGACCGCGCCCGTCTCGCCGTCGATGACGAGGCTGTTGTCCTCGATGAGGTGGCCGAGGCGGATCAAGTGGCCTGCGTGGGAGGGGAGTTCGGCCGTGGGGGCGACGTCGGCGTAGTACTCGGCCAGCGTCGCGAGGGGGACGTCCGTGTCGAGGGAGAACAGGTAGCCGTCCTCCGGCAGGCCCACCTCGCGCAGGAAGCGGCGGGTCGGCTCATGGGTGAGCGTGGCCGGGAAGTCGACCTCCTCGAAACGCACCACCTTGCCCTGGCCGAACTCCTGGTCCAGGAGCCGCCGGGGCAGGTCCAGGGCCAGGCCCGACGCTCCGGCCCGGCCCGCCACGAGCGCGAGCGGGCGGATCAGGGCCGCCATCTTCCAGAACGGCGCCGGTTCGCCGTCCGTGCCGTCCTCGAACACCGCCAGCAGGTGCCGCGACGCGTCCGCGACCGCCTTCGGGCCGTAGCGGCCGACGTAGGAGGCGAACTGGCCGCGCAGGCCCGCCAGTTCATCCGTCGCCTCCGCGAAGCGGACCAGCGTCCGCAGGGACGGTGCCAGCGGGCGTCGGTCCATCAGGTCGGGGCGGTCGTGCAGGAAGTACGTCGTCGAGATCTCGCCCGTCGCGCCGTCCAGCAGGACCGACTCGGTCTCCAGGGCGCCGGGGCCCAGCAGTCCGCCTATCACCAGCTGCTCCCGCAGCTCCGCGGCCAGCCGGCCGTCCGGGTCACCCGTCGAGTCCGCCACCGTCCGCAGGCCCTCGCGGCACAGCTCGGCGAAGCTCAACACGCCGCTGTCGCACGGCAGTCCGGGGCCGGTCAGCCAGCGGCGCGTCGACGCGTCCGTGACGTACGGATCCAGGTCGGTCTCGGTCAGGATGATCGCCGTATCACCGGCGTAAGTCGTAATCGTCGTGCTCATGGACTCCCCCGCATGTGCTCGCTCGCAGCCCCCGGGCAGGACACGGCCGATCGACCAGCCCACCGGGTTCAGCGGCCGTCCCACTGCTCAGAACACTACGCGCCACCACTGACAACGCCCCCGAACCAGCGCGCCCACCGCCGACGCCCCGCCCCTGCGCGCCCACTGACAGCGCTTCACACCAGTAGGACGCTCAGCACACCCTCGCGCGTTCCCGCCCCACCGCAATCGCTTCCACGATCTCCCCACCGCCTTCAGGGCGGCGGGAAGCCCGAAGCCCCCATGGTCAAACGCTCAACGCATACGCCACCGTCGGCTTCCCGGCCGCCACCATCGGCAGGACGGCCGGGACGAGGTCATGACGAGGTCACTGCCCCGTCACCACCGCCGCCTGCGGGCGGATCGGCAAGCGGTTCACCGGGCGGCCCGTGGCGGCGCGTACCGCCGACGCGATGGCCGCCGGTGATGTCACCACCGGCACCGCGCTCACCGCCTTCGCGCCGAAGGGGGCGACCACGTCCCGTTCCTCGACCAGCTTCACGATCCGCAGGTCGGGGGCGTCCAGGGCCGTCGGGAGGGAGTAGCCCGTCAGATCCGGGTGGCGGATCAGGCCGCGGGCCGAGCGCAGGTTCTCCGTGAGCGCTATGCCCACGCCCTGCGTCACGCCCGCCTCGATACGCGCCTCCAGCTGGGCCGGGTTCAGCACCCGGCCGACGTCCTGGGCGAGCGCCAGCTCGACCACACGCACCGAGCCCAGCTCGATGTCGACGTCGACCACCGCGCGGATGGCGCAGAAGGACATGCCGACGAAGGCGTCACCCTGGCCGACCTCGTTCAGCGGCTCGGTCGGGTGCGGGCGGCACTGGGCCGTCGCCCACAGTTCCTTGCCGTCCAGCGCCTCGGTGACGGTGGTCGACAGGACGCCGTCGTACGACGTGATCTTGCCGTCGGTGATCTGGAGCAGCTCGGTGGACATGCCGAACTTGTGCGCCAGGGGCTGGAGGAGTTGCGTACGGACCATCTTGGCGGCCCGCTCCACCGCGCCGCCCGACACCCAGGTGTGGCGGCCACGGCAGCCGGCACCGGCCGGGGGCTGGTCGGTGTCGACGGGCGCCACGTGCACCTCGTCGATGCCCAGCGTCTCCTGGACGATCTGCCGGGCGAGCGTGGTGAAGCCCTGGCCGGTCTCGACGGCCGCGCACAGCACCGTCGCGACACCGTCGTGGACCTTCACCGTCGCCGTGGAGACCTCGTCCGCGCCCTCGGCGCCGAGCATGTGCACCATGCCCAGGCCGTAGCCCACGCCACGGCGCACGGCGCCCGGTTCGCCCGCGCCCTCGGGGCCGCCGGGCAGCAGCCACTCGTCCTGGGGGGTGTCCTTGGGGAGGGCCGGGAGAGGGTAGTCGCGGACGGCCTGCAGCAGCTCCGCGACCGGGGCCGGGCAGGTCACCGTCTGGCCGGTCGGGAGTACGTCGCCGGTGGCCATGGCGTTGCGCAGGCGCAGCTCGGCCGGGTCCACACCGAGCTTCTTGGCCAGCTTGTCCATCTGCGCCTCGTAGGCGGCGCACACCTGCATGGCGCCCTCGCCGCGCACATGGCCGGAGGGCGGGTTGTTGGTGCGTACGGCCCAGCCCTCGATGAAGGCGTTCGGGACTACGTACGGCCCGCAGGCGAAGCCGACCGCGGCGGCCAGGGCGTCGGACGAGGTGTCGGCGTAGGCGCCCGCGTCCAGCAGGATCTGCGCCTCGACCTTGACGAGCTTGCCCTCGGCGTCCGCGTGGTGGCGGTACCGGAGCAGGGTGGGGTGCCGGTGGGTGTGGCCGAGGAAGGACTCCTCGCGCGTGGCCGTCAGCTTCACCGGGCAGCCGGTCTTCAGCGCGAGCAGGCCGAGCGGGAGCTGGAAGCCCTGGTCCTCGCGGTCGGCGGTGGCGCCGGGGACGCCGGTGACGACGACCTTGACGCGCTCGGGTTCCAGTCCGTAGCAGGCGGCGGCCCGGTCGCGGTCGGTGTGCGGGTCGGTGGAGGCCAGGTAGAGCTCCACGCCGCCGTCGGGGCGCGGCACCGCGAGGCCCGCCTCGGCGCCGATCGGCGCCGGGTCCTGGCGGCCGATGCGGTAGAGGCCCTCGACCACGATGTCGCCGGCCGCGTCGGGGTCGCCGTGGCGCAGCGGGATGTGGCGGATCAGGTTGCCGTCGGGGTGCAGCGGCTCGGCCTCGAAGGCCTGCTCGGGGTCGGTCACCGGGTCGAGCACCTCGTACTCGACGATGACGGCGGCGGCGGCCAGCCGCGCGGTGTCCGGGTGGTCGGCGGCGACGGCGGCGATGGGCTCGCCGTGGTGGCGTACGACCTCGGAGGCGAAGACCGGACGGTCTGCCTTGCCACGGCCGAACAGCGGGCTGCCCGGTACGTCCTCGTGCGTGACGACGGCCCGGACACCGGGCATCTCGCGCGCGTGGGACGTGTCGATGGACTTGATGCGCGCGTGCGGGTGCGGCGAGCGCAGTACGGCCGCCCACAGCAGGCCCTCGGCCCACAGATCGGCCGCGTACGGGAAGGTGCCCTCGGTCTTGGCGCGGGCGTCGGCGGCCGGCAGGGCGGCGCCGATGCCGTGCGGGATCGGCTCGGGGGCGGGTGCTGCCTCCGCGGCTGTGGTCGCGGTGGCGGCTTCGTTGCTCACGCCTGGCCTCCGTCCTGTCCGTACGCCTGGCCATGCGGTCCCCTGGCACCGGGCGCCTCGAACGCCGACGGGTTGACCCCGCCGGCCCCCGGGCCCGCCTGGTGAGGGATACGCGGCTCGTCGCCGTCCCGTTCGGGCTCGTCGGCCGCCGTCTGCGTCTCGCGTTCGGCGACGACCTCCTGGACGGCCTCGACGACACCGCGGTAGCCGGAGCAGCGGCACAGGTTGCCGCACAGCGCCTGGCGGGTCTCCAGCTCGGTCGGCGCCGGGTTGCCCTCCAGCAGGTCGTGCACGGTCATCGCCATGCCCGGCACGCAGAAGCCGCACTGCACGGCGCCGCAGCGCGCGAGCGCCCGCTGCACGTCGGAGGGCTGCCCGTCCTCGGCGAGGCCCTCGACGGTACGGACCTCGCTGCCGGCGGCGGTCACGGCGGGCACCAGGCAGGACGCGACGAGCCGTCCGTCGACCTGCACGTTGCACGCCCCGCACTCGCCCTGCGAGCAGCCGTCCTTGGCGCCCGCCAGGCCGAGCCGCTCGCGCAGCACGTAGAGCAGCGACTCACCGATCCAGGCGTCCGACACGGGCCGCTCGACACCGTTGACCCGCAGGACGTAGGAGGCGAGGGGGTGTTCCTCGCCGGTGGGCGGCGGTACGTCGTCGGAGGCTTCGGCCTGCTTGGGCTCCTGGGCGGCTTCCGCCTCGGGCTCGGCGCCCACGGCGGTGTCGGGGGCGGCGTCCGCAGGGGACTCGGCGGAGTCGTCGGCGGCCTCCGCGGGCTGCCGGGTCTCCGGGGCACCCGGTGTGTCGTCCGTGGCCTCAGGGGCCCCGGCAGCGGGCTGCGCGGCCTCGGGGCGCGGGCGGGTGAACGCCTCCGCGGACACCTCCCCGACGGGCTCGGCGGACCGCTCGTGCGGGTGCCCGGCCGGGTCGGACCCGGTGGGCGCCACACGCGCGTGCGGGGCGGAGGGCGCCACACGCGTGTGCGCGTCGGGGCCGGAGTGGCCCGGCGCCCGCCCGTCCGGGTGCCGGCCGGGTGTGTGCTGCGGGTGCGCCGGGGCCTGTGTGTCGGGCTGTGCGACGGACAGGTCGGCGCCGTGTGCCGCAGCCTGGGCCTGTGCGGCTTCCGCCTGCTGGCCCCACGGCTGCCCGGTGGCCTGCGTGGCCCATGGCGCGGGCGCGCCGCCCGGCAGCGTGGCCGGCGGGGTGCCGCCCCACTGCTCGACCAGCGACGACGTAGTGAACTCGCCCGATTCGTCGGGAAGGTCACCGTCGGCGACGGGGATCGACCACTGCCCGGTGACGTCGTGCCCGGGCGCCGCGGCGGCCTCCTGGCCCGCCAGGCCCGCCTGACCTGCCGCGGTCTCCGAGAAGTTCCACTGCTGGGTGGCCCCGGGGTTGTATGCGAACTGGCCGCTGCCCGTGTCCTGCGCGGCGGCGTTCGGGTCGGGCCACTGGGCGCCCTCGGCGGGCGCGCCGGCGACCGGCCAGCCGCCGGGGGCCGCGGGGTCGGCGTCCGGGGCCTGCGTAGCCGCTATCCGCGGCGGGACGTACCCGTGTCCCGGTGCGGCCAGCGGGGTGTCGGAGGAGGCCAGGAGGGCGTCGATGCCCCCTTCGGGGAGTTTGACGAAGGCGGTGGCGCCGTCGTCGTACTCGCCCTGGGGCAGCGGGTCCCAGCGGCCCGGGCCCGCGCCCTGGGGCATGCCCTCTCCGTGCTGGTCGTCGGTCACGACAGCGCCCTCCCCAGTGCTCGTCGGGCCAGCGCGGCGACGGTGCGCCGCAGGTGCAGTACGGCGGGCGGATGCTGAGTTACGGAGCCGTCCTCGGCCGGTGTCGGGTCGGGGATGCAGGCCGCGGCGACGTACTCCCCGAAGGCCTGGAGTGCCTCCGGGACGATCGCGCGGCTGTTGTCCCAGTCGATCAGCTGGGCGACCCAGTGCTCGGCCTCCAGGGGCCGCAGCGGCATCGGCGCTATGGCACCGACGGCGCACCTGACTCCGCGCCGGGCGGGGTCGAGGACGACCGCGACGGACGCCATGGAACGCCCCGGGCCGGTGCGGCCGGTGGCCTTGAGGAAGACCTGCGGGGCGTGCAGCAGCGGCACACGCACGTAGCCGATGAGTTCGCCGGCGCGCAGCATCTCCATGCCGGCCAGCAGGTGCGACACCGGGATCTCCCGGCGGGCTCCGCCCGGGCCCGCGATGATCAGGGTCGCTTCGAGGGCGGCGAGGACCGGCAGCGCGTCACCGGTCGGGGACGCCGAGGCGATGTTGCCGCCGAGGGTGCCGGCGTTGCGGATCTGCGGCGGGCCCGCGGCGCGCGCGGCGGCGGCGAGCGCCGGGATGAGGGCCGCGAAGTCGGGGCGGCCCATGCGTGCGTGTGTGAGGCCGGCGCCGAGCAGGGCGTGGCCGTCCTGGTACTGCCAGCCGCGGATCTCGCTGATCTTGCCGAGGCCGACCAGTGCCGCGGGCCTGAGCTGTCCGGAGTTGACGGCGGCCATGAGGTCGGTGCCGCCCGCCACCGGCACGGCGGCGGGCATGGCGGTGAGCGCCGCCACGGCTTCGTCCAGCGTCGTGGGCAGCGTGACGGCCTGCGCCGCCTGCGGTGCGCTCGTGGTCAAACCGACTGCCCCTTCCCGCTGCCCCACCTGGTCCCACCTGTGTTGCCGTACGGTACGTGCTGACAGGGCGGACGTGGCAACTCTGGCACATCTTCGCAGGGCACGAAGACAGGGGTCCGCTAGGAGGCATTCGCCCACGTGATCAGGGGGATGGTCCGTTTTCGCACGGCATCTCCGGTGCGCACCGATTGACACTCTTCGGTGACCCCTTGCCGGTTTTTTTCCATTACCTGTTCGGGGGCGGGCCGTCGATCGGCCGGCCGAGCACTCCGGGGCGCTTCTGCCAGGGCCGCGGCCCCGTGGGCGGCCGGTAGGCGACCCCCAGGGCGTCAAGTCGCCGGTAATGGGCGGTCATCCGCCGCTCGAAGCCGGCGAAGTCCCGTTCCGCCGGGGCGGACAGGCGGCTCCAGGCCACCTCGGCGAAGGCGGCGAGGCGCGGGAACGTCTGGTAGTCCACGCGTGTGTGGTCCTCCATCACCTCGGTCCACACGTTGGCCTGCGTGCCGAGCACGTGCCGGGCCTCGTCCGGCGTCAACTCCGAGGGAACGGGCTCGAACCGATAGACGTCCTCCAGGGTGCGGACGTAGCCGATGGGGACCGGCTCGTCCGCGCCTTCGTGCTGGCGGTGGTCCAGATACACCTGCTGCTCGGGGCACATGACGACGTCGTGGCCCGCGCGGGCCGCCGCGATACCGCCCGCGTACCCGCGCCAGGACGACACCGCCGCGCCCTTGGCGAGCCCGCCCTCCAGGATCTCGTCCCAGCCGATGAGCCTGCGCCCGCGCGCGGAGAGCCAGTTGTCGAAGTGGCCGATGAACCACGACTGGAGCTCGTCCTCGTCGTTCAGCCCGAGTTCCCGGATGCGCCGCTGTGCGGTGGGCGACTGCCGCCACTGGTCCTTGAGGCATTCGTCACCCCCGATGTGAATGAACTCCGAGGGGAACAGCTCCAGGACTTCCTCGAACACCCCCTCGTAGAACCGCAGGGTGTTGTCAGTGGGGGCGAGTACGTTCGGACTGATCCCCCAGGTGTCCCAGACGGAGAGGGCGGTGCTCCCCTCAATGGATGCAGTGATGACGTCGGTGTTGCCGAGTTCCGGGTATGCGGCGATGGCGGCCTGCGAGTGGCCGGGTACGTCGATTTCGGGGACGACGGTGATATGCCGCTCGGCGGCGTACGCGACGATCTCGCGGATGTCGTCCTGGGTGTAGTGGCCACCGTGTGGCTTCTCGTCCCACAGCGGGGAGGCCCGATGGCCGATTTTCGTGCGCGCCCGCCAGGAGCCGACCTCGGTGAGCCGGGGGTACTTCTCGATCTCGATGCGCCAGCCCTGGTCGTCCGTCAGATGGAAGTGGAAGACGTTGAGTTTGTGGGCGGCCATCAGGTCCAGGTAGCGCAGCACGCCGTCCTTGGGCATGAAGTGCCGGGCGACGTCGAGCATGAGGCCGCGCCAGCGGAATCGGGGGGCGTCCCGGATCTCCGTCAGGGGCAGCCGCCACGTGCGGTCGGAAAGGGGTGCGCGCCGGAAGGCGTCGGGGCCGAGGAGCTGGCGCAGCGTCTGGGCACCCCAGAAGACACCGGCGGGCGAGCCGCCCTGGATGTGGAGGCCGTGGGGGGCGATGACGAGGCGGTACGCCTCGGCGTCGAGGCCTGGCCGGACGGACAGATGGAGGACGTCGTACTCGTCCCCCTTCTTGGGCGGCAGCGCGAGCCCGGTCGCCGCGCCGAGCGTCGCGCGCAGCCAGCGCGCGGTGCCCTCGGTGCCCGGCCCGGCCTCGATCCCGAAGCCGTCGCCGAGTTCGTAGAAGCCCTCGGCCCGCTCCATCTGGCCAGGTGCCGGAATGAGATGCATGAATGATCAGACCCTTCAGTCCTTGACCGCGCCGCCGAGCCCGGACACCAGGCGCCGCTGTACGAGTACGAAGAAGACCAGTACCGGAATGGTCATCACGGTCGAGGCCGCCATCACCCCACCCCAGTCCGGCTCGTCCGGCTTGTAGAAGACGAGCAGGGCCATCGGCAGGGTGGACTGCGAGGTGTCGCTGATGATGAAGGACTTGGCGAACAGGAAGTCGTTCCAGGCGGAGATGAAGGAGAAAACGCTTGTGGCCACCAGCCCCGGGAAGACCAGCGGGAAAAGGACCTGCCACAGGAATCGCGACCGGCTCGCCCCGTCGATGTACGCGGCCTCCTCCAGGGCCTCCGGAACGGCCTTCACAAACCCTCGCAGCATCCAGATCGCGAAGGGCAGCGAGAAGGCGATGTGGGGCAGGATCAGCGAGCCCAGCGTGTTCAGTTGGCCGAAGTCCCGCATGAGGAAGAACAGGGGGATCGTCAGGGCCTCCACGGGCACCATCTGGGCCACCAGAAACATGATCAGCAAGGTGGTCCGGAACCGGAACCGGAATCGTGTCACCGCGGTCGCCGCGAGAAACGCGATCAACGCCGAGACGATCACGACACTGCACGCGACGACAAGACTGTTGACGAAGTAACGGCCGAATTCGTTCTGCTCGAAGACCCGCCGGAAGGAATCCAGGGAAGGGTCCAGCGTCCACGGCCGCGGCTCGCTCGACTCGATCTCCCCGGCCGGTTTGAAGGCCCCCAGCACCATCCAGTACAGCGGAAAGGCCACCACTACGGCGATCAGCAGCGCGGACGCCTCGGCCAGCAGCCGCCAGGGACGCCGTACGAACCTCGCCGGGCTCATGGAACTCATGGAACTCACAGCTCCTCCCCCTGCCTGCGCAGCAACCGCAGATACACCAGCGTCACCGCCAGCAGGATCAGCAGCATCACCACGCCGATCGCCGAGCCCAGGCTGTACTGCGAGGAAGCGAACGCCTTCTGATAGGCGTACACGTTCAGCACGAGGTTCTGCCCCGCGATGCCGCCGCCGTTCGTCATGACGTAGATCTGCGTGAAGACCTTGAAGTCCCAGATGACCGACTGGATGGTCACGACCACCAGGATCGGCCGCAGCATCGGCGCCAGCACCGACCGCCAGATCCGCCACTGCGAGGCGCCGTCCAGCGCGGCGGCCTCCAGCACCTCGGCGGGCACGGCACGAATCCCGGCGTACACGGTGACCATCACGAACGGAAAGGAGCACCACACCACTTCGAGCAGGACGAGGAAGAAGGCGCTGAGGCGCCCGTACGTCCAGGAGAAGTCACCGAGCCCGAGCATGCGGTTCACCGGCCCGAAGTCCGGGTCGAACAGGAACAGCCACACCGTCGACCCGGTGATGGCAGGCGTCGCCCACGCCCCCAACGCGGCCAGCATCAGCGCCAGCCGCGGCACGGCACGCACGCGCGTGAGCAGCACGGCGAGCGCACACCCGACGGCGAGGGTGGACACGACGCACGCTGCCGCGAACAGCACGGTCGCCAGCAGCACCTGCCAGAACTGCGGGTCCGAGAACAGCGCCGAGTAGTTCCCGAACCCTTGGAAGGTGGTGGGTTCACCGCCACTGACCTGGGCCTGCGTGTACTCGAAGAACGAGATCAGCCCGAGCTGATAGACGGGATAGACGAGCAGCCCACCGAGCACGACCAGGGCGGGGGCGAGATAGAGCCAGGGTGTCTTCTGATTCCGGCGACGGGGACGCTCCTGGGGGCGCGGGGAACTGCGCGAGAAACCACGATCCACCCGCACCCGCCGACGCTCCACGACCCCCGAGCTATTAGGCGTCACCGGCGTCATCCGGCGGAGCCAAACGCAGCGTCCATCTTCTTCGCCGCATCCCCCGAAGCCCCGGCGACATCCTTCTTACCGCTGATGACCTCCTGGAACATCGTCGGCAGCACGAGCGACGAGTCGATCTCGGACCACGCGGGCGAGGCGGGAACGAACTTCGTCCCCGACGACAGGGTCTCGACGAACGGCTTCACGAACGGCTCCTCCTTCGCCGCCTTCTCCCGCACGTCCCCGAACGTCGGCAGGAAGCCCATCGCCTCGAACATGGAGGCCTGGGTCTTCTTGGACGTCAACCGCTCCATCAGCCGAACCGCCAGCGTCCGGTGCGACGTGCTCTTCAGCACCCCGATGTTGTTGCCCCCGGCGAAGGCCGGCGCGACGGACCCGGCCTTCACTCCCGGCAGCGGCACCACCGCGTACTTGCCCTTCACCTTCCCGGCCTCCACCGCGGCATGGCTGAAGTCGCCTCCGATCGCCATGCCCGCCTTGCCGGCCGCGAACGCGGTGACCGTGTCGTTGCCGCCCATGCCGGCGCACTTGGCGGCGGGACAGTTGTCGTCGGAGAAGAGGGAGGTGTACGCCTTGATGCCCTTCTGGGCGGCCGGACTGTCGATCGCCGAGGCGTACGAGCCGCCCTTGCCGGTGGCGATCTCACCGCCGTTGGCCCAGACGAACGGCATCGCGCCGTAGGTGTACGCCCCGCCCACCACGAGCCCGTACAGCTCGGGCTCGGCGGCGCGGATCTTGCGGGCCGCGGTCGCCAACTCGGCCATGGTCTTCGGCACTTCGAGGCCGAGGTTCTCGAAGATGTCGGTGCGGTAGTACAGGGCGCGGACACCGACGTAGAAGGGCGCGCCGTAGACCTTGCCGTCCACGGTGACGGACTGCCTGGCCGTGGGGTCGGTGTCCTTCGCCTCGCTCCAGTCGCCGAACTCCTTCGTGACGTCGAGGAGTCCGCCGTCCTTCACATAGCCGGCGGTGTCGGTGTTGCCGTACTCGATGACGTCGGGAGCGGACTTCGGGTCGTTGAAGGCGGCCTTGACGCGCTGGGCGCGGGTCTCGACCGGGATGTACTCGACCTCGACCTTCGTGCCCGTGTGCTCCTTCTCGAAGGCGGCGACGACGGAGTCGACGACCTTCTCCTTGGGCTGGTTGCCGACCTCCTGGAAGAGCCACACACGCAGGGTGCCGCTCTTCTCGTCCTTGTCGGAGGCGGAGTTGTCGGAGGTCTGGGGGGCGCAGGCCGTGACGACCAGGGCCGAGAGCAGGACGGCGAGGCGTGGGGACAGCTTCATGGAGTGGCCCTCCGAGAGTGCGTTGCAACATGTGCAATGACTGTTTCGCTCTGCACAACGGAGGCTATGGACTACATGAACATGCCGACAAGAGGTCTCAACCACTTCGTGACACAACATTCGTGACACGGCAAAAGCCCCCGGGGCGCGCTGGAACGCGCCCCGGGGGCCTCGAAAAGAACCTCAGGCCGAAGGCAGGACTACTTCTTGTCGCCGCCCTTGCCCTTGTCGTCGCCGCCCGCACCCATGGACTCGAAGATCTCCTTGCACATGGGGCACACCGGGTACTTCTTCGGGTCGCGACCAGGCACCCAGACCTTGCCGCAGAGCGCCACGACGGGGGTGCCGTCGAGGGCGCTCGCCATGATCTTGTCCTTCTGGACGTAGTGGGCGAAGCGCTCGTGGTCACCGTCGCCGTGGGACACCTGTGGCGTCGGCTCTACGAGGGTCCCCGTACCAGTCCCGCGCTCGGGCTCAAGAGTGCTCATAACGCCAAGAGTACTGAAGCTGACCTGTTTCAGTTGAGCGAAGGGTCGTCCGGGTACGTGGCCACCATCGCGAGCTCGTTGCGCTGGCGGCGCAGCACCTCGCGCCACAGCCGTTCCGGGGACGGCGAGGAGACGTCGCCCGGCTCGGACTCGACGACGTACCAGGCGCCCTCGACCAGCTCGTCCTCCAGCTGGCCGGGCCCCCAGCCGGCGTATCCGGCGAAGATTCTCAGACTGCCGACGGCCGAGGCGAGCAGTTCCGGCGGGGCCTCCAGGTCCACGAGCCCGATCGCGCCATGCACCCGGCGCCAGCCCAGCGGGGCGCTCTCGCCGGTCGAGTCACCGGGGATGACGGCGACGCCGAGCGCCGAGTCGAGGGACACCGGGCCGCCCTGGAAGACGACGCCGGGCTCGCCGGCGAGGTCCGCCCAGCCCTCCAGGATGTCGCCCACGTCGACGGGGGTCGGACGGTTGAGGACGACACCGAGGGAGCCCTCCTCGTCGTGGTCGAGAAGGAGCACCACCGCGCGGTCGAAGTTCGGGTCCGCCAGGGCGGGCGTTGCCACGAGCAGCCGCCCTGTGAGCGAGGACACCTCGGTCATGCCAGACATGATCCCGCATCTTCCCTTCCCTTGGGGAGGCAATCCCGGTTCGCGCGTGAACGCAGCTCAGGGCGGAAAGAAGCGTCCACGGCGCACGGCCGCCATGGTCACCGCTCGTGCCCGACGCGGAACCGTTCGTGTTGTGACAGAGCTATGACGTACCTGAGCCGGTCTTGGGCTTACTGAAGGGGGGTCGGCGGCGATTACCCTTTCCCTCCTGGCCCCTGCCCAACTCATCGGAACGCGAGATACATGACCGTCAACGACGATGTCCTGCTTGTCCACGGCGGAACCCCGCTGGAGGGCGAGATCCGTGTCCGCGGTGCGAAGAACCTCGTACCGAAGGCGATGGTCGCCGCTCTGCTGGGCGGCGAGCCAAGTCGACTGCGCAACGTGCCGGACATTCGTGACGTCCGTGTCGTACGCGGCCTGCTCCAGCTGCACGGGGTGACGGTCCGTCCGGGTGAGGAACCCGGCGAGTTGGTGATGGACCCGTCGCACGTGGAGAGCGCGAACGTCGCTGACATCGATGCCCACGCGGGTTCGAGCCGTATCCCGATCCTGTTCTGCGGCCCGCTGCTGCACCGCCTCGGCCACGCCTTCATCCCCGGTCTCGGCGGCTGCGACATCGGCGGCCGGCCCATCGACTTCCACTTCGAGGTGCTGCGCCAGTTCGGCGCGACGATCGAGAAGCGGGCGGACGGGCAGTACCTGGAGGCCCCGCAGCGGCTGCGCGGCACGAAGATCCGGCTGCCGTACCCGTCTGTCGGCGCGACCGAGCAGGTGCTGCTGACGGCCGTGCTCGCCGAAGGCGTCACCGTCCTGTCGAACGCGGCCGTGGAGCCGGAGATCGAGGACCTCATCTGCGTTCTGCAGAAGATGGGCGCCATCATCGCGATGGACACCGACCGCACGATCCGCATCACCGGTGTGGACAAGCTGGGCGGCTACAACCACCGCGCCCTGCCGGACCGGCTGGAGGCCGCCTCCTGGGCGTCCGCGGCGCTGGCGACCGAGGGCAACATCTACGTCCGTGGCGCCCAGCAGCGCTCGATGATGACGTTCCTCAACACCTACCGGAAGGTGGGCGGTGCCTTCGAGATCGACGACGAGGGCATCCGTTTCTGGCACCCCGGTGGCCAGTTGAAGTCCATCGCGCTCGAAACGGACGTGCACCCGGGCTTCCAGACGGACTGGCAGCAGCCGCTGGTGGTGGCCCTGACGCAGGCGACGGGCCTGTCGATCATCCACGAGACGGTCTACGAGTCCCGCCTCGGCTTCACCTCCGCGCTGAACCAGATGGGCGCCCACATCCAGCTCTACCGCGAGTGCCTGGGCAGCTCCGACTGCCGCTTCGGCCAGCGCAACTTCCTACACTCCGCGGTCGTCTCGGGCCCCACGAAGCTCCAGGGCGCCGACCTGGTCATCCCCGACCTCCGCGGCGGCTTCTCGTACCTCATCGCGGCCCTGGCCGCCCAGGGCACGTCCCGGGTCCACGGCATCGACCTCATCAACCGCGGCTACGAGAACTTCATGGAGAAGCTCGTCGAGCTGGGCGCGAAGGTCGAACTGCCGGGCAAGGCGCTGGGGTAGCCCCCAGCCCGGCCGGCGCATGAGGCCGTTGGCAAGCGAAACCACGATGGGGCGGCACCCGATAACCGGGGGCCGCCCCATTGGCGTTCTACAAGCCGTACGCCGTCCCGTGGCATACAGACGGCAAGGTCACTTGCCCTTCGCGGCTTCCTTGAGCTTGGAGCCCGCGGAGACCTTCACGCTGTACCCGGCCGGGATCTGGATCGGGTCGCCGGTCTGCGGGTTGCGGGCGGTGCGAGCGGCACGGTGGGTGCGCTCGAAGGTCAGGAAGCCGGGGATCGTGACCTTCTCGTCGCCCTTGGAGACGATGTCGCCGACGACCTCGGCGAACGCGGCCAGCACGGCGTCGGCGTCCTTGCGGGTCACCTCGGCGCGGTCGGCCAGCGCGGCCACCAGCTCACTGCGGTTCATGTTGTTACTCCCGTGTTCATTTGCCTTGAGGCGTGCCACGCGGCGGAGCCGCATGTCGGGCACAGCGATGTCGATGCTGCCAGGGTCCTCGGTGGGTCCCCGGACCCGGGTCCTTGGTCTGACCCTCGCGCCCAGGGACGCATCCTGCCCCTACCTGCGGCGGGAAAGCCAATCCGGCGCCCGGAGGAGTCGTGAGAACACCCTTGGGAGTCACACGAAGAGAGGGCCTGAGCTTGGCCGTCACGATAAACGGCTGTCGGAGGCCCCAGGTTCCACGACGCGCCGTCACAAGGGCTTGCCGTGGCGATCCTCACAGCCCACACACACTTTTCGGGCCATTCCGGGCTGTTCCGGGGCCCTTCCCGGGCTGTGAGGCACCGTCACCGGCCGGCTACTCGGCCGACGTCGCGGACACCGCCTTCGCGGCTTCCCGCACCGCCCCGGCCACCGCGCCGGCGACCTTGTCGTTGAAGACGCTGGGGATGATGTAGTTCGGGTTCAGCTCGTCCTCGGTCACCACGTCCGCCAGCGCCTTCGCGGCCGCGAGCATCATGTCGGTGTTGACCGTGCGGGACTGAGCGTCCAGCAGACCGCGGAAGACACCCGGGAAGACCAGCACGTTGTTGATCTGGTTCGGGAAGTCGGAGCGGCCCGTGGCCACAACTGCGGCCGTCTGACGGGCGATTGCCGGGTCGACCTCGGGGTCCGGGTTCGCGAGCGCGAACACGATCGCGTTTTCGGCCATGGCGGCCACGTCGTCGCCGTCGAGCACGTTCGGGGCGGAGACGCCGATGAAGACGTCGGCGCCGCGCACGGCCTCCTTCAGCGTGCCGGTCAGGCCCTCGGGGTTGGTGTTGTCGGCGATCCAGCGCAGCGGCGAGTCGGCCGCGGCGTCCACCAGGTCCTCGCGGCCCGCGTGCACGACGCCGTGGATGTCGGCGACGACGGCGTTCTTCACGCCCGCGGCGAGCAGCAGCTTGAGGATGGCCGTACCGGCGGCGCCGGCACCGGACATGACGACGCGGATGTTCTCGATGGCCTTGCCCGCCACGCGAAGTGCGTTGGTGAGGGCGGCCAGGACGACGATCGCGGTGCCGTGCTGGTCGTCGTGGAAGACGGGGATGTCGAGGGCCTCACGCAGCCGCGCCTCGATCTCGAAGCAGCGGGGCGCGGAGATGTCCTCCAGGTTGATGCCCGCGAAGCCCGGGGCGATCGCCTTGACGATCTCGACGATCGCGTCGGTGTCCTGGGTGTCGAGGCAGATCGGCCAGGCGTCGATGCCGGCGAACCGCTTGAAGAGGGCCGCCTTGCCCTCCATCACGGGCAGCGCGGCCTTCGGGCCGATGTTGCCCAGGCCCAGCACGGCCGAGCCGTCCGTCACGACCGCAACGGAGTTGCGCTTGATGGTGAGGCGGCGGGCGTCCTCGGGGTTCTCGGCGATGGCCATGCAGACGCGGGCCACGCCGGGCGTGTAGACCATGGACAGGTCGTCACGGTTGCGGATGGGGTGCTTGGACGCCATCTCGATCTTGCCGCCGAGGTGCATCAGGAACGTACGGTCCGAGACCTTGCCCAGCGTGACGCCCTCGATGGTGCGCAGCTGCTCGACGATCTCGTCGGCGTGCGCGGTGGAGGTCGCGGCGATGGTGACGTCGATCCGGAGCTTCTCGTGCCCGGAGGCGGTGACGTCGAGGCCGGTGACCGAGCCTCCGTGGGACTCCACGGCCGTGGTGAGCTGGGAGACCGCGGTTCCGCTCGCGGGCACCTCCAGCCGGACCGTCATCGAGTAGGAGACGCTGGGCGCCGTTGCCATGGCCGACTTCCTCTGCTTTCACCGTGTGGCTGGTATGCCGTCCGATCGTCGCACCTACCGCTGAGTAGGAGTTAGCCGGTCGTGGATTGCGAACGTATTGTTCGCCACGTCTTCCCAAGAAAAGGGACCCACGTCACATGGTGACGTGGGTCCCTTTCCATCGTTCATGACACCGGCCCGCCATGCTCGCCTCGCGGCAAGTGGTCGCTCGTAGCGACGAAGGTTGGGCCCGGGGGCTTGGATCGAGCCGGTGCCACACCCAGGCTAACAAACCGATCCCGTAAGGCCATTCCCGTCCCGGTGGGTTCATCCGCTCGATGGCGCATCCGGATCAATCCCGGAGCAGGTCCGGCACCCCGGACGCGTCCGGCTCGTCCCGCTCGCTCGACACCACCGTCAGCTGCTGGGTGGCCCGGGTCAGCGCGACGTAGAGCACGCGCAGGCCGGCCGGGGACTCGTCCGCGATCTCCGCCGGGGAGACGACGATCGTGGCGTCGTACTCCAGGCCCTTGGCCTCCAGGCTGCCGAGCGCCACCACCCGGTCGCCGAGTCCGGCCAGCCACTTGGCCGCCTCCTCGCGCCGCTGCATGGCGACCACCACGCCGACCGTCCCGTCGACCTGGTCGAGGAGGCGGGCGGCCTCCTCCCGGACCGTCTGCGCGAGGGAATCCCGCACGCCCGTGAAGCGCGGCTGTACGCCGGTGGAGCGCACCGCCGACGGGGCCGTCGAGCCCGGCATGGCGAGGGCCAGGACCTTGGCCGCGAGGTCGGCGATCTCGGCCGGGTTGCGGTAGTTCACGGTGAGCTGGAAGCGGCGGCGCGGGCGGGTGCCGAGGGCCTCGTCGCGTGCCTCGGCCGCCTCGTCCACGTCGGACCAGGACGACTGGGCCGGGTCGCCGACGATCGTCCAGGTGGCGTGCCGGCCCCGGCGCCCGACCATCCGCCACTGCATCGGCGTGAGGTCCTGGGCCTCGTCCACGATGACGTGGGCGTACTCGGTGCGCTCGGCCGCCAGCCGCTCGGCGCGCTCGCGCTGCGTCTCCTCGCGCACCGGCATCAGCTCCTCAAGGCCGGTGAGCTGGTCGAGCGGGTCCAGCTCGCGCTTCTTCCTCGGGCGGGCCGGGACGCCGAGGACGGCCTGGAGCTCGTCCAGCATGGCGATGTCGTGCACGGTGAGGCCGTCCCGCTTGAGGGAGCGGGCCACCTTGCGGACCTCGCCGGGGTTGAGGATCCGGCGGGCCCAGCGGCCGAGGCGACGCTCGTCGGCCATGGCCGCCAGGACCGCCTTCGGGGTGAGCTCCGGCCACCAGGCGTCGAGGAAGCCGATGAAGCTGTCCTCCGTGGTCACGTCCTCGTCGAAGGAGGAGCGCAGTTCGGCGGCGAGCTCGGGGTCACTGTGGCGGCTCGGACCGCCGGACTTCTCCCAGAGGGCGTCGAGCAGCAGCTTGCGGGCACGCGGGCGCAGCAGGTTCACGGGTGCCGTGCCGCTGAGGGCGTTGCGGCGGATACGGTCCAGCGCGTCGGCCTCCAGCTCAAGGCGGCGCCCGAAGGCGACGACGCGCAGCCGGGTGGGCGGTCCGGCGGGGGTCTGCGGGGAAGCGGCGGTGTCCGTGTCGCCGTCGTCACCGAAGGCGAGCTGGCCCGTGCCGTTCGCCCCCGCGTGACCGGAGGCCCGTCGGCCGGGAGCGGCCGCGCCGCCCGGCCCCAGCTCCAGCGCGCCGCGCGCCGCCTTCCGCAGCACCTTGAGCATGCGGTACGAGCCCTTGGCGCGGGCCGTGGACGGGGAGTCGTACAGGGTGGCCTCGGCGCCGTCGACCAGGGAGCCGATGGCGCGGATGGCGACCTGGCCCTCCTCGCCGAGCGACGGGAGCACACCCTCGGTGTACGCCACCAGCAGCGGGGTCGGCGAGACGATCAGGATGCCGCCGGCGTAGCGGCGCCGGTCCTGGTAGAGCAGGTAGGCGGCGCGGTGCAGGGCGACGGCGGTCTTGCCGGTGCCGGGCCCGCCCTCGACGTACGTCACCGAGGCGGCGGGGGCGCGGATGACCAGGTCCTGCTCGGCCTGGATGGACGCGACGATGTCCCGCATGGTGTGGCCGCGGGCCTGGCCGAGGGCGGCCATGAGGGCGCCGTCGCCGATGACGGCCAGTTCGCGGCCGTCGAGGAAGGCCTTGAGCTCGGGGCGCATGAGGTCGTCCTCGACGCCCAGCACGCGGCGGCCCTTGGAGCGGATGACCCGGCGCCGTACGACCCGCCCCGGATCGACCGGGGTGGAGCGGTAGAAGGGCGCGGCGGCCGGGGCCCGCCAGTCGATGACCAGCGGGGCGTAGTCCTGGTCGAGCACACCGATGCGGCCGATGTGCAGGGTCTCGGCGATGTCGGCGGTGTTGTCGTCGCGGACCGCGCCCTCGGCGGGCTCGACGGCGGTGTAGGCGCCGTCGGGCCCCTTCTTGCCGTCCTTGCCGAGCAGCAGGTCGATCCGGCCGAAGAGGAAGTCCTCGAACTCGTTGTTGAGCCGGTTGAGGTGGACGCCGGCCCGGAAGACCTGGGCGTCCCGCTCGGCGAGCGCTCCGGGCGTGCCGACCTGGCCGCGTTTGGCCGCGTCGTTCATGAGGAACTCGGCCTCGTGGATCTTCTCCTCAAGGCGTCGGTACACCCGGTCCAGGTGTTCCTGTTCGACGCTGATCTCGCGATCTCTGAGGGAGTCTTCGAGCGCGGTTTCCTGTTGAGCCTGAGCGGCCACCGGGCCCCCTTCTGACGTGCTGGGCAGCCGTCAACCGTACGCGAAGGGGACCCGGAAAAGCTACGGCGACTACACGTCGACCTCGACGAGCTTGTTTCCGTCGAAGTCCATGACCTCGACATGATCGACGTCGTCCGGGGCCATGGACACGCCGCCACTGACGTAGAGCGGGTTCCTGGCCTGTTCGGTCTTGGCGTCCGGAATGCCGTAGCCCCACTTCGGGACGGACCAGGAGGCGGCCGTCTCGCGCTGGCCGTCCTTGCCGACGAAGATCAGGGAGCACTTGAGCGGCCCCTTGACGCCCTTGAGCTCAAGACCGGTCTGGATGCCCCAGGGCTTCTCGTCCAGGGCGACGGTCGCGCTGACCCCGGTCTTGGAGTCGCTGCCCGAGACCTTGTTCTTGATGCCGGTGAACAGGTCCTTGGCGGGGTTGGCGGTCGACAGGACCCGGTTGCCCTCGGCACCGCCGCTGTCTCCGCCACTCGCCGCCATCGCGGCGAACGGGCCGCCGACGATCAGCGCGGCCGCCGCGGCCACCATGTAGAAGCTGCGCCGGCGCTTCTGGGCGCGGCGCTCGGCGACCTCGTCGACCAGCTTGTTCACCAGCCGCGGGCTGGGCTTCGCCGACAGGGACTCGCCGATGGCGGGCGACCCGGAACCGGGCAGGTCCGCGAGCGCGGCCAGCATCGGTTCCATCCCGGCGAGCTCGTCCAGTTGCTGGGCGCACCATTCGCAGGTCGCGAGATGTGCCTCGAAAGCGGTTGCCTCGGCGTCGTCGAGAATCCCGAGGGCATAGGCGCCGACGGTCTCGTGCTCGCTCGGAACCGGATGTCCCTGCATGGGTCCAGACATACCCGAACCGCCCATCCCGAATCCCTGGTTTCCCCCGTAAACACTCATCACGCCGTCACCCCCCGCTCCTCCAGAGCCAGCTTCATCGACCGCAGGGCGTAGAACACCCTGGAGCGGACGGTTCCGCTGGGTATGCCCAGCGTCTCGGCCGCTTCGTTGACGGTACGTCCCTTGAAGTACGTCTCGACGAGCACCTCGCGGTGGGCGGGCGTCAGGTCGTCGAGTGCGTCCGACAGCGTCATCAGCCACAGCGCCTTGTCGATCTCGTCCTCCGCGGGGATGACCTCCAGCGGCGACGGATCGACCTCCTGCGGCCGGGCCTGCCGGCTGCGGTGGCCGTCGATGACGATGCGCCGGGCGACCGTCACCAGCCAGGGGCGTACCGATCCGGTCGCTCGATTGAGCTGTCCGGCGTTCTTCCAGGCACGGATGAGCGTCTCCTGCACGACGTCCTCTGCTCGTTGCCGATCACCGGCGACCAGTCGAAGGACATACGCAAGGAGGGGTCCGGCGTGCTCTCTGTACAGCGCACGCATCAGCTCCTCATCAGGTTCCGAGGGCTGGGACATGCGATGTCGGGCCCTCGATCCACGTTCATTGGCCACGACGGAATCCTTGCGCACGCCCACCTCCGATGTCCGGGGGTTCCCCCAGTCGGTCGCTCGATCACCCATACGCAAGCGGTCCGTTGGGTGTTCAAAGTGAGGCGACACTTTTCTTCGGGATGACGTGACGAGCGGGACATGGCAGCACATTCCCACCGTGCGATCTTTACATTTCCACCACATCGGCAAGATCGATCCGCGGCTTCCCTACGGTGGCGTAGGTAAACGACGTGTAATCGAAATCACTTCGACAGCCGTTTCACAGAAGCCGCATAACGGACTGTCAGGCGCGCGAGAGAGCGGCACGGCGACGATGCCGGGCGACTCTTTCCCGGTTCCCGCAGACCTCACTGGAGCACCAACGCCTCCTGCGCCCCCGGGACGTATCGAGATAAACGATCGGACAGTTGTCGCCCTCGCACTCCCTCAGACCGGCCCGCGCGACGGGGTCGGTGAGCAGTTCCAGAGCGTCCCGGGCGACGGCACCGAGCAGGGCGGCGCACTCGGGCGGGTGATCCAACTCACGTACGAGAGTGCCGTCTTCACGGCGTACGGCACGCGGGGCGGGCGGCGCGGCACGGGCGATGTCGTTCACCCGGGCGAGCGCGATGTCGTACGACGGCCAGGGCTCGGGATTGAGACCCCCGCGCACCAACTGGCCGACGAGTCCGCGCAGTTCACGGAACCCGACGAGCCAGGTGGCGTCGGCGTGGGCGAGCGGGGTGTCCGGCGGGACGAGTCCGGACCGCGCGATCCAGGTGCGCAGCACCTCCGCCGAGTCGAACCGTTCCTCGGGGTGCGTGGTCGCGAGGAGATCCAGACAGATCCGCCCGGCGTCGAACCGCAGCTCGTACGCGTCCGTGGCCGTAGCCAGTGCCATGTGCCTGTCACCGCCTAGGGGGTTAGCCCGGTCAGGAGGGGTCGGTGAGGTGCCGTGCGTGCCGTGAAATGCCGTGAATGCTGTGCGTGCCCTGAATTGGTGCGGGCCCTGAATTGGTGCGTGCCGGAATGGTGCGTGCCGTGCTGCCGAGCGTGCCGTGCTGCCGTCAGGAGGGCTGGGGGACCGTTTCCCTCTAACAGTGCCTGCCCGCTCTCGGGGCCGGAACCCCTCGTACCGGTCGAGGGGCGCTGGACGACCGCGTGTGCGGCTGCGCGTGACGGCCATGTTCCGGGAGCGGCCGGGTCCGTTGACTGAGGGGCATGACACGAAACGACAGGATCGCCGGAACCGTACTGGGCGCGGCCACGGTCGCCATGGGCCTGATCGCCGGGGCCTTCTATGTCTTCGCCTGCGCGGTGATGCCGGGGCTGGCGCGCAGCGACGACCGGGTCTACGTCGAGGTCATGCGCGACATCAACGACGTCATCCAGAACCCGGTGTTCCTGCTGAGCTTCCTCGGGGCGCTGGTGCTGACGGCGGTGTCCGCGTGGCAGTTGCGCGGGGAGCCGTACCGGCGCTGGGTGTGGGCGGCGACGGCCGCGTACGCGCTGGCCTTCGTGGTCACGGTCGCCTTCAACATCCCGCTGAACGACGGGCTTGCGGGGGCCGGTGATCCGGGGGCGCTGCGGGAGGAGTTCGAGGGGCCCTGGGTGGTGTGGAACGGGGTGCGGGGGGCTTTGTCCACGGTGGCGTCGGGGTGCTTGGCGAGGGCGCTGGTGGGATACGGCCGGGGTCGGTCGGTATCTCTCAGCCCGTCCGGCGTCTGAGGACGAGGCCCTTCAGGGCCGAAGCGGGGGTCTGGGGGCGGCAGCCCCCGGCGAGGGCGACACCGACGCCGGGTGCCTCGCTCACGCGTCCGCGTACTTCGCGTCCGCCGCCGGATCCAACGCCAGGCGATACCCCCGCTTCACCACCGTCTGGATCAGCTTCGGCGCCCCGAGAGCCGTCCGCAGCCGGGCCATCGCGGTCTCCACCGCATGCTCATCGCGGCCGGCTCCCGGCAGGGCCCGCAGCAGTTCCGCCCGCGCCACCACCCATCCCGGCCGCCGGGACAGGGCCCGCAGCAGGGACATGCCCGCGGGCGGCACGGGACGCAGCGCCCCGTCGACCAGAACCGCGTGACCGCGGATCTCCACCCGGTGCCCGGCGATCGGCAGCGAGCGCGACCGGGTCGGCAGCTCCTGGCACAGCAGCTGGACCAGCGGCCCGAGCCGGAAGCGCTGGGGCTGGACCGTGTCGACGCCGCGGGCCTGCAACGGCAGCGCGGTGACCGGACCGACGCAGGCCGGAACGACGTCGTGGTGGAGGGCGGAGAGCAGTTCGGGAAGGAGCCCGCGTTCCTCGGCCCGCGACAGCAGCGAGGCCGCGGCCGGGGCGCTGGTGAAGGTGATGGCGTCGACGCCACGGGACACGGCGGCGTCCAGCAGCCGGTCGACCGGGCCGATGTCCTCCGGCGGCAGCCACCGGTACACCGGCACCCCGAGCACCTCCGCTCCCCCGGCCCGCAACGCCTCCACGAACCCGGGCAGCGGCTCACCGTGCAGCTGGATGGCGATACGGCGCCCGTCGACGCCCTCCTCCAGCAGCCGGTCCAGCACCTCGGCCATGGACTCGCTGGACGGCGACCAGTCCTCGGTCAGCCCGGCGGCGCGGACCGCGCCCTTCACCTTCGGCCCGCGCGCGAGCAGCTCGACCCCGCGCAGCCGCGCCAGCAGGTCCTCGCCCAGTCCCCACCCGTCGGCGGCCTCGATCCAGCCCCGGAACCCGATGGCGGTCGTGGCGACCACGACATCGGGCGTGCGCTGGATGATCTCCTTGGTGGCGGCCAGCAGCTCACTGTCGTCGGCGAGCTGCACGATCCGCAGGGCAGGGGCGTGCAGGACGGCGGCGCCGCGGCGCTGGAGCAGCGCCCCGAGCTCGTCGGCCCGGCGCGCGGCGGTCACGCCCACGGTGAATCCCGCGAGCGGGCCGTGTTCCGGTTGCTGCTGTTCGTCGTACATAAACTCTCGTCCCGCACTTGAGTTGTGGTGCCTTGCGCCAGGCGGTTGCACCGAGGGAGTTCCTGACTTCACCCAGAGTGGTCCACCTGCATGCCGAACGAGCCTGTCAACGGTGCGTGACAGGCTCGGTTCGACTTCATGTCGGCAGTGTTACGTCACACCTCGGCGTAGCTGAGCTGCGGCTTTGCCTCGGTCGCTGATGTGGCGTGGGTCTCGGAGGCGGCCGGGCGGCGAAGGTATACGGCCCAGGTGACCACGAAGCAGAGGCCGTAGAAGGCGAGGAAGGAGACGAAGGCGCCGGTGCCGGAGCCCACGGTGAGGAAGGACTGGCGGAAGGCGAGGTTGATGCCGAGTCCGCCGAGCGCGCCCACCGCACCGATGAGGCCCATGGAGGCACCGGAGAGCCGGCGGCCGTACACCGCGGCTTCCTCACCTTCGAGCCCCTTGGCGAGGGCCTTCGCGTGGAAGATGCCGGGGATCATCTTGAACGTCGAGCCGTTGCCGAGGCCGGACAGGACGAACAGGGCGATGAACGCGGTGGTGAACAGCGGCAGCGACTTCTGCATCGAGGCCACGACGACGACCCCGGTCGCGGCGGCCATGGCGACGTAGTTCCACAGCGTGATCTTCGCACCGCCGTACCGGTCGGCGAGCCAGCCTCCGACGGGGCGGATCAGGGAGCCGAGCAGCGGGCCGATGAAGGTGACGTAGGCGGACTGGAGCGGCGTACGGCCGAACTGGGTCTGCAGGACCAGTCCGAACGCGAAGCTGTAGCCGATGAACGAACCGAACGTGCCGATGTAGAGGAAGGACATGATCCAGGTGTGGGCGTCCTTCGCGGCGTCCTTGGCGGCGCCGGTGTCGTTCTTCACGGACGAGATGCTGTCCATGTTCAGCCACGCGAGGACGGCGGCGATCACGATGAACGGGATGTAGATCCCGAGCAGCAGACGCGGGCCGCCGCTGGCACCGATGACCGCGAGACCGACGAGCTGCACGACGGGTACGCCGATGTTGCCGCCGCCGGCGTTGAGCCCGAGCGCCCACCCCTTCTTGCGCAGGGGGAAGAAGGCGTTGATGTTGGTCATGGAGGAGGCGAAGTTACCGCCACCGACGCCGGCCAGCATCGCGCACAGCAGGAAGGTGTTGAACGAGGTCCCCGGTTCCATCACGGCGAACGCGGCGACCGTCGGCAGGAGCAGCAGGCTCGCCGAGATGACCGTCCACATCCGGCCACCGAAGATGGCGACGGCGAAGGTGTAGGGCACGCGGACTATGGCGCCGACCAGCGTGGCCATCGAGACGATGAAGAACTTGTCGGCGGGGGTGAGCCCGTACTCCGGTCCCATGAAGAGCACCATCACGGACCACAGGGTCCAGATCGAGAACCCGATGTGCTCGGAGAGGACGGAGAAGAAGAGGTTCCGGCGGGCGATCTTCTCTCCGGTCTCGTTCCAGAACGTCTCGTTCTCGGGGTCCCAGTGATCGATCCAGCGGCCTCCCCTGCTTGCGGCGGGGGCTGTGCTAGGGGCTGTCATGACGCCTCCACGGTGCTTCGGGGCTCGGTCTCGCTATGAGTGGCTGGTCCCGAAGGTAGGGAGGGCTCGTTTCCGGGCTGTGGCGACGGGTGACCGGAAGGGAACTTTGCTCTCACCCGGCGGGAAGGGCGGATGAGAGGTTGTGGCAGTCGTCCCTATATAAGGGCGAGATATAGGGACGGGGGCGTCAGCGCTGCGGGGGCTGCCAGTGGGGGTTCTGCTGGGGGTACGGCGGCTGGGGGTATGGGGGCTGGGGGGTCTGCTGCTGGGGAGCCTGTCGGGGGTAGGGCTGCGGCTGGCCGTACGGCTGCTGGGGCTGGCCGTAGGGCGGCTGGGGCTGGCCGTAGGGCGGCTGGGGCTGGGGTTGCTGCGGTGTGGCGTAGGGGCCCGGGGCGGGCTGGTTGCCGTACTGGCCCGGGGCGGCGGGCTGGGGAGGGTACGCACCCGGGGCCTGGGCGGCGGGCTGACCCGGGTAGGCGCCGGGGGCCTGCCGGCCGTAGGGCCCGGCGGCGAAGGGGTTCCCCTGCCCGTGCATCTGCCCGGGTGCCTGCCCCGCGTACTGCCCCGGCATCTGCGCACCCGGCGGCAGATACCGCACCCGACCGCCCTCGTCGGTGATCGGCATGAACCCGGCGGCCTGGAGCCGGGCCGCGAACTTGACGTTGCGCTTGCGGTTGACGGCGAAGCCGATGCCGACGATCGCCATGAAGAACGCCCAGGTGAGGAACGCCGCGACCCAGGCGCCGGCGTCCGCGCCGAGCCGCACCCCCAGGATCCCGGCGCCGACGGTGAGGCCGATGGCCGCGTAGCCCATCCGCTTCTCGGCGTGCTTGCCGGTGAGGTCGAAGTTGATGCGGGCCTTGAGGAGCTCGAAGGCGTCGGGCACGAGGGGCGGTACGGAGACCCCGTCGTGGGCGTCCGGATACTGCGCCCAGTTCTGCGCGGCGCGGGCACGGGCCTGGGGGCTGGGGTCGGGCGCGATCATCATGACGAGCGCGTTGTTGCGGCCGCCGCTCTGCCGTACGTCCACGTACTCGTACCCGAACTGCTGGGCGGTGAAGGCGAGCGTGGCGAGCTTCTTCACGGAGGCCATGGGACTGGTGAGCTCGACGGGCCCCCCGCCCGCCATCAGCCGCAGCATCTTCTGCACTTGCCGCTTACTCATCGCCGTCCACTCCCCACCGGGCCACCCTGGGGCCCCGTTCACTTCCGTACCATCGTCAGTGTTTCACGGGGTCTGAGGGTCGGAACCTGGGTGGCGGTGCTTCACAGGGTCTTGGTGGAACCTCGCCGCAGGGATGAAGTGTCGGTTTCGCGGATCATGCGGAGAGGCGGCCGGCATCCGAGCAGTCGGTGTCCTCCGTCGTCATCACATCGCTTGGCGAAGCTCCGCCACCGTCGACACCGATGACCTGCGGGGCCCCACCGGAAAGCTCCAGTGAGGCCCCATAAGCCAAACCAGATTCGCAGTTCAGATATTGAAGGGGAGCTCGAACCCCGCACTCCTCGACGACTCAGCTCGGGCCGACCGGCTGCACGCACTGTACGAACTCGCCCTGCGCACCGGCCTCCGAAAGGCGAACTCCTCGGCCTCCACTGGGACGACCTGGCCCCCAACTCAGGCACCGCCGCCATCCGCCACTCACTCCAGCGCACCCGAACCGGCGGCCTCACCCACCTGCCCACCAAAACCCGAGCCTCCGAACGCCACATCGACCTCCCGACCGAGTGCACCCACTCCCTCAAGGAGCACAAGCAGCAGCAGGAACAAGAGCCAACCCCACCCGCCGCTTCCTCAACTTCCTTGACCGGGCCGGGCTCCGGCGCATCCGCCTCCACGACCTGCGCCACTCGACCGCCACCCTGCTCCTGGAACAGCGTCAACCTCGTCGTGATCAAGGAGCTGTTGGGTCACGCCCACATCGGGGCTCGACGGTCCTGTTGGCCACGATCCGACCCGCGACGACGGCAACGACCCGCCACTGTGCGGAGCCATCGTCCGCTGACGTTGCCGTCAACTACTGCCGTCAGACACCGCACAGGCCCCACCGGAAGGCTCCGGCGGGGCCTATAGTTCGCTATCGCTCACGACGCGATCACGGGCTGAGGGCCAACCTCACTCCCCCTCTGGGCGCCAAGTCCCCCAGTAGAAGAATTCCAGCTGCCATTCACCGCCACCCTCAGATTCGATCGTTTCCGACGCATTCTGAAGATGCCACGACGTGTTGACGAACAGGCGCAAATCCCAACCCGCAAGAACATCCGAGTTCAGAAGTCCCACGACCAATCGGCGCGGCTTCTCCTGAAACTCGGCAGACAGCAAGTCGAAGAACCCATCCCAGCCACCACGAAAGTAGCTCGGGAAGTCAAGCTCCCGCCCAACCGCTAGAGAGGCGTCACGCTCGGATTGGAAGCGTGAGGCATCGACGCATCGGACCCCGAATCCCTGGCCTTCTACGCGACGCCTGACCTCATCCTGGCGAACCTCTGGAAGCAGATAGGGCGGGGCAGACAGCCCTGGGATGACACTAGAGATCGGTCGCCACTGCACGTTCCCTCAACCTTTCGCCAACCCCTCATCGAAGCCGGATGAAATTGTCGTAGTGATTGGAGGTGTAATACACCTCACCCTTCCGCCCGAATACGAGACGCTCCATCCCTCGATTTCCCGTCCCTCTACCGGAAGGCCAAACATCGCTCTCCGTGTAGTAGCCGAGCGGCCTATCGGGAAGCTGCCTATTTCCATTGCCGTACTCTCCGGCAGGTCGACCCCTCCGGCCGCCCTGATGCGTCATGGCAGGCGGTCGCCCATTCATGTCATAGAAGTCAACGACCTCTTGGACTCTGCTCCGGGTTGCGGATTTGCTCTGGCCGAAGATCCCTTCCTTGAGCGGGGAGCCGAAGAGGCAGTTGCTGTTATGAACGAGGACCGGAGTTGCCCCAGCCAGCACATAGTACGTGTGCAGGTCATCAACTGTGAGGTTGTAAGTTCGTGCATGCCTGGTGAAAGACCGGTTGGCCGTGACGATGACGGTGTCACCCTTGTCGGTGAGCAGGGTCATGCCCGGCTTGAGGTTCCTCGCTGCAACCCACTCTCGCTCCGACGGGGACCAGAACGGGTGTTCATGCGTGGCCGTCAGTTTCTCGATGCCGTCCGCTGTTGCGATGGACAGCTCGTTGAAGTGTTTGTCGTCCTCGGTGACGATGAGGCGGGTGACTTTTCTGGGGCCCGACCTGCCGGTCTGTGGGTCAGTAGCCAGGACCTTGTCGCCGACTTCGACGTCCTCGATGTCCTTGGTGGTGCCGTCGGCCATGAGGACATCCGTGCCGGCCAGGAAGCACCTGGCACAGCCCCACTTCACCTTCCCGACCCCGCGCGCACCGAGATACGTCATGATCGACTGGAAGCCCACGTTGCCGCATATCGGACATGTGTCAATGGTGTTGATGCTGTCGACGTGCTTCCAGCCGTCGTAGAACTTGCGGAGTGCGCCGCACTCGTCAATCGCGCTGGTACCGGCCGTGCATCGCTCACGGAAATAGAGCTCGACCATCAACTCATAGCTGAGGTCACTGAAGTAGACGCTGTTCCGCTGAAGCTGTCCAATGCTTGGGAGCTTCTTCTGGTACTGCTGGTAGATCTTCTTCGGCGGCAGAGCAGGCTTGCCGTTGCCGAGGTCGACGGCGACGGACTGCCCTCCTCCACCATTGCCAACGGAGTCCCCGCAGGTGTAGTAGCAGCCACCGGGGCCGGTACCACCGGTGGGGACACCAGGGTTGTTCGGCCGCGAAGTGGCTTCGGGATGCGGCTCGCTGTGGCCCGTTCCGTCGTCGATCCACAGGCCCGTGGGGTCAGCGTGCGAGACCGGGCTGTTGTTGCTGTAGATGTAGCCGTTCATCTGGAGCGGGTCCGCGAAGTCGATCACCGGGTCCGCCGACAGGAAACGGCCGGAGTTCTGGTCGTACTCGCGGGCGCCGATGTGGGTCAGGCCGGTGGCCGCGTCATCGATGCCCACGCCCAGGTAGCCGCGTTTGTTGGGCCAGTTGGTCGGCTTGGTGCCCCGGGGCTCGCCGTACGGCTTGGACTCGCGGCGGGTGACGGGCTGGCCGGTGGACTCTTCCACGGATGTGTTCGCCGTACCGAGGTGGTCCGCGAGGAGGACGTTCAGCTTGTGGCCCGTCGTCGCGCCGTTGCTCGTGGTGCGGGTCACCGTAGGTGCGCCGGGTTGGGCGTAGGAGCGGGAAGCCTTGGTGATCGCACCCGTGGAGTTCGTCGTCACCTCGGTCTCGCCCAGGTAGAGCGTCGATCCCGACGGTGAGTTCTCCAGGATGCGGTTGCCGGCGGCGTCGTAGACGTACGTCGTCTTCTTGCCGTCGTCGGTGATCGTGTCGAGCCTGTTCTCGGACGTCCAGGTCAGGCTCTGCGTACTGGCGGGCAGATCACGAGTCTCGGTGTTGCCGACGTCGTCGTACGTGTAACTGCTGCCCTTGCCCGACGGGTTGGAGCTGATCCACTTCATGGTGTGCGGCTGCGCGGTGGTGCCGTAGCCGTACGTGTAGGTGACGTTCTTGGTCGCGTCCGCGGGGTCGTTTTCCGTCAGCGTGGCGCGGTTGCCCAGCCAGTCGAAGGTGAAGGACTGGTGGTACGCCGTCGTGCCCGAGGCAACAGTCGTCGTGTCGGGAGCCGTAGCCGCCAGGGTCGACGACAAGGACGCGTCCGGGCTCGACTTGTCGCTCGCGGTGTCCGGGGCGTGGGCCACCGGGCCGGAGGAGTTGCGGTAGTCAGTGCGATAGCCCCACGTCGTGCCGTTCGACGCCTTGCAACCGGTGGCGTTGCCGCCCGGGGTGATGTTCGACGTCCAGGCGTTCACCAGCTCGCCCATCACGTCGTACGTGAAGCACTGGGTGTCCCACGTCGAACCGGAAGCCTCCGACAGCTTGCGGGAGTTGGACGTGATGGTGCCGGACGCGTCGTACGAGTAGTAGCTGTCCGTGATGCGGTGCGGTCCGGAGGTCTCGCGGTCGGTGACCGTGCGGTGGAGGCTGCCCGTGTGGGGGTCCACGAAGTTGGTCGTCCAGACCCGGTAGGGCTGGGAGCTGGACACCGTCCGCAGGACCTCGCCGTACGGCGAGTACGTCGCGTCGGACGTGTACCAGGCGAGTCCCGAGGTCGACTCGGGCAGGCCGTCGCCGTTGTAGCGGGTGACGACCTTCTCCTTCGCCAGTCCCCCCACGGCGGGCAAGGTGACCGACTGTGGCTTGCCGGTCTGGGTGTAGGTGTATGCGGACGGGTAGGTGCCCGCCAGACCTGCCGTCAGCGGGTTCGACGGGATCACCGTCTCACTGCCCGTGGGCCGGTAGTCGGTGTCGTAGCCGGTGACCCGGTTGATGTAGTCGCCGCCCGACGTGTGCCGGGTCGAGGCGACCGGCTGGCCCAGCGCGCCCGGCAGGGAGTCGTATGTGAACGACTTGACCGGCGGAGCGGTTGCCGAGCCCTCACGGACGAGCGTGACCCGGTCGAGTTCGTCGTAGTCCGTGTACGTCGTCCGCGCCTCGGCGTCCGTCACCTTGACCGGACGGTCGGCGTCGTCGTACGAGGTCTCCGTCCTGCCGGTGTCCGGGTCGGTGGTCGACGTCACTCGGCCCCGGGCGTCATACGTGTAGGTCCAGGTGTTGCCCGCCGGGTCGGTGACCTTCGTGCGGTAGCCGCGGGCGTCGTACTCGTACGTCGTCTTGCGGCCGCTGCTCTCGGAGGTGGCCGGTTCCCAGTTGGTCGTGGCCGCGTTGTCCTTGTAGTGGCGGATCGCGGTGACCCGGCCGAGGGCGTCGGTGTATGTGCGCGTCTGCGGGGCGGTCGAACCCGCCGGGTCCGTGAAGGCGCTGGTGTCCGTGTGAAAGGTGTACGCCGCGTACCGGTAGGCATCGCCGTGGTACGTCAGCTGGATCGCCGGCCGTTCCAGACCGTCGTAGCCGTACGTGACACGGCTCGGGATCAGCGCTTTCGATCTCGGCTCGAACAACTCGGCCGTCGGCTCGCCCTTCGCGAGGTAGCCGCTCGTCTGCTCACGGGCCAGGCCATGGTCGTCGTACTTCGTGTCGGTGATGATCCGGCCGGGGCCGTGCGCCTCGGACTGGGTCTGGACCTGGCGCATCAGGCCGTCGTAGATCGCCACCTGACGGCTGTACGTACCGTCGTCCTTCAGCGTCTTCATGGTGACAGCGGCGGGCCTGGTCTCGGCTGAGGTGGCCACCGCCGCCTGGTACGCGATCTCCACGTCCGGGGACTTGCCGCCCGAGGAACGGGACGGCGACCAGCCCTTCACCAGGCGGCCGAGGGCGTCGTACTCGTGGCGCATGACCCGGCCGTTGGCGTCGGTGACCGTCAGCGCCAGGCTGCGGCCCGGGTCGAAGGTCGTGGTGACGGCATGGCCCTTGGCGTTGATCGTCTTCACCGAGGTGACCGGACCGCCCGTGTCCGCAGGCGTGTACTGCGTCTCTGTGGTGCCGACCTCCGGCTCGGTGACGGTGCGGGTGCGGCCCAGTGGGTCGTACGTGGTTTTGGTGACGACCGAGTAGGAGGTTCCGGCGCCGTTGATCCCGGCAGCGGAGGTGACCCGCCCCTTCGTCGGTGTCTCGCCGTACCCCAGGTCGTCGTAGCTGTTCCGCACCGCCTTGATGAGCTTGGTAGCCGGGTCCGCCGTGTCGTGGGCCGCGCAGGAGGTGCCCGTGCTGCGCTGCTCCTTCGGCAGACCGATCAGCCACGCGGACGTGTTGTGCACATACGACGTCTTGGTGCAGGTCTGGTCGGAGAGGGTCTCACCGGCGCTGCCGTTCGGCTTGACCACCGCGGTCTCCACCTGGACCGGCAGGCCGTAGGTGTCGTCGACCGTCGTCAGCGTCCGGACCGCCCGCCAGCCCTTGTCGACCGGCTGGATCTCCTCCGTACGCTCGACCCCCCTGCGGTGTGCGAGCAGCGGATCCATGTCCGTGCCGTTCTCGGCCTCCCGCGAGCGTGACGCGGTCTGCTTGGACCAGGGGTAGTTGAGCGTGCGCTTGTGGAGCCGCTTGTCGGCGTCCCGGTAGCTGATGGTCTCCGCCGTCATGCCCGCGTACTGCGGTGCGTCGTCGGCGAGCAGCGTGTACGTGCCCGTGGAGTCCTTGACCGTCCCGCCCACGCCCTGGAAGTACCGGGTCTCGGAGTACGACTGGGCCTGCGGGAAGTTCAGCTGGTTGCTGGTTCTGCTGCCCTTGGTGACGGCCACCTGGCGGTAGCCGCGCCAGACGCTGTGCGTACGCAGGGACGGGCGGGTGAACTCGTCGTCGTTCTTGGCCCAGGCGGGGTCCGTGTACCTGTACGTGGTGTGGACGGGCTTGCCGTGGGAGGTGACCTTGTCGGTCTCGGTCACGGAGTCGACGACGTACTTGTTGAACCAGGACTTCGCGGGTGTCTTCTCGTCGCCGTCGGGCGACCAGCGGACGGGGTAACAGGTGCCGTTCCGCTCGCCCTTGTCCTCGGACGGCTCGGTGGCGCAGCCGCCCGTGTACTCGACCTCGATGTCACCGCCGTACTCCGTGGCGACCGTGCCGATGCGCGGGCGGGTGAACGCGGGGCGCTGGTCGTTCCGGCCGCTCGGCACGAGATTCGGCAGCTGGCGATCCTTCAGGCGGTCGCGCAGGGGCGAGGTGGAGCCGACCGAGTACTCGGCGAAGCTGACTCCGTCCCCGTGCTGGAGGGTGCCCGTGGTGTCGCCGGGGGCGAAGCCGCGACGGGTGATCGAGTTGAGCCACAGGCCGGGGGCCGTGTCGTACCAGTCCTCGGGGAAGGACTGGTGGAGCTGGTACGTGTCGACCTTGCCGAGGCCGGTCTGTCCCGCGCGGGCGGCCTTCGTCGTCACCGTGTCCAGGCGCATCTGCGTCCAGAAGGACGGGAACGACGGGCACAGCTTCGACGTGGCCTTGCAGTTGAGGTTGCCGGGCGTGTCCCACCAGGGGCGGTACGCGCCCGGGTCGTCGGTCTTGGCGAAGTTCGTCGAGGCGCAGGCGGCCACCGACTTCAGGCAGCGCTGCTCGGCGCCGAACTCGACGGTGGCGGACGGCTTGGTCAGGTCGGACGGGCGCATGCCGTACTCGATCGACATCGGGTAGGCGTAGCGGTCGTACTGTTCTGGAGCCGTGAACTTCTTCTTGACGGCGTAGTGGTTCGTCTCCTGCTTCCAGTTGACGACCATCGTGTTGCCGTGCACGTCGACGACCTTGTCCAGGCCCCAGTGCCAGGCCTGCTTCTTGCCGGCGCCGCAGCGGGAGTCGGCGAAGACTGTGGCGTGGCAGGGTTCGCCGGGGTGGTTGCCGAAGACCGGGACCGTGGAAACGGAGGTCGTGTCGGCGTGGCCGCCGCCGACCTGGTCGAGGCCGAAGTAGTACTTCGTGCCGTCCCTCTGCGTGACGATCCAGTACTCGCCGTTGTCGTCGCCGTTGCTGCCGCCCGTCCGGCGCTCCACACGGGTTCCATCGTCGCTCTGGGGGCGGTAGATCTCGGTGTCGGTCTCGGGGTTGCTGCCCGCCGGTGCGTCTCGCACGAGCTCCACGCTCCGGCCGCCCAGCGACATCACCGCGTTGTACGACACCCAGCACAGGTCGGACGTCTTGTCCTTCTTGGCCGTGTTGTTGGGCGTGCCGGACTTCAACGCCTTGCGGTCGTCCTGGCAGGTGCGGTAGCGGCGCTCGATGTGGCCGGGGTCGTAGTCCCAGCCCTCTCCGATCCAGGAGGCCTGGGGGGAGGACACCGCGACACGGCCGTCCACCGTCTGGGAGTTGTAGTTGAGGGAGATGGCGGGGGCCGGGCCGGCCGGGGCCGCGGGCACCAGCAGCGGGTACGACCAGCTGAACGCGCCGGAGGAACCGCCCGCCTCCCACTTGCCGCTGGAGGTCAGGGGCGTGGCCTTGAAGGTGCCGCCCGCGCCGCCGCCGGAGTCGACCGCGCCGACGACCGCGGCGTCTCCGGTCGCCGCAACCGGGGTGGCCGATGTGCGGTACGCGGCCTGGGCGATGGACGGGCCGCCGTCGGAGTCGCCGGTCGGCGCCGAGGCCGGCGTCACGGTGCCGTCTGCCGCGGTGTCGACCGTCGCCGTGATCGACTGGGTCTTCGTGTCGTTGGTCGTCTCCAGCTCCTCGTACGTCTGGCACGCCTCGACGTCCGGCGTGGTCAGGTAGCACTCGGGGAACTGGACGAAGCGCAGCCGGGAGGCCCAGTCGGCGCCGTACAGGTTCTTGAACTTGGCGTAGTCGAGCTTGACCGAGATCGGGACCGAACCGGTGTCCGGGGCCTGGACCTTGACTACGGCGCCGTCGACGCCTTGGGAGACGGGCGCGGTGCGATCGAAGACCTGGACGGACCAGGTGCCGGTGGGGGCCGGCTGGTCCGGGGCCTGTCCGAGGCTGACGGGGAGGTTTTCGACGGGGCTCAGGGCGACCTGCCGGGCGGTCGTGCCCGTGCGGGCCGAGGCCTGGGTCGCGGCCGAAGCCGTGGAGCCGAAGCTGATCGTCCCGGAGCCGGCGGCCGGAGCGGTGGCCGTACCCGCGGGAGCCGCTTCCTGGTCCTCCGGGACCTCGACCTTCAGGGTCTCCAAGTCCTGGCGGAAGGTCTCGCCGACGACCGGCTCGTCCTGGTCGAGCGTCTCCAGGTCCAGGGTCTCGCGGCCCTTCTCCTCCACCGCGGGGTCGGGCGGCAGCGCCAGCGACTGCGCGGGCAGGAGACCCACCAGCAGGGCGGCGCCGAGGGCGGGTACGACGGCCGTGCGCAGACGACGCAGACGACGGCCACGGCGACGGACATGCGAAGAACGACCGAACACGACGAGGTCCCCCCGGACCACTGAGGCGGGACCGGGATCGGACCACGCGTGATGGCGTATCAGATGGCAGATTTTGTGACGATGCCGTGGAGTTCCGCTAGATCAACTGTGCGAATGTGATGACCATCACGGTGCGTAAGGATTCATAGCGGAATGTGAGGGAACAGGCAGCGCTTTCCCGAGTTAACGGACACCCTCACCGCTCCGCGATCATTCGCCCAATCCATCCGACTCACTGATAAATAGCCCCGGAATTCCGGAACTTGGGGGAGGGTTCGCGGCGATTTGCCCCAAGGGCGGTGCGGCTCCGACCAGTTGTGGACCGGCACGCCCAACCACCTTTACGGCTCGCCCGGTTGATCGACTCAGCTCGGCCGCCGGTATCCGAAGCGTGACGACAGGCCGCTCATGGGTCATCATCTGGTCGCCCGGCCGCACCCTGTGCCGTGCCGGTTCCAAGGGGGGAAGGGGAGCTCGCCCGATGACGCGCAAGACGCGCAACTGGCGCCGTGTGCCCGGACGTCGGACCACCGCCGCCGTACTGACCGCGGCGCTCGTCGCCACCGGCATCACTTTCATCGGCCTCGGCCTGGACGACCCGGGTTCGCGTGACGGGTCGGACCGGGAGGCGAAGGCGAGGCCCGTGACCGAGGCCGCCGCGATCGCGCGGGCGACGAAGACCGGCAAGTCCGTCGAGGTCACCGCTTTGCGCACCGCGCGCTCCAGCACGTGGGCGCGGCCCGACGGCCAGCTGGCCAAGAAGCTGTACTCGTCGCCGGTCCACGCCAAGGTGGGCGGCGAATGGCGGGGCATCGACTACGACCTCCACCGCACGAAGGCCGGCTGGGAGCCCAGGGCCACGAACACGCGCATGGTGTTCTCGGCCGGCTCCGGGGCACACGACGGGGAACAGCGGGCCTCACGCTCCGGCGTGCGCCGGGTCTCCCTGGCCCAAGGGCCGAAGAGCGCCGCCGACGAGACCGCGAGCCCCCTGGTCGCCCTGACCGTCGACGGCCACGAGATACAGCTCACTTGGCCGGGCACGGTGCCCACCCCCATCATCGACGGCTCGCGCGCCCTGTACCCCGAGATCTTCCCGGGCGCCGACCTGGTGCTGACGGCCGACGACGACGGGTTCGCCCAGCTGCTGGTCCTGAAGAACCGGCAGGCCGCGGCCGATCCGCGGGCGCGGCAGATCTCGTACGGCATCACCTCCGCCCAGCTGAACTTCCGGCTGGATCCGGTCACGGGCGTCCTCACCGCCGAGGACGCCTTCGCCAACGAGGTCGCGATGTCGCCGACCCCGCTGATGTGGGACAACAGCGGCCGGCCGGCCGTCACCGACGGGTCGGTCGGCGCCACCGCCCAGCCGACCGCGTCGGAGAGCCCCGCACCGGCCGAGTCGGCCACCGACGGGCCGAGCGAGAGCCCGAGCCCGACCGAGGAGCTCATCGAGACCGACGAGCAGGCGGACACCGCCCCCGAGACCCTGCCGGCGGCCACCGACGGCCCCGAGCCCTCCGTCGCCGAGTCCCCGCTGCCGTCCGCCCCGGCCGAGCCGACGCCCGCCCCCTCGCAGACCGGCTCGGCGGCCACGCTCGGTCTTCCCGGGCTCGACGGGCCCTCGCCCGACTCGCGCGGCGAACTGGTGGAGCCCAGCCTGACCGGGGCGAACTGGACCCTCACCCCCGACCTGGCCTTCCTCGACGACCCCGCCACCACGTACCCGGTCTTCATCGACCCGTCGGTGAAGAAGCACACCCAGAACTGGACGACCGCCTACAGCCGCCATCCGAACGCCACGTTCTACAACGGCAAGGGCTTCAACAAGGGCGGAACGCACGAGGCCCGCGTCGGCTTCGAGTCGGACACCTGGGGCACCTCGCGCTCGTACTTCAACATCGCCTTCGACAAGGACCTCAAGGGCACGAAGATCACCAGCGCGAAGCTGCGCATGCTGGAGACGTACTCCTGGTCCTGCAGCGCCCGCTCGATGAGCGTGCACCTCACCGGCCCGGTCAGCGCCAGGACCAACTGGAAGAACGCACCCAGGCTGCACGACGGCAACAAGTTCGCGACCAAGAGCTTCGCGCACGGATACAAGTCCGGCTGCCGGGACGCGTACGAGGAGTTCGATGTGCGCAAGGCGGCCCAGAAGCAGGCCGACCAGGGCAAGGACACGATCACCTTCGGCCTGCGGGCACGGGACGAGCACTCGCAGTACGCGTGGAAGAAGTTCCAGGCCAACGGGGACCACGCACCTGTGGTGGAGCTCGTCTACAACCGCAGACCGACCGTGGACGCCAAGTCGCTCGATCTCGGCCCGGACGGCAAGTGCACCACCACGCAGCCGTACGTCCGCATGGGCTCGGGCGACCTGACGTTCACCGCTCGGGCGTCCGACAAGGACAAGAACCTCGACCACCTCGACTTCGACCTGTGGCCGCACGGCAAGTGGGGGACGACCGGCGACCTGCTGGGCTCAGCCGGCAAGGTCTCCGTCGGCGGTGACAAGGACACCGCACTACGCACGACGACGGGCTTCTCCACCAGCAAACTGACCAACGGCACCCTCTACTCGTGGCGAGTGCGCGCCGTCGACGACGCCGGCACCAGCTCCGGCTACGCGCCGGCCAAGACGCCCTGCCGCTTCGTCCTCGACACCACCGCGCCCCGGCCGCCGAAGGTCAGCTCCACCGACTTCCCCAACGCCGACGGCAGCGAGAACGGCTTCGGCAACGACGCCGAGGACGCCAACTGGTCCACCAAGAAATTCGGCACACCCGGGTCGTTCACGGTCCGCGCGCTCAACAGCGACGTCGCGCGCTACGAGTACGGCTACAACTCGCCCACCTACTCCAACAGCCTCCCCCGCACCGTCGGCACGGCCACCAGCGTCAGTGCCACCCTTTCCAACGCCAAACCGCCGGCGGCCGGGCCCAACGTGCTCTACGTCAGGGCCGTCGACAGCGCGGGCAACCCCTCGGAACCGACGAAGTACTTCTTCTACGTCACGCCCCGCGACCAGGCCGACTCCCCCGGCGACTTCACCGGCGACAAGCTGCCCGACATGATGGTCGTCACCGAGGCCGGCAACCTGGGCATGTATCCCTCGGAGGCCAGCACCACCGACCTCAACAAGGGCACCGGCGACCTCAACTACTCGATGCCCGGCGCCTACCGGGGCAACCCCGACAAAGACCCCAACGGCGACGATCTGCCGCCCTATGTGCCCGCGCCGGGCGGTCACTTCAAGGGAGCCCTGATCACCCACAACGGCGACATCTACGGCGGTGACGGCCTCCAGGACCTGGTCGTCCGCGTCGGAGGAAAGCTCTGGGTGTACCCCGGTGACGGCTACGGCGCCGTCAACATCGACAAGCGCCGCGAGATCCTCCTCCCCGACGGCGCTCCCAGCCCCGCCGACCTGACCCAGTTCGTGTCGGCGGGCGACGCAACCGGAGACGGCCGGACCGACTTCTTCGCCACCATCGGCGACGAGTTGTGGGCGTTCACCGGTTACCACGGGGCGTCCATCGACCAGGCGACGCGACTGTCGGCCTCGGGCTGGACGAGCCGGGACATCGTCACCGCGCTGGACGTCAGCGGCGACGGCGTCACCGACCTCGTCTACCGGTCCGACACGGGCAGGCTCCTGCTGCGCAAGGGCATCGCCGCGTCGGGCGGCGGGGTCGGCCTCGGCTCCCTGGGCAACGCCGGAAGCTCGGCCGGGGGCGTCGACACCGAGTACGCCGCCGCCGGCTGGGCGGTCAGCAACTTTCCGCTGGTGATGGGCACCCCCGACGTCAACGGCGACGCCGTCCCCGACATATGGGGCGTGCGGTCGGACGGATCCGTACGGCTCTACTCGGGCGGCCGGACCGCCGTGGTGGCGGGGTCCGGGGCGGAGATCATCGCGCCGGCGGGTTACTGGAAGACACGCATCGCGATCGGATGATTCGGATGGCTCGGATGACGTGGGACCCGGCCGCCAGTCGAGGAGACCGGCGGCCGGGTGCCCCCGCACAACAGGGGCCCGGCGTGCGCTACCTGGCGTGTGTGCGTCTCTTCCGGGCGCCGTTCGGCCAGAGTCGCGGCTTGCGCTTGGCCGCGATGTCCTCGATCCAGCCCACTGCCACGATCATCAGGCCGATCAGTGGCCAGACCAGGAAGAACATCCAGATCATGTACGTCGAGTCGAGCGCGGCCGTCGCTCGCTCGTCCTGCATGAAGGGGAGGTCGTAGAGGCGGTCGAGGATCGGGACCGTGGCCATGATCAGGAGGTTGTGCCAGAGGTAGATGGTGACCGCGCGGTTGTTGGACAGCGTGACCAGCTTGTCCCATTTCGCCAGTCTGCCCGGCAGCTCCTGCCAGGACGGGGAGTACTGGAGCAGGATGACGACGAAACCGAAGGACCAGGTCGCCTGAGCCAGTGGGATGTCGTTCAGGTCCCAGCCGTCGGGGCCCAGGTGGCCCGAGGCCCACCACAGGCCGAAGGCCATCACCAGGGCCGCGCAGGACACCGCCACATAGCGCGGGATCTTCGCCAGGACGCCCTCGTGGTGGGCGAAGCCCAGGATCCAGCAGCCGCCGTAGACGGCGAAGTCCGTGACCGCGTTGCCCGTCTCGCCGGGGATGGAGACGAGTCCCGTGCCCACCACCGCCGTCAGGCCGAGCGGAGCGAGCAGCGTCGGCCAAGGGGCTCTGCGGAAGGCCCACAGCAGTACGGGGGATGCCACCACGAACCACAGGTAGGCCCGCAGGTACCACAGCGGACCCGCGGCCTGTACCGCCCAGGTGTCCTCCAGCAGGCCCGACTTGGAGCCGATGTGCCAGGGGAACGGGGGTGCGCCGACGGGGATGATGTAGTTGATCAGGTCGAGCAGCACCCAGGTGCCGCCGCCGTGGTCCGGGTCCTTCAGAGGGTTCCAGCCGCCCCCGAACATCAGCGCCAGCGCCACCGCGCTGAACGCCCAGAGGGGAGGCAGAAGGCGGCGGACACGGCCCCTGATCACGCCCCACGCCGGGCGGTTCAGGGAGCGGGCCATCAGCGAGCCCGCCAGCGCGAACATCACGCCCATGGACGGGAACAGCACCGTCAGCCAGGCCCAGCCGAAGAGGTGGTAGACGACGACTCGGACCAGGGCTATGGAGCGGAGCAGGTCCAGGTAGCGGTCCCGGCCCGGCTTCTTCGGCGCGGGCGCCTCGGCGGGAGCGACAGGGGCCGGCTCCGGCTCGGTGCGCTGCTGCGGGACGCCGTACGGCGCCGTCGGCTGATATCCGTGCGTCATCCCACCGGCCTCCGATCACCGTCACGCGTGCCCGCCGTACCCGCCGCCCGCTGCCGCGGTACGGGACCTCCCGGGGCCTCCACCACGCCCGTGCGCCGCAGTTTCTGCCAGCGCAGGCGGCCGCCGGTGAGGGCGGTGATCCAGGACTGGAGCAGGACGACGTACATCAGCTGGCGGTAGAGGATCTGCTGGAGCGGGAGCGAGATGAGGTGGGTCATGCGTTCCTTGTCCAGGCGGAAGGCGTACGCCGCGCAGACCACCTGGATGGCCAGGACGCCCAGCCAGGCGCCGATCGTCTTCTGCGTCGGGCCGAAAATCAGGCCGTAGAGGAGGAAGACGTCGATCAGGGGGGCCAGCAGCGGGGCCAGGACCATGAAGAGGGACACCAGCGGCAGGCCGACCCGCCCGAAGCGGCCCGAGGTGCCCCGCTCCACCAGGGCCTTGCGGTGCTTCCAGATCGCCTGCATCGTGCCGTACGACCAGCGGTAGCGCTGTGACCACAGTTGCTGGACCGACTCGGGAGCCTCGGTCCAGGCCCGGGCGTTCTCGGCGTAGACGACGCGCCAGCCGTCCCGGTGCATCGCCATGGTGATGTCGGTGTCCTCGGCGAGCGTGTCGTCGCTCATGCCGCCGACCCGTTCGAGGGCGGACCTCCTGAAGGCCCCCACCGCGCCCGGGATCGTGGGCATACAGCGCAGGATGTCGTACATACGACGGTCCAGGTTGAAGCCCATCACGTACTCGATGTGCTGCCAGGCGCCGATGAGGGAGTCGCGGTTGCCGACCTTGGCGTTGCCGGCGACGGCGCCCACGCGCCGGTCGCCGAAGGGCTGGACCAGCTCGCGGACCGTGGCCGGTTCGAAGACGGTGTCGCCGTCCATCATCACGATGATGTCGTAACGGGCGTTCGCCAGACCCCGGTTGAGCGCGGCGGGCTTGCCCGCGTTGAGCTGGCGGACGACGCGGACGTTCGGCAGGCCCATCGCCTCCACGATGCGTGCCGTGCCGTCGCTCGATCCGTCGTCGATGACGATCACCTCGATCGGGTGCTCGCTCGCCATCAGGGAACGGACGGTGTTCTCGATGCACTTGGCCTCGTTGTACGCCGGGACCAGCACCGACACCGGTTCGGTGACCGGCGGGCCCCAGCGGAAGCCCCGGCGGCGCACCCGGCGGGCGTGGATGCCGGACAGCAGCAGCATCAGCACGAAGCGGCTGATGACCAGGAAGCCGATCACCGCGAGGCCGACCACGAGGACGCCCGTGATGTTGTCCGACGCCTGGACCAGGAAGATCCAGGCCTTGCCCTTCCACTCGTCGAGGCCGGTGACCTCGGTGTGGGCGCTGGGGGCGCCGAGGGCCTCGGTGAGGTTGTCGAACTCGTAGCCCTCGGCCTGCATCTGCGGAAGGAACTTGTCCAGCGCCTGCACCGTCTGGTGCCGGTCGCCACCGGAGTCGTGCATCAGGACGATCGCGCCCTTGCCGCCCTTGGGGGTGGCCCGGCGGATGATCTCGGCGACGCCGGGCTTCTGCCAGTCCTCGCTGTCGGTGTTGTTGACGACCGTGATGTAGCCGCGCCTGCCCATGTACTCCGTCACCGGCCAGGACTTGTTGTCCATGGCGTCGGCGAAGGAGGAGTACGGCGGGCGGAACAGGGACGTACGGATACCGGCCGCGCCGCTGATCGCCAGCTGGTTCTGGGACAGCTCCCAGTCGATGCGCTTCTTCGACTGGTAGGAGAGGTCGGGGTGGTTGAAGGTGTGCAGTCCGACCTCGTGGCCCTCCTCGACCATGCGCCGGACCAGGTCCGGGTAGCGCGAGGTCATGGTGCCGGTGACGAAGAAGACGGCGTGCGCGTCGTGCTTCTTGAGCATGTCCAGGACCTTGGGGGTCCACGTCGGGTCCGGGCCGTCGTCGAAGGTCAGGACCAGCCGGTGGTCCTGGAGGCGCAGGCTCTCGGTGCGGCCGCTGCGGGTGTCGATGACCGGGCCGCCCTCCAGGATCTTCTGCGGCACCTTGTCGGAGGCCGAGGCGGGCTGGACGCGGTGGTCGGCCAGGATCTCGTTGTGCACGTACCCCCGCAGCATCAGCATCGCCATCAATGCGACGAGGACGAGCGAGGGAAGCAGCAGGCGCATGGGCACGCGGCGGCGCCGGGAGCCGTCGGGGGCTCCCTTCGCGGGCCCGTGACGGCGGGAGCGGGATGCCATCAGAGGGTGTACTCCGGGGACGGGGCGGACGAGGAGGCGGTGTCGTCCGGCTCCAGCGCGATGGGGTTCGGGTTGTTCGGACCGTCCGCGACCGTGTCGGTGGCGGGGTCGACGGTGGTCGGCGGGTCGGTGGGTCCCTCGGTGGGGCCGCCGCCGTCCGTCGGGGTCGGGTCGGGGTCGGGGACGGTGGGGTCGGTGGTCGGCTCGGGGTCCGCGGTGGGATTCGTGCCCGGGTTCGTGGTGGACTTGGTGGCGCTCGGCTTCGGGGCGGCGGAGCTGCCGGTGCCGGTGCTCGCGGACGCGCCGGGCGCGGTGGTGTCGGCGCCCGGGGACAGGGACGTGTCGGCACTGGCCGTCGGGGAGGTGCCCGGGGAGGCGCTGCCGGTGCCGGAGGGCTGCGGTGCCGACTCCGCGGGCAGCGGCGGGGTGTCGACCTGCCCGGCCGGCTGCTCCTTGGGGTTCTCGACGGGCAGCCAGGGCGCGTCGGAGTTGCCGGACAGCAGGGTGGCGACGATGACGAGGGCGTAGACCGCGCAGGCCAGGCCGACCGCCATGCCGATCCGGCGGTAGAGCCGGCTGCGGCGGCCCGACTCGTCGACGAACACGGGCCCTTCGGAGCCGTCGCCGCCGCCCGGGGCGTCCTTGGCCGCGCGCAGCCTGCCGTCCAGCTGCAGGCCGACGCTGTCGAGCTGGATGGTGACCTCGTGCGGGTCGTGGGTCGCGCCGCCGGGGGCGGCGGTACGCGCCTGGCCCTCGGACTCCCCGGACGCCTCGGGCTCCGCCCAGGGGTCGCGGGCCACGGGCGTACGCGTCGTCTCGCCGGGGGTCGCCGGGAACACCTGGGTGTCGCGGGGCACCGCGAAGGTGTCGTTCACGGAAGGCGAAGGCGGGACCGAGTCGTTTCTTCTCGGACCGGAAGCGGCGGCCGAGGGACGGTCGAAGGCCGACCAGCCGTCGGTCATGCCGGTGGGCCGGGTGGTGTCCGGTCTGCCGGTGGGCTGGTGCGCGTCCGGTCTGCCGGTCGGCCCGTGCGCGTCCCATCTACCGGCGGGCCGGTGTGCGTCCGCCGGTCTCCCGACCGTCGGCAGCACCGCGGTCTCGTCGGCGTCGGAAGCGGACGCCGCGGAACCGCCTCGGATGAACTGGGTCTCGTCGGCGTTCGAAAAAGAACGCCCGCCACCGTGGAGTATCTCCGTCTCCCTTGCCTCGGGTCGGGAGCGATGGCCCTGACCCCGCACCCCGGTCTCCCCGGTCGCCGGGAAGGCCTGGGTGTCACCCCTCGAACCCTCTGCGGAAGAACCGCCACCGGACCCCGAGACCACCTCGGGCCACTCCGGTTGGGCTTCTTCTCGCCACTTCTTCACGCGCACGCACATCCCCCCACGGGACCGTTCCGGGTGCGCGCACGACACTGAGCACCCGTCGTCGTACCGAGCCCCCACCCGGCCGAGCGCCCCCCTTTACCACACCGTGCTCAGGCCACGAATGTAGCGCACGCGGAGGTTTCGTGGTTGCCGCGTGTCACTTGTGGACATTCATCGTGGCCAAATCGATGGCTGGAATCCATCCCTCGGCGGGTCGCCGCAGCCATCCCTCCTCGGCCGCGATCTGCGCCGCCGCCCGTCGAAGGGCGTCGAATGCTGGGTGCACCAGGCCCTTTCGCCACACCAGTGACACCGGCGACAGCGGCACGGGATCGATCAGCGGGCGCAGCACGGTCCGGGGCATGGCCGGAAAGTCCACGACGACGAGGATCGGGGTCGGTGTCTTGGCCATGATCCGCTGGAACTCCTCGTCACCCACCGCGAGCGGGGAGGGCGCGGCGACCTCGATGCCCCGTCCGTCGAACAACCGGTGCGCGAGGTCGGTCCACTCCGGCGTACGGGCGTTGCCGGCCCCGGCGTACACGGTCCGGCCGGCCAGCGCGGCCAGCGGCACCCGGTCCGATTCGGCCAACGGATCGCCCTCGGGGAGCAGGATCGCCATCGGCTCGTAGCGGACCGGCTGATGGTCGAGGCCCGCCCGCAGCGCCGGGTCCAGGCCCGCGAACCGGCCGAACGACGCGTCCAGCCGTCCGGCGACCAGCTCGCCGACCGCTCCCGCCAGACCGCTCTCGTAGCGGGCCATCAGCTCGTGCTCGGGGGCGAGTTCCCGGGCCCGGTGCAGGACGCGGCGCGGGGTGCCGAGGCCCGGGGAGTTGAGGTCCACCAGCAGGGCGCGGGCCGGTCCGAACGCGGCGAGGAGGTCGTCCTGCGCCTGGAGGGCGCGGCGGGCGTGCGGCACCAGTCGCTCGCCGTCGGCGGTCAGCGTGACCTGCCGGGTCGTCCGCACGAACAGCTCGGCACCCAGCTCCCGCTCCAGCCGCCGCACGTCCCGGCTGAGCGCCTGCTGGGCGACGTACAGCCGGGCCGCGGCGCGTGTGAAGTGCAGCTCCTCCGCCACCGCGAGGAAGGCGCGCAGGAGACGGGGGTCGAGATGGGTGGGAGCGGACATGCGGCGAACTTACAAGGCGGACTTACAACACAGGTGCGTGAATCCGTGCCGAGCAGGTGTTGGACCCCTTGATCCACTCCGGGTGACGGTTGCTCCATGCCGCAATCCGCCTCCCGCTCCATACCGCAGCCGACCGCCGGCTACCGCGCGCTGTTCGCCCTGCCCGGCGCCCGCTCGTTCCTGGCGGGAAGCATCCTGGCCCGTCTTCCCATGGGGATGTTCAGCGTGAGCGCGGTGGTGATGATCGCCGGTACCCGGGGGTCGTACGCCCTCGCCGGCTCCGTCGTCGCGGTCGGCCTGGCCGCGACCGCCCTGGTCGCCCCCTGGACCGCACGGCTCGTCGACCGGTACGGACAGTCCCGCGTCGCCCTGCCCGCCACACTCCTCGCGGCGCTGGGCGGCCTCACGCTGCTGGTCTGCACCCGCTACAGCGCCCCCGCCTGGACCCTCTTCGCCGCATACGCCGCCACCGCGACCACCCCCAACACCGGCGGCATGTCCCGGGCCAGGTGGGCCCACCTGCTGGAGGGCGACCCGGCCGCGCTGCACACCGCGAACTCCTTCGAGCAGGCCGCGGACGAGCTGTGCTTCATGCTCGGCCCGGTCCTGGCGGCGTTCCTGTGCGGGACCTTCTTTCCCGAGGCGGGCACGCTCGTGGGAGTCGTACTCCTGGTCTCCGGCATGACCCTGTTCACCGCCCAGCGCTCGACCGAGCCGCCGGTCCGGCCGTCCGCGACGGCCGCCGAGCCGCCGTACCGCGCACCCGGCATGCCTCCGCTGCTCGCCGCCTGCCTCGCCATGGGTGCCGTGTTCGGGTCCATGGAGGTCGTCACGATCGCGTTCGCGGACGCGCGGGGGCACAGTACGGCGGCCGGCGCCATCCTCGCCCTCCAGGCGGCCGGCTCCTGCGCGGCCGGACTGCTGTACGGCGCGCTGAAGCCGGCCGGCCCCGCCGAGCGCCGCTACCCGTGGTGCCTGGCGGCGATGACCGCACTGCTGACGCTGCCCCTGCTCGCCACGTCCCTCACCGGCTCCCTCCTGCTCCTGTCCGCCGCCCTGCTGATCTCCGGCATGGCCACCGCCCCGACGATGATCACCAACATGTCCCTGGTCCAGAGCCGCACCCCGGAGGGCCGCCTCAACGAGGGCATGACCCTCGCGGTGACCGCACTGCTGGGCGGCATCGCCTGCGGCAGCGCGGCCGGAGGATGGATGGCGGAGCATCTGTCGCCGACGGCCGGGTACGGAGTACCGATCACGGCAGCGGCAGCGGCACTGCTGATCGCGCTGGCAGCAACGCCCTCAGGGGCGCGGGGAACTGCGCGACCAGCCACAACGGCGCCGCCCACAAAACACAACCCCTCCCGGCCCTCCTAGCGGAGCGCAACCCGCACAGGGCCCTTGGCCATCAGCGTGATCCCCGCCCCCAGCGGCACGGCCCCCGCCTCCGCGTCCTCGAACCCGAACTCCCGCACCAGCACCGCCAGCCCGAGCACCGACTCCAGCATCGACAGGTACTGGCCGATACAGGCACGCGGCCCGCCCCCGAAGGGGAACCATGCGTAGCGCGGCCGGCCCGCCTCGGCCTCCGGGGTGAAGCGGGTGGGATCGAAGCGCTCCGGGTCCGGCCAGTGGTCGGGGTGGCGGTGCGTCACCCAGGGGCTGACCAGGACGTCGGCCCCGGCCGGTATCCGTACGCCGTCCACCTCCGCGTCGGCGACCGAGCGGCGGCCGATCACGGGCGCGGACGGGTACAGCCGCATGGCCTCCTTCACCACCATGGTCAGATACGGCAGTTCGTCCATGTCGGCCGCGGTCGGCGCCCGTCCGCCCGGACCGCCGAGCACCCGGCCCACCTCGTCCCGTACCCGCCGCTGTTCCTCGGGGTGCCGGGCGAGCAGGTGCAGGGCGAAGGCGAGCGCGGTGGCGGTCGTCTCATGGCCGGCCAGCAGGAAGATCAGGACCTGCTCGCGGAGTTCGGCGGCGTCCAGGCTGCCGTCCTCGGCGTTCTCCGTGTGCACGAGGAGGGTGACCAGGTCGTCCTGGTCGTCCCGGTCGCGGCGGCTGTCGATGATGCCGTCACACAGGGCGTGCAGCTCGGCCTGGAGGCGGCCGACCCGGCGGTTGGCGGGGGTCGGCCAGCTGCGCGGCGCCTTGACCGGCGAGAAGCCGCGTTTGAGCGAGTACTCCTGGAGCGGGGGCAGGCTGCGCTCGATCACCTGGTACGCCTTGTCCACGTCGGTGCCGAACAGGATCCGGCCTACGACGTGCAGGGCGAACCGGTGCATCTCACCGACCAGTTCGACGGTCCGGCCCTGCGGCCCCTCGGGCGCCGCACGCCACGTGTCCGCCAGGGCGGCCGCCTCCTCGGCGACCTGATGGGCGTAGCCGTTCACCCGGCGGCGGGTGAACAGCGGCTGTATCAGGCGGCGTTGCCGTAGATAGGTGTCGTCCTGGCTGGTGAGCAGCCCGTTGCCGACCGACCGGCGCAGTTCCTCGTAGAAGACGTTGTCCTTGCGGAAGTTGGCGGCCTGGGTGGCCAGTATCTGCTGGGCGCCCTCGGCGGAGAACACCGCGTAGATGTCGGACCGCAGCCCGGGCGGCCCGGCCCGGAAGCGCACGACGTCGCCGTGGTCGCGGCGGGCCCGCAGATAGGTGGCGAGGGGATCGTTCAGCAGGTCGCTCATCGAGCCCAGTAGCGGACTGCCCGTCACGATCGGGGCCCGCGTGGCTGTTGTCGTCATCGTCATGGCACTCCGATTCCCACGCGGTCCCATTGACTCACCCCGGGGTCGCACATACTTTCCCAGGCCCTATGGGGATATCCGGCTACCTGCTGAGCCACCAGAGCAGCCACCTCCTCGCATGCCTTGCCGCACGCTCCGGCAGAAGCCGGAGCAGCCGCATGACGAGAGTCGGTTTCCGCTCCTCGTGACAGCCCATGCCGGGGCGTCCTCCCTTCGATGTGAGGCGGCCAGCCACGGTCCCGGAGCCGCTCTCATCGGGCCGGGCCCCGAGGGGACGGGACCCGGAAGGGAGGACGCACCCAAAAGGTGCGTCACAGCCGCAGATACCACCGGCTACAGCGTGCCGTCGTGCAACAACGGACAGCTACGGGCAGCGCTGCGGCTGACGCCTCAACTGTGCCAAGCCCTCGGGCAGTTGTAGGCGCGAAGGCGTTCCGGGCGGGACCAGCCCGCCGTGGTCGGGCGTCGTGAGGTCGGTTCGTCCGGGGCCGTCAGGCGCAGGGTCAACACGGCCGTGAACGCCGCGAGTTCCTCGGCGCTCGGCTCGCCGCGCAGGACCCGGAAGGACGTGGCGGCGAGCATGTCGGAGGTCGTCGGGGTCGGAGTCTGGGTCGGCGTCGCGCTCATGGTGTCTCCTACTGGGGCGGGTTGCCGTGTTTGCGGGTGGGCAGGGCCGCGGACTTGGCGGCGAGCATCGTCACGGCTCGGCTGAGGATCAGGCGGGTCTCGCGGGGGTCGATCACGTCGTCGACCAGGCCGCGTTCGGCCGCGTAATAGGGGTGGACCAGTTCGGTCTTGTACTCCTCGATCTTCTGGCGGCGCATCGCCTCGGGATCGTCGGCGGCCGCGATCTCCCGGCGGAAGACGACGTTGGCGGCGCCCTCGGCGCCCATCACGGCGATCTCGTTGGTGGGCCAGGCGAGGGCGATGTCGGCGCCGATGGAGCGGGAGTCCATGACGATGTAGGCGCCGCCGTAGGCCTTGCGCAGGACGACCGAGACGCGGGGCACGGTGGCGTTGCAGTAGGCGTACAGCAGCTTCGCGCCGCGCCTGATGATGCCCTCGTGTTCCTGGTCGACGCCGGGCAGGAAGCCGGGCACGTCGACCAGGGTGACCAGCGGGATGTTGAAGGCGTCGCAGAACTGCACGAACCGCGCGCCCTTCTCGCTCGCCCTGATGTCGAGCACACCGGCCATGGAGGCGGGCTGGTTGGCGACGATACCGACGACGTGGCCGTCGAGGCGGGCCAGTGCGCAGACGATGTTGGTGGCGAAGGCGGCGTGGACCTCCAGGAAGTCGCCGTCGTCGACGATCTCCTCGATCACCTTGCGGATGTCGTAGGAACGGTTGCCGTCCTCGGGGACCAGGTCGAGCAGGGCGTCGCCGGGGCGGTCCGCCGGGTCGTCGGCGGGGTGGGCGGGCGGCAGTTCGCGGTTGTTGGAGGGGAGCAGGGAGAGGAGGTAGCGGACCTCTTCGAGGCAGGTGCGCTCGTCGTCGTAGACGAAGTGGGCGACTCCGGAGGTGGCGCCGTGGACGTCGGCGCCGCCCAGGCCGTTCTGGGTGATCTCCTCGCCGGTGACGGCCTTGACCACGTCCGGGCCGGTGATGAACATCTGGGAGATCTCGCGCACTGCGAAGACGAAGTCCGTCAGCGCCGGGCTGTACGCCGCGCCGCCCGCGCACGGGCCGAGCATGACGCTGATCTGCGGGATGACGCCGGACGCCTTGGTGTTGCGCTGGAAGATGCCGCCGTACCCGGCGAGGGCCGAGACGCCCTCCTGGATACGGGCTCCCGCGCCGTCGTTGAGCGAGACCAGCGGGGCGCCCGCCGCGATCGCCATGTCCATCAGCTTGTGGATCTTGGCGGCGTGGGCCTCGCCCAGGGCGCCGCCGAAGATGCGGAAGTCATGGGCGTAGACGAAGACCGTGCGGCCCTCCACCGTGCCCCAGCCGGTGATGACACCGTCGGTGTACGGCTTCTTCGCCTCCAGGCCGAAGCCGGTCGCCCGGTGTCGGCGCAGGGTCTCGACCTCGGTGAACGAGCCGGTGTCGAGGAGGAGTTCGATGCGTTCGCGGGCGGTGAGCTTGCCCTTGGCGTGCTGGCGTTCGGTGGCCTTGGGGTCGGGGCCCGCATGGGCGAGTTCCTTGAGGGTCCGCAGTTCCGTGAGCCGGTCCGCCTCGGGGGCGTCCGGGGTGGTGGTGGGCGCGGGAGCCGCGGGAGCTTCCGGGTCGGTGACGGTCATGATGCCTGGGCCCTTTCCTTCCTGTTCCTGGTGTCGATGAGGGCGTGGGTGCGGACGGCGGACGGGTCGTGGGCGCGCAGCACGGTGCGCAGGCCCGGCTGGATGGCGGCGATCCGCTCCACGGCGTCCCGGGTGTGGAGCCAGTCGGCGGGCACCGGGTGCAGGGCGGCCCGCCAGTCCTTGTCGCCGGCCAGCGCCGCCGCGCCGACATGGCCCTCGCAGAGCGGGATGTTGCGCACCGTCCAGCCGGTCGGGCGCCAGGACTCGGCGGCCTCGCCGAGGTAGTCGAGGTCGGGGGCGCGGGCGAGTCCGGTGCCGAGGCCCTTCAGGTAGGCCTCCTTGCGGGACCACAGCCGGGCGAAGGCCAACTGCCGCTGGTCGGCGGGCTCGGTGGGTATGCGGGTGATCTCCTGGCGCTCGGCCGGGTGCAGCAGGGGCAGACAGGTGTCGACGGTTCCGGGCGACGGCAGCGCCTGGACGTCGGCGCCGACCCGGGTGCGGGCCACGGCGACCAGGGCCAGGCCGTGGCTGTGCGAGAGGGAGAACTCGGGGGCGCCCGGTACGTCGACCAGGACGGGCCGCCCGTGCCGTTCCCCGCACTCCTCGCACCACTCCCGGCCGATGACCAGACGGTGTGGTGCGATGCCGGTGTACACCGACAGCACCCGGCGCAGGCCCACATGGGCGGCGACGTACATCTGGCGGTCGCTGTGGCGGCGGTAGGCGGCGGCGCGCTGCCGCTCCTGCACGTCCAGTTCGGCGAGCGGGGCGGCGCGTGGTGAGTCGGGCGGTGGCAGCAGCCACAGGTGCAGGTCCGACGGGCCCAACTGCCGGGAGCCGTGGGGGGTGTTCGGTATGCGGGGGAGGTTCATGGGCGGCTCCCGGTTTCGGTCGGGTGGTGCTGGGTCCGCTCGGCCTTGGGTGGCGCTGCCGCGGCCCGGGTGTCGCTGCGGTCGGTGAGCGCCGCGACCAGGGCGGCGGCGAGGGAGAGCAGGCCGCCCGCCCAGAGCGCGGAGCGCGTGCCCAGGTACTGGGTGACGGAGCCCACGAACAGGGCGCCGAGCGGGGCGCTGCCTTGCAGGATCAGGGTGTAGAGGGCCATCACGCGGCCCCGGTAGGCGGGGTCGCTGCCCAGTTGGACGCGGTGGTTGGCGGCCTGTGCGAAGTACAGGGAGGCGAAGCCGGTCGGTACGAGCAGCACCAGTGCCGTCGGCAGGTTCGGCGCCCAGCCGGTGGCCGCCGCCAGGGTGCCGAACGCGCAGGCCCAGCCGATGACCAGCCGGGCCCGGGGGCGGCCCCGGCGCAGGGTGCCGGTGAAGGCGGCCAGCAGTGAACCGGCGGCGAGCGCGGCGGTGAGCAGGCCGAAGGCGGCGGCGTCGGTGTGGAAGACGGTGCGGGCCATCAGCGGCAGGGTCAGCTGGAGGTTCAGGCCGAACAGCGACACCGCCGCGAGCAGGGACAGCGTCGCCACCAGGTCGGGCCGGGACCGCAGATGGGCCAGCCCCTCGGTGACCTTGGCGTCGCGGGCTGCGGGCCGGGGCGGGCGGTGCAGCTCGCCCGGCCGCATGGCGCGCAGTCCGGCCACGGTCGCCGCGTAGCTGGCCGCGTTCAGGAGCATCACGGTGCCGGTGCCGGCCGCCTCGATCAGCAGCCCGGCCAGCGAGGGGCCCAGCACGCGCGCGATGTTGAAGTAGGCGCCGCTGAGCGCGGAGGCGTTGGGCACCAGCTCCGGTCCGACGAGCTCGGCGATGAAGGACAGCCGGGCCGGCACCTCCACGGCGTTGGCCACACCGAGGGCCAGCGCGAACACGTAGACATGCCACAGCCGGGCCGCGTCACCGGTGACCAGCAGGCCGAGCAGCAGCGCCAGCACCCCGGAGACGACGTTGGCCCCGGTCAGCAGGGCGCGCTTGTCGTAGCGGTCGGCGATCCGGCCGCCGTACAGGGTCAGCAGCATCATCGGCGTGAACTGGAGCGCGGTGACCGTGGCGAGGGCCGTGCCGGAGTCGCCGGTCAGTTCCAGCACCAGCCAGTCCTGGGCGACGACCATCATCCAGGTGCCGGTGGCGGAGGCTATCTGGCCGGTGGCGAAGAGGCGGAAGTTGCGTACGGTGAGCGAGCGCAGGCCGGTCGCGAGCAGCCTGCGTGACAGTCCTCGGGGCTTGGATTCGGGCGGGGGCATGGACCGTTCGGACGGAGTCATGGACCGTCCCGCTCCGGCAGGCACTCCTCGAAGAAGGCGAGCGCGCGCAGGTGGTACGCGCGGGCCGTGCGGCCCAGGCTGATGTTGTGCCCGGCGTCCGGCTGCCGGTCGACGACCACGCGCGGCGCGGCGCTCAGCCTCGCCCGCAGGTCGTCGAGGGCGTCGGCGTCGTGCCGCCACCACAGCTCGTGCTCGGCGAACGTCAGACGCACGGGCACGCGCACGCGTGGCGCGAGCACGTCGAAGGCCTCCGGCCAGTCGGAGGCGTCCCGCAACTCCCGCTGCGGGACCGGCTTCACGAAGTCGGCGCTGCTGTGGAAGGTGGCGGGCGGATACAGGCCGAGGCGGCCCCAGTTGTGTCTCCAGCGGGCCCGGTCGGTCCCGTTGAGCAGTTCCGCGGAGCCCTCGGCGTAGCGGTGGCCGCAGCCGGAGATGTCCAGGCCCAGCAGCCCGGGCGGCGGGGCCTCGGCGGCCAGGGTCAGGGCGAGCTTGCCGCCGAAGGAGTGCGCGAGCAGGAAGGTGCCGGTGCCGACGGCGTACTCGGTGGCGAAGCCGTCGAGCGCGGCCCGCAGGACACGGGCCTGCCCGGCGAGGCCCAGGCCGTCGGGCAGCCCGGCGGCGGAGTCGCCGTAGCCGGGCCGGTCGACGGCGAGGACCTGGAACCCCAGATGCGCTCCCAACGCGCAGAGGGAGGCGTCCTGCCGGGCCCCGCCGTCGAAGTACCCCGCGCTCATCCCGGCCCCGTGCAGCGCGACGACGGTGGCACGCGGCGGCGTGCCCTGAGGTGCGCTGAGCAGGGCCGACAGGGTGTGCCCGGCGGCATCCAGCGTGATCCGCCGCACGCTCGGGCCGACGGACAGGGACGTGATGGTCATCGTGCTAAGCCACCTCCGGGGTGCCGAACCAGTGGTGCAGGGCGGTTACGAGGCTGTCGATGCCGGCAGCCAGGTCGGTGGACAGGTCGGCGTCGGCGGCCTCGGGGGTGGGGTCGTCCCCGCCCGCCGCCCAGGCCACGTGCCCGTCCGGGCGCACCAGCAGGGCCGTCGCCCCGGAGAACACCTCGGCGCTCTCGGGTGTGGCCGTGACGACGGTGACCAGGTCGGCCCAACCGGCCACGCTCTCGCGGAGGCCGGCGTCGTCGGCCAGGTCGAGCAGGACGCCGCGGGCCGGGTGGAGCAGGGCCGTCGTGGTGGTCCGCGTGCCGTCGGGCAGCTGGAGCGGGCGCGGGGGGAGGCGGCGGCCGACGAGGGGGTGGCTGCCGGGGCGGGAGCCGAAGTCGTAGGCGACGTCGAGGTGGCTGACCACGCCGGCGAGGCGGCGGCGGACGTCCTCCAGCTCCATCAGCTCGCCGAACACCTTGCGCACCGGGTCGGCCTCGGGGCCGCCGAGGAAGATCATGCCCTGCGCCCGGGTGTTCATCAGCAGCCGGGCGCCGACGGGGTGCCGTTCGTCGTGGTAGCTGTCGAGGAGGGTGTCCGCGACGTCCCCGCGGACCACGGCGGCCAGCTTCCAGCCGAGGTTGACCGAGTCCTGCACGCCCGTGCTGAGCCCCTGTCCCCCGGCCGGGAGATGGACGTGCGCGGCGTCCCCGGCGAGCAGCACCCGGCCCTTGCGGTAGGCGGAGACCTGGCGGGTGGCGTCCGTGAAGGAGCTGACCCAGTCGGCGCCGCCCCCGGCCAGCGACTCGCCGGTGATGCGTTCCCAGGCGGCGGCGACCTCGTCGAACTCGACCGCCTGCGGCCGGTCCCCGGCAGGGGTGCCGTCCTCGCAGACGATGATCCGGTCGACGCCGGGCGCCAGCGGCGCGGCCATCACCATGCCGTTGTCCAGCCGCTCCCCCAGGAAGCGGGGCCGGATGTCGCAGCCGGTGACGTCGGCGAGATACATCCGGCGGGTGGCCGGCAGCCCGGGGAAGTCGAACCCGACCGCCCTGCGTACGACGCTCTGTCCGCCGTCGCAGCCGACCAGGTAGGCGCCGCGCACCCGCTGCTCGCCCTCGGGGGTGGCGGCCACGATCTCGACGCCGTCGCCGTCGTCGGCCAGCTTGGTCAGCTCCCAGCCGCGCCGTATGTCCGCGCCCAGCTCGGCGGCCCATTCCTCCAGCACGGCCTCGGTCCGGGACTGCGGGACACCGCGCGCGCCGAAGTGGGCGTCCTCCAGGACGGTGTAGTCGAACTGGACGCCGCCGAAGTGGCCCATCGGGCTCTTCTCCAGCGTGCCGAAGCGCGGCAGCAGCCCCCGCTGGTCGAACACCTCCATCGCGCGGGCGGTGAACCCGAGCCCCCGGGACTGCCCGGTCGGCTCGGCCAGCTTCTCCACCACGACGACCCGGGCGCCGCCCAGTCGCAGTTCTCCGGCCAGCATCAGGCCCGTCGGCCCGGCACCGACGACGATCACATCCGTGTCCACAGTGCTTCCCTCTCTGAGCATCGCCCAAATATGATCATGTACGACTTGCGCTGACTTCTGGTGTTCTGAGATCGCGCAGGGTCACAGCCCCGGATCCGGCCGCCCGAACCAGTGCCGTATCGCCGCCGTCACCGCCCACGGGTCCGCGCCCGCCCAGGCGACATGGCCGTCGGGACGGACCAGCAGGCCCTCGGCGCCGTGCAGCGGTTCGGCGGTGTCCGGTCGTACCGCCACCGGGGTGACGCGGTCGGACCAGACCTTGCCGACCCAGCGCAGTTCGGCCCGGGCGGAGTCGGAGACGAGCAGCAGTCCGCGGCCGTCGCGCAGCAGCCCGGCGACGCCGACCGGGCCGTCCGGTGTCGGCAGCGTGCCGAGCGGCAGCCGGGCGCCGAGCAGGGGGTGGGTGCCGCCGCCCACGGGGTAGCGGATGTCGAGCCCGGTGATCATCGCCGCGAGGTGGTCCCGTGTCGGACCTGCGGCGATGAGTTCGCCGAGCAGGGTGCGCGCCGCCTCCACCTCGGGCCCGCCGAGCAGCAGCAGCGCCTGGGCCCTGATGTTGGCGAGCACCCGGCGCCCGACCGCGTGCCGCTCGTCGTCGTAGGTGTCGAGCAGCGCCTCGGGGGCCCGGCCGCAGGCCACCGAGGCCAGCTTCCAGCCGAGGTTGGCCGCGTCCTGGAGGCCGAGGTTGAGGGCCTGGCCGCCGCTCGGCATCTGCCGGTGGGCGGCGTCCCCGGCGAACAGGACCCGCCGGTGGCGGTACCGCTCCAGCTGCTGGTTGGCGTCACCGAAGGCGTTGAGCCACACGGGTCGGCCACCGCTCAGGTCCTCTCCGGTGACCTGCCGCCATACGTCGACGACCTCGGCGAACTCCGGCGGACCCGTGCGCCGCCGGGCCGGGTGGCCGAAGGCGTGCACCATCACCCGGGTGACCCCGCCGGGCATCCGGGCCGCGATGGCCAGCCCGTGCTCCCGGCGCTCGAACCGCCGGTTCGGGATGTCCACCCCGGCGATGTCCGCCCGCAGCAGCTCCCGCCCGGCCGGGCTGCCGGGGAACGCCGCCCCGGTCAGCCGCCGCACGGTGCTGTCCTCGCCGTCGCAGGCGACGAGATACGCCGCCCGCAGCCGCCGTACGCCGTCCGGGGTGTCGGCCGTGACCTCCACGAACCCGTCCTCGCCCTCGGCGCCGTCCGACTGGGTGAGTTCGCGTACCTCCCAGCCGCGCCGGATGTCGGCGCCGAGGGCCCCGGCCCAGTCCTGGAGGAGTTCCTCGGTCCTGGTCTGCGGCACCTTCCACTGGCCCGAGTACGGGCCGGGCACGGTCAGGTCCATCGGTACGCCGCCGAAGTGGCCGCGGGGCTCGCGCGGCGGGTCGCCGAGCGCGTCCAGCAGACCCCGGCAGTCGAACAGCTCCACCGTGCGGGCGTGCAGCGTGGAGGCGCGGGACTCCGTGGTGGGGGTGCGCAGCCGTTCCAGTACGACGACGTCGGCGCCGCCGAGGCGCAGCTCGCCGGCCAGGAACAGGCCCACCGGGCCCGCCCCCACCACGATGACCCGGGTGGCCCGGGAGGTGTCGGTGGCCATGGTCAGCGGCTCTTCTCCGCGTGGTCCCTGGCGTGGCCCAGCGTGGCCCGGCTGTTGGTGCTCAGCGCGCCCTGGACGTACTCGCGGGCGTCCTCGACGGTGGCGTCGGGGCCGAGGATGCGCTGGATGTTGTCCGGGTTGAGCACGACCGTGTGCTGCGAGGTGGCGGCGACGCCGCGCGGGTACTCCTCGAACGTCCACAGGCCGGTGTGCAGGGTCATCAGGGCCGGCAGGGTGACCTGCTTGTAGGCGATCGCGCGGTGCGGGAAGGTCACCCGGTACGACTTGGTGGTGTGGGTCGAGCCGTCCTTGGCCCTGGTGTCCATCTCCAGCACCTGGAGACCGGGCGTGGGCTCCTCGAACTGGACGCGGGCCACGTGCGGCAGCCGGTCCACCCAGAGGTCGGCCTCGTTGATGAAGTCGTAGGCGTCCTTCGCCGAGCCCTCGATCAGCACGGTGTCCTCGAAGGAGAAGGTCAGCTCGCGGGTGGCGTGGGCCCGCTCGACGTTCTCCTTCAGGGCGGCGAGCTCGGAGCGGGAGTTGCGGTCGACGGCCTCGTCGATCCAGGTGAGGCTCTCGGGGTCGTCGTCGATGGCGGAGTAGTCGTGCAGCAGCCGTACCAGTGACTCGCCGCCCGGCAGTTCCTCGATCACCCAGGCGCCGCCCATCGCGGCGACCGGGGGTGCGGAGACCTCCTGGCGGAAGGTGATGCGGCGGCTGACGGGGTCCAGGGTGCGGCGGGAGGTCCAGCTCTTGGCGGCGCCGTTGGCGGTGGCCCAGATGCGGATGCGCTCCTCGCGCTCGCCCTTCTCCAGGTGGTCCACATGGATGGTGGGCGGGAAGATCCGCGGCCAGTTCTCCACCTCGGCGATCAGGCGGTAGACGGCGTCTGCGGGGGCCGAGACGGTGATCTCGTGCGCCACCTCGCGGGTCGTTGCTTCCGTCGTGGTCACGTCCTCGTCCTCTTCGTCTGGTTGGGTGCTGTTGCGGTCCGGGCGGGGATCGGGCAGGGGCCCGGCGCGGGGATCGGGCAGAGGGCCGGCGCGGGGCTCAGAAGTTGCCCAGCCCGCCGCAGACGTTGATCGCCTGCGCGGTGACGGAGGCGGCGGGCTCGGAGGCGAGGTAGCCGACCATCCCGGCGACCTCCTCCGGCGTGGAGTAGCGGCCGAGCGGGATCTTGGCCTGGAACTTCTCCAGGATCGCGTCCTCGGTGGTGTCGTAGGCGGCGGCGTATCCCTGGCGGACGCGCTGCGCCATGGGCGTCTCGACATAGCCCGGGCAGACGGCGTTGACGGTGATGCCGGTCGGCGCGAGCTCGTTGCCGAGAGCCTTGGTGAAACCGACGACGCCGTGCTTGGAGGCGGAGTAGGGGGCGCCGAGGACCACGCCCTGCTTGCCCGCGGTGGACGCGATGTTGATGATCCGGCCCCAGCCGCGGTCGCGCATGCCGCCGGTGTTGAGCACCTCGCGGGTCATCCGGAACACGCTGTTGAGGTTGGTGTCGATGACGTCGTCCCACAGCTCGTCCGCGAGGTCGGCGGTCACTCCGCCACCGCTGCGGCCGGCGTTGTTGACCAGGATGTCGACGGCACCGAACCGGTCGGCGGCGGCCTGCACGAAGGCGCGGACCGCGTCCGGCGAACGGACGTCGACGGCGGCGCCGTCCGCCTCTATGCCCTCCTCCTGGAGCTGCTTGACGGTCTCGGCCACGTTGTCGGCGTTCCGCGCGCCGATGAACACACGGTGCCCGGCGGCGCCCAGCTGCCGGGCCGCGGCCAGTCCGATGCCACTGGTGGCCCCGGTGATCAGTGCGACCCGCTGCGTCTGCTGCGGCATGTTTCTTCCAACTCCCTCGGGTGGACGCCGCCGCCGGTCGAATGGGGTACCGGCGGCGGCAGGATCATGAAATGTCGGGTATCGCGAAGCGTCGGGCGGCACCGTCAGGCGGCCGCCTGGGACCCGCCCCCCAGCTGGGCGTTGACCGCGTCGATCAGAGCGCGCGGCGTGTTGGCCTCCGACAGGACGTCGTCGTCCAGGACGATGCCGTACTCGCGCTCGATCCGGCCGCCGGTCTCCAGCAGGGCCAGCGACTCGTAGCCGAGGTGCTCGAAGTCCTCGTCGAGGATCTCGCCGTCGAGGTCGACGGACTCCTCGGCGCCGGCGCCCTCGATCAGGATGCGCTTGAGGTCGTCGAGGGTGAACTGCTGCGTTTCCACGTGGGGTTCCTCTCAGGTCATGTGCGGTATTCGCGGTTGGTGACGGGGTGGTCGGTCAGGCGGCGGCCCGTACGATCGCGGCCGAGTTGAAGCCGCCGTGGCCGCGGGCCAGGACCAGCGCCGTGCGCAGGCCGGGGGCCTCGCGGGGCCGGTCGACCACCAGGTCGAGGGCGTAGTCGGGGGACGGGGTCACGTTCACCGTCGGCGGGATGACCCCGTCGCGGATGGCCAGGAAGGCGGTGGCCAGGTCCAGCGGTGCCGCGCCCGAGTAGAGGCGGCCCGTCATGGTCTTCGGTGCGGTGACCGGGACGGCGCCGGGGCCGAACACCGCGGTGACCGCGTCCGCCTCGATCCGGTCGAGCTCGGGGTCGGCCGCGGCGTCACAGAACACCACGTCCACCTCGTCGGCGCCCAACCCGGCGTCGTCCAGGGCGAGTTCGATCGCCCGGCGCAGACCCGGCGGACGCTCGCTGTCCGGCGCGGGGTCGAAGGTGGCGGCGTACCCGGCGATCTCGCCGTAGATCCGCGCACCGCGCGCACGCGCCGACTCCTCGGACTCCATGACGAGCAGCGCGCCGCCCTCGCCCGGCACATACCCGTCGGCCGCCCCGTCGAAGGGCAGATACGCCTGGCTGGGCTCGTCCCGGGTGGTCAGCCGCTGCGCGGCGAGCTGGGCGACCCAGCCCCACGGGCAGATGGAGGCGTCCACCGCGCCGGAGACCACGACCGCGGTCCCCTTGCGGATCTGCCGGCGGGCATGCGCCACCGCGTCCAGCCCGCCCGCCTGGTCGCTGACGAGCACGCTGGTCGGGCCCTTCATCCCGTGCCGGATGGAGATCTGGCCGCTGTTGACGGCGTAGAACCAGGCGAACGACTGGTACGCGCTGACGTACTGGCTGCCCCGGCTCCACAGCGCCTGCAGCTCGCCCTGGCCGAACTCGAAGCCGCCCGACGAACTCGCCGTGACCACGCCCATGCTGGACTCGGGCAGTTCCTTCGGCTGGATCCCGGCGTCCGCGAGCGCCCAGTCGGCGGCGACCAGTGCCAGCCGGGTCATCCGGTCGGTCTGCGGCAGCAGCCGGCTCGGCAGATGCTCCTCGGCCGCGAAGCCGGGTATCTCACCGGCCAGCCGCGCCGGGTACTGCGACGGGTCGAAGCGGGTGATCCGCCCGATGCCGCTCTTCCCGGCGAGCGTCGCCTCCCAGTAGTCCTGTACGCCCAGGCCGTTGGGGGCCGTGACGCCGAGCCCCGTCACCACCACCGCGGTCATGCCAAGCTCCTCTCGGGACGGGCGAGCACCATCGCGCTCTGGAAACCGCCGAACCCACTGCCCACCGACAGCACCGCGTCGGTCAGCTGCTCACGAGCGGTGAGCGGCACGTAGTCGAGGTCGCACTCCGGGTCGGGGGTGTGCAGGTTCGCCGTGGGCGGCACCACGTGGTGCTCCATGGCCAGCGCGGACGCGGCGATCTCGATCGAGCCGATCGCGCCCAGCGAGTGCCCCACCATCGACTTGATGGAGCTCACGGGGGTGCGGTAGGCGTGGTCGCCGAGGCTCTTCTTGAACGCGGCCGTCTCATGCCGGTCGTTCTGCTTGGTGCCGGAGCCGTGGGCGTTGATGTAGTCGACCTGGTCGACGTTCATCCGCGCCTCGTCCAGCGCCACCGTGATGGCCTCCGCCATCTCCGCGCCGTCCGGCCTGAGACCGGTCATGTGGTACGCGTTGCTGCGCGTGGCGTAGCCGGCGATCTCGGCGTAGATGTGCGCCCCGCGCCGCCGGGCGCTCTCCAGCTCCTCCAGCACGAACACCGCGCAGCCCTCGCCGAGCACGAACCCGTTGCGGGTGCCGTCGAACGGGCGCGAGGCCTGCTCGGGGTCCTCCCTGCGCGGGGTCGTCGCCTTGATGGCGTCGAAGCAGGCCATGGTGATCGGCGAGATCGGCGCGTCCGACGAACCGGCGACCATCACGTCGGCCGAGCCCTCGCGGATCAGCTCGACCGCGTAACCGACCGAGTCGATACCGGAGGTGCAGCCCGTGGACACCACGGTGTTGGGGCCCTCCGCGCCGACCGTCCAGGCGACCTCGGCCGAGAAGGAGCTCGGGACGAAGTAGTTGTACAGATGCGGTACGGCGTACTCGTGGTCCACCAGGTGCAGCCGGCCGCCGTCACTGACGATCCGGTACTCCTCGTCCAGGCCCATCGTGGCGCCGACCGCGCTGCCGACGGTGACACCCACCCGGTGCGGCTCGTGGGCCGCGAGGTCGATGCCGCTGTCGGCGACCGCGCCGCGTGCCGCGACCACCGCGAACTGGGCGGCCCGGTCCATCCGGCGGACCTCCTGCGGGGTGAGCCCGTGCTGGTCGGGATCGAAGTCCATCTCCGCCGCGACCTGCGAACGAAAGGGGCTCGGGTCGAAGAAGGTGATCCCGCGCGTCGCGGTACGGCCCTCGCTCAGCATGGTCCAGAAGTCGTCCTTGCCGACGCCGCCGGGCGCGAGGACCTCGATCCCGGTGATGACGACCCGACGGCCGCCGCGACCTCCGCTCATCGGGACGCCTCCCAGTTGTAGAAGCGCGTGGCCATCGCGTCGGCCGGGGAACGCCAGGTGGCGGGGTCGTACGCCTCTATGTAGGGCTTCAGGTCCTCGCTGATGCGCACGAAACGCTCGTCGGACTTGGCCTTCTCGATGAGCTCACCGCCGTTGTCCGCGTCGAAGTCCTGCAAATGGAAATACAGGCCCCGGTAGCGGAAGAGCTGACGGCGCCGGGTGCCCATCAGATGCGGCATCTCGGTCTCGTCGAACGCGCCGAACAACTTGGCGACATCGACCGCCGAGCCCGGTTCCATCCGGGCCACGATCAAGGTGCTGTGCATGAACTCTCCTTGGAATTCGGAAAAGGGGCCGGCGTCAGTCGATGCCCCGGCATATGTGCGGATGGTCGCTGTCGTACTCGTCGTCCTCACCGGCCAGACGCCAGGCGGGCGCCTGGGGCGGGGGCGGGGGCGCGTCGAACTCGTCGTCGTCCCGCGTCTCGAAGTACATGTGCGTCACACCTCCCTGGGGACTTTCAGTCCTTGATTTCGCAGATGGCCGCACCGGAGGTGAGAGAGGCGCCGACCGCGGCGGACAGGTCCTTGATGGTGCCGGACTTGTGCGCATTCAGCGGCTGTTCCATCTTCATCGCTTCGAGTACGACGATCAGGTCGCCCTCCTCGACCTCCTGGCCCTCCTCGACCGCGACCTTGACGACGGTCCCCTGCATCGGCGAGGCGAGCGTGTCCCCGGAGACCACGGGCCCGGAGTTCCGAGCCGCCCGCCGCTTCGGCCTCGCTCCGGCGGCCAGGCCGGTACGGGCCAGGGCCATGCCGAGGGAGGCCGGCAGGGAGACCTCCAGGCGCTTGCCGCCGACCTCCACGACGACCGTGTCCCGGCCGGGATCGGTGTCGGGTTCGGTGTCGGTGGGGGCGGCGAAGGGCTTGATGTCGTTGACGAACTCGGTCTCGATCCAGCGGGTGTGGACCGTGAACGGGCCGTCCTGGTCATGTGTTTCGGGCGCGAATGCGGGGTCGGTGACGACCGCGCGGTGGAAGGGGATGGCGGTGGCCATGCCCTCGACCTGGAACTCGGCCAGGGCGCGGGACGCGCGCTG
>NZ_JBHYJA010000053.1:0-78826 GCF_042740355.1 Streptomyces sp. NPDC059010
CGGATCAACGTGCTGTTCGCCATGCTCCGCGACGGCACCTTCTACGAACCCCGAACCCCACGCCTCGCTTGACGAAAGACATAGAGGCACCCCCCGCCGTCCGTGGGCCCGGACTCCGCGCCGCCGTCGAGGAGTTCGGCACGCCCCCCGGTCGCGTGGGTCCGTGCCGTCAGGCCGTGCGCGTGCGTGACGTCAGAATGCTCAGTGAATTGGCCACCACGATCGCGCCGATGCTCGCCCACTCCGGCGCGCCCAGGTCCTGCCCCAGACCGATCAGCCCGACCAGGGCCGCGAGGACCGGGTTGACGCTCATGAAGAGGCCGAAGGCCCGGGCCGGGACATGGCGCAGGGTGAACAGATCCGCGAGATACGGCACGGCCGAGGAGAGCACACCGGCGGCGACCGCGCAGAGGACGGCGCCGGCGGTCGGCGGCTGCCGCAGGGCGACGACGATGCCGACCGGCAGGAACATCACGGCGGACAGACAGGCCGCGGCCGCCGAGCCCTGCGCTCCGGGGATGCGTCGGCCGACGGTCCGGTTGAGCAGGATGTACGACGCCCAGCAGACGGCGGCCAGCACGCCCAGGCCCATCCCGAGGTAGTCGGCCGAGGGCCGCGGACGCATCAGGGTGACGACACCGGCCGCGGCGATCACCGCGCAGCAGACGTCCACACGGCGCCGGGAGGTCGCCAGGGCGATGGTGAGCGGGCCGAGGAACTCCAGGGTCACCGCCAGGCCCAGACCGACACGGTCGATCGAGGAGTACAGCGACAGGTTCATGGTGCCGAACACCAGGGCCAGCAGGGTCACCGGCCACCACTGGCGCCAGGTGAACGTGCGCAGCCTCGGCCTGTCGACGGCCAGCAGGACGAGGGCGGCGACGTACTGACGCACGGCGACGACACCGACGGGGCCGAGGACGGGGAAGGCGAGCGAACCGATCGCGGCGCCCGTCTGGTTCGACAGGCCACTGCCGGCCATCGTGGCCACACCGGCGAGCCGGCCACGGGTCGGATCGGGGCTGGTGAGCGGGTCCGTGAGCGGGGCCGTGGGTGCGGCTGCGGGCGCGACCGAGGGGACGGGCGCGGCTGCGGGGCGGGTGCGCATGCGCCCAGCGTGGGGCCGGTCCACCCTTGCGCAAAATGCGTTGGCGGCCCCATCTATACGCTTGAGTCATGGATGTGGAGCTGAGGCAGTTGCGCTGCCTCGTCGCGATCGTCGACGAGGGCACCTTCACCGACGCCGCCCTCGCCCTCGGCGTCTCCCAGGCGGCCGTCTCCCGTTCACTGGCCTCGCTCGAACGCGCCCTGGGTGTACGGCTGCTGCGGCGGACCTCCCGCGAGGTGACCCCGACGGGCACCGGCCTGCGCGTCCTGGCGCACGCCCGGCGGGTGCTCGGCGAGGTGGACGACCTGGTCCGGGAGGCCGCCTCCGGGCACGACCGGCTGCGGATGGGCTACGCCTGGGCGGCGCTCGGCCGGCACACCCCGGCCTTCCAGCGCCGCTGGGCCACCGCGCACCCCGGGACCGATCTGCAGCTCGTGCGCGTCAACTCGGCCACGGCCGGCCTCGCCGAGGGCGCCTGCGACCTCTCCGTCGTACGCCGACCGGTGGACGACCGGCGGTTCGACTCCGCCATCGTCGGACTGGAGCGGCGGCTGTGCGCGGTCGCCGCCGACGACCCGCTGGCCCGGCGCCGCTCGGTCCGGCTGGCCGACCTCAGCGGCCGTACCCTTCTCGTCGACCGCCGCACCGGGACCACCACGGCGGACCTGTGGCCGCCCGACTCGCGCCCCGGGATCGAGGAGACGCACGACGTCGACGACTGGCTCACGGTGATCTCCGCCGGCCGCTGCGTCGGCGTGACCGCCGAGGCCACCGCCCATCAGTACCCCCGCCCCGGCGTCGTCTACCGGCCGGTGCGGGACGCCGAACCCATCGCCGTACGACTGGCCTGGTGGCGCGACGACCCGCACCCCGCCACCCAGGCGGCGATCGAACTGCTCACCGCGCTGTACCGGGGCGACTGACACCCCGCCGTCGGGGATGCGCGCAGGGCCTCGGTGGCGTGTCATGAGAGGTGTGCGCGGCGACGAAGCCAGGTGCGCGGCCACGGAGCAGTACGCGCGGCGAGACCAGGGCGCGTGTGGCGCGGCGCCCGGGAAACGGCAGGTGACGACACGGGCTCCGGCATCCGGGCTCCGGCACGTCCGCCTTGGCATGCGAGCCCCGGCGTACGCGCTCCGGCATGGGGCGGGAAGGGCCCCATCCACTTCTCGCGGATCCGGATTGCGCGGTGCACGGCCGTCAGCCGCTTCTCCGCGTCGCTATGGGTCCTTCCCGTCCCCTCCAGCACACCATGTGCTCGGCGGATACGCCAGGGCCGTACGGCCCTGGCGAGACCCGGGGGCGGTGCCCGAAGGTGACAGGGCGGCCCTGGCGGGTACCCATGAGCGGATCCCGCCGGGCGCGGGTGAGCAGTCGAGTGGACGGGCGAGCCGTCGAGTGGAGGTGAGGTCGACCGATGCATCCGAGCCCCATCCCTGACCGGTCCCGTGACGCCCTCGCCCCCGTCCTGCGCGACCTGGACGCCGTCGTCTTCGACACCGACGGGGTGATCACCGACTCGGCCCGGCTGCACGCCGCCGCCTGGAAGTCGGCCTTCGACGCCCACCTGCTCGCCCACCCGCCCGAGGACCCCGACCGGCGCCGCCCCTTCGACGAGCACGACGACTATCTGCGCCACGTCGACGGCAAGTCCCGCCTCGACGGAGCCGAGGCCTTCCTCGCCGCCCGCGGCATCGAGACATCCGCCGAGACGGTACGGGCCGTCGCCGCGGACAAGGAGCGCCTCTTCACCGAGCGGCTGCGCGAGCAGGGCGTGGACGCCTACCCGGGGACGGTACGGCTGGTGAAGGCGCTGCACGAGGCGGGAGTGCCCCGGGCCGCGGCCTCCGCCTCCCGGCACGCCGGTGAGCTGTTGAGCCGGGCCGGGGTGCTCGACCTCTTCGACACCCTGGTGGACGGCGGCGAGGCGGCCCGGCTGGGCCTGGCGGGCAAGCCGGCGCCGGACCTGTTCCTGGAGGCGGTCCGCCGGCTCGGTGTCCCCGCCGGCCGGGCCGTGGTCGTCGAGGACGCCCTGGCCGGCGTGGCGGCGGGCCGGCGCGGCGGGTTCGCCCTGGTGGTCGGCGTGGACCGGGCGGCCGGCGCGGACACCGGGGCGCGGCTGCTGCGGCACGGCGCCGACCTCGTCGTACGTGACCTCGGAGAACTCTGCGCGGGAGGAGCGCCCAAGTGACCGACGACCGGAGCCCGGGGGGTGAGGCGACGGGCTGGAGCTGGGAGTACGAGGGCTACGCGCCCGCCGACGAACGCCTCCGGGAGTCGCTGTGCACGCTGGGCAACGGCTACTTCGCCACGCGCGGCGCGCTTCCCGAATGCGCCGCCGACGAGATCCACTACCCGGGGACCTATGTGGCCGGCATCTACAACCGGCTCATTTCCAAGGTGTCGGGCCGCCATGTGGAGAACGAGGACATGGTCAATGTCCCCAACTGGCTGCCCCTGCGCTTCCGCCTCCCCGACGGGAACTGGATCGTCCCCGACTCCACACCCGTGCTCGCCCACCGGCAACTGCTGCGCCTGTCCGCCGGGCTGCTGGAGCGCAGGACGCGGTACGACCTCGGCGGCGACCGGGTGCTGACGGTGCGTCAGCTGAGGATGGTGCACATGGCCGACCCTCATCTGGCCGCGCTGCGCACCGAGTTCACCGTCGAGGGGTTCTCCGGCCCGCTTGAGGTGGAGGCGGCCCTGGACGGCTCGGTCACCAACTCCGGGGTGCCGCGCTACCGGGATCTCGACGGCCGCCATCTGACCCATGTGCACACCGGCACCGCCGCCCCGGACACGGTCTGGCTGCGCTGCCGCACCCGCACCTCCGACACCCGGATCGGGATCGCGGCCCGGCTCACCGCCGACGCACCCATCACGACCCGCCATGAATCGCCGTACGCCATTCAGCGGCTGACGCTCGACATGGTGCCCGGCCACACCGTCACGGTCGACAAGACAGTGGCCCTGCACACCTCCCGCGACCCGGCCATCAGCGACCCGCTGCACGCAGCCGTCGACCGGGTCGGCCGGGCTCCCGGCTTCGACGCGCTGGTCGGATCGCACCGCAGCGCCTGGGGCCAGCTCTGGCGCCGTGCCGAACTCGACGTGCCCGGCGAGTCGGGCCGCATCCTGCGGCTGCACCTCTTCCATGTGCTGCAGACCCTCTCCCCGCACACCGCCGACCTCGACGTGGGCGTGCCCGCCCGGGGACTGCACGGCGAGGCCTACCGCGGCCATGTCTTCTGGGACGAGCTGTTCGTCCTGCCCTTCCTCAACCTGCACTTCCCTGAGGTATCCCGCGCCCTGCTCCACTACCGCCACCGACGCCTCGAACAGGCCCGCACCAGCTCCGCGGCAGCCGGCCGGCAGGGCGCGATGTACCCCTGGCAGAGCGGCAGCGACGGGCGTGAGGAGACCCAGCAGCTCCATCTCAACCCGCGCTCCGGACGCTGGCTGCCCGACCACTCCCGGCTTCAGCACCACGTCGGCTCGGCGATCGCGTACAACGTGTGGCAGTACTGCGAGGCCAGCGGCGACATGGAGTTCCTGCACACCAAGGGCGCCGAGATGCTGTTGCAGATCGCCCGCTTCTGGGCGGGCAAGGCCGTCTACGACGACGGCATGGGCCGCCACCGCATCAAGGGAGTCGTCGGCCCCGACGAGTACCACGAGGCGTACCCCGACGCCGAGGAACCGGGCCTGGACGACAACGCCTACACCAACGTCACCGCGGCCTGGGTGCTCGCCCGCACCCTGGAGCTGCTCGCCGACCTGCCCGAGCCGCGCCGCCGCGAGCTCGTCGAACGCACCGGCCTGGACGGCGGCGAGCTCGAACGGTGGGAGGACGTCTCGCGCACGCTGCACGTCCCCTTCCACGACGACGTCATCAGCCAGTTCGCGGGCTACGGCGACCTCGCCGAGCTCGACTGGCACGGCTACCGCGGCCGGTACGGCGACATCCGGCGGCTGGACCGGATCCTGGAGGCGGAGGGCGACACCGTCAACCGCTACCAGGCCTCCAAACAGGCCGACGTGCTGATGCTCGGCTACCTCTTCGCACCGGCCGAACTGGGTGGCCTGTTCCACCGGTTGGGCTACCGGATGGACGAGGACGTGTGGCGGCGCACCGTCGACTACTACATGCACCGCACCAGCCACGGCTCCACCCTCAGCGGCCTGGTCCACGGCTGGGTGCTGGCCCGCTGCCGGCGCTCGGAGGCATGGAAGTTCTGCCAGGAGGCCCTCCAGGGCGACATCGCCGACGTGCAGGGCGGCACCACCGGCGAGGGCATCCACCTGGGCGCCATGGCCGGCACCCTCGACCTCGTCCAGCGCGGGCTGACCGGCCTGGAGACCCGGGGCGGCGCCCTGTGGCTGGACCCCGTGCCGCTGCCCGAGCTGTCCTCGTACGGGTTCGCCCTGCGCTACCAGGGCAACTGGGGCGTCCGGCTGCGCCTGGAACGCGGACTGCTGGAGATCGCGGTCCCGTCCCACGACGTCTCACCGATCGACGTACGGCTGCCCGGCCGCGAGGTGTCGCTCCAGCCGGGCGAGACGGGGCGACTGGTCCTGCCCGAGTGACCGGCCGGGTCCGGCCCTGTGCAGGACGCGGCCGGCGGGGCGAGGCTGGGAGGGCACAGGCCACCGGACGGTGGCAAAGACCCGCGGATCCCGCAATCCCGCACGGAAGGGGAGCGCGATGAACGGCCCGGTTGTCGTGGGGGTGGACGGCTCGCCGTCGAGCCTGGCGGCCGTGGAGGTCGCGGCGCGCGAGGCAGGGCTGCGGGGCGTGGCTCTGCGGCTGGTGCACGCCTTCGGGCTGCCCGCCGCGCACATACCGGCCGGCGGGCGGCCCTGGGAGCCGAGCGGCGCCGGGCTGCGCGAGCTGATCGACGGCACGCTGTTCAAGGCGGAGCGGCGCGGGCACGACACGGCCCCCGGCATCGAGATCCTGCGCGAGGTCGTCGTCGGCGACCCGCTGACGGTGCTGGAGATCGAGTCGCGCTCCGCGTCCCTGGCCGTCGTCGGCAGCCGCGGCCTGAGCCGGTTCGGCGCGCTGCTGCTCGGCTCCACCGCCGGCCACCTGGCCGCCCATGCCGCCTGCCCGGTGCTGGTGGTCCGCCGCAGGCCCGACCCGGCCGGGCCGGTGCTCCTCGCCGTGGACGGGTCGCCCGCCGCGCGCGGAGCGGTCGAGTTCGCCTTCGCCCACGCCTCCCTGCACGGGGCGCGGCTGGTGGCGCTGCACGCCTGGAGCGCCCGGACCGAGCGCGCCTACGAGGCTCCCGCCGACCCGCCCTTCGTGACGTACGACGAGGGCCGGCTGCAGGACGAGGAGGAACGGGTGCTCGCCGAGGCGCTGGGCGGGCTGCGCGACCGGTATCCCGACGTCGTGGTGGACCGCAGGCTGGTGCGCGGCAGGGTCCGGCACTCCCTCATCGAGGCCAGCGCCGGCGCCGGGCTCGTGGTGGTCGGGGCGCGCGGGCGGGGCGGCTTCGCCGGACTGCTCCTGGGCTCGGTCAGCCAGGCGGTGCTGCATCACGCGCAGTGCCCGGTGGCGGTGGTGCGGACCGGGGAGGCGTGAATCTCAGAGGTCCGCGGTGTGGTCGGGGACGTAGTTCTGCAGATCGCGCGGCGGGCGCCGGTAGCCGGTCGACTCCGGACGTTCCGGCAGGTCCAGGACCGGTGGGGGCACGTCCTGGTAGGGCACGGAGCCCAGCAGATGGGCGATCATGTTCAGCCGGGCCCGGCGCTTGTCGTCGCTCTCCACGACGTACCAGGGCGCCTCGGTGATGTCGGTGTGCACCATCATCTCGTCCTTGGCCCGGGAGTAGTCCTCCCAGCGGGTGACGGACTCCAGGTCCATCGGGGACAGCTTCCAGCGGCGCAGCGGGTCCTCCAGGCGGCGCCGGAAGCGTTCCTGCTGCTCCTCGTCGCTCACCGAGAACCAGTACTTGCGCAAGAGGATCCCGTCCTCCACCAGCATCCGCTCGAAGAGGGGGCACTGGCGCAGGAAGAGCTGGTACTCCTGCTTGCTGCAGAAGCCCATGACGTGCTCGACACCGGCCCGGTTGTACCAGCTGCGGTCGAACAGCACGATCTCCCCGGCGGCCGGCAGATGCTCGACGTACCGCTGGAAGTACCACTGGGTGCGCTGGCGCTCGGTCGGCTTGGGCAGGGCGGCGATCCGGGCCACCCGCGGGTTCAGGTGCTCTGTGACCCGCTTGATGGTGCCGCCCTTGCCGGCCGCGTCCCGCCCCTCGAAGACCACGACCAGCCGGGCGCCCTCGGCCCGCACCCACTCCTGCAGCCGCACCAACTCCGTCTGCAGACGCAGCAGTTCCTTCTCGTACGTCCTGCGCGGCAGCTTCTCCGCCTTGTTGCCGGTCATGCCGCCTCCCACAGCCGCACCCGAACACCGCAATTGCACCGTACTGACCCGGGCCGGGCGCTGCACCCCGGGTGCGGCCTCGCGACCTCGCACAGGGGGACGGCCGGCGGAGGGGCAGGATGGTCCCATGGGCGATGACCTCATGAACGACGACCTCATGGACGGTGTCGATCCGCACATCCACGTCGAGCAGGGCGTGACACGTGGCGACGCCCGTGTGCGGGGCCTCCTGGCCGGCACGTTCGGACTGGTCGGCGACCTGCCCGAGACGGCCCTCACCGGCTGTGGTCGGCGGGTGCCGTACGCGATGACCTCGGCGCGGCCCGAGAGCGTCACCTGTCTGGCCTGCCGTGAGCACGGCCGCGCCGAGCACCTCCGCCTCGCCGAGCAGATCGCGCGGCTGGGATCCATGCCGGGCGCCGTCGTCACCGGGGCCCAGGCGGGCCAGGTGGCGGAGCATCATCGGGACCTCGCGCGGAGATTCGCCGACCGCGGCTGAGGCGCACGGGTGAATGCCCCGGACGGGAGGACTGTCGGCAGCGCCGTCCGGGTACCCAGCGGCGCATGGCGGTGGACAGCAGAACCGGGCCCACGCGCGCCGCGCCGCCCCGGTCGCGTGGACGGCTCGGCCGGGCGTTGGTGCGGTGGGCGACGACGACCGACCACAAGGTGATCGGCAACCTCTATCTGACGACCGCCTTCGGCTTCTTCCTCCTCGGCGGGGTCCTCGCGCTGCTGATGCGGGCCGAACTCGCCCGCCCCGGACTGCAGTTGCTCAGCAACGACCAGTACAACCAGCTGTTCACCGTGCACGGCACGGTCATGATGCTGCTGTTCGCGACCCCGCTGTTCGCCGGGTTCGCCAACGCCGTCATGCCGCTGCAGATCGGCGCCCCGGACGTGGCCTTCCCCCGGCTGAACGCCCTGTCGTACTGGCTGTACCTGTTCGGCGGCCTGATGGTCGTCTCCGGCTTCGTCGTGCCCGGGGGCGCCGCCAGCTTCGGCTGGTTCGCCTACGCGCCCCTCAACAGCGCGGTGCGCAGCCCCGGCGTGGGCGGCGACCTGTGGACCATGGGCCTGGTGGTGACCGGCGTGTCCACCACCCTCGGCGCGGTCAACTTCATCACCACGATCCTGTGTCTGCGCGCCCCCGGAATGACCATGTTCCGGATGCCGATCTTCACCTGGAACGTGCTGTTCACCTCGGTCCTGATCCTGCCCGCCTTCCCCGTGCTCACCGCCGCCCTGCTCGCCCTGGAGGCGGACCGGCAGTTCGGGGCGCACATCTACGCCGCGGCGAGCGGCGGAGCACTGCTGTGGCAGCACCTGTTCTGGTTCTTCGGGCATCCCGAGGTGTACATCGTCGCGCTGCCGTTCTTCGGCATCGTCTCCGAGATCATCCCGGTCTTCAGCCGCAAACCGATCTTCGGCTACGTCAGCCTCATCGGCGCCACCATCGCCATCACCATGTTGTCCGCGGTCGTGTGGGCTCACCACATGTTCGCCACCGGGGCGGTGCTGCTGCCGTTCTTCTCCCTGATGTCGTTCCTCATCGCGGTGCCGACCGGGGTGAAGTTCTTCAACTGGATCGGCACGATGATCAGGGGCTCCCTGTCCTTCGAGACACCCATGCTGTGGTCCTGCGGCTTCCTGGTGACGTTCCTGCTGGGCGGCATGAGCGGCGTCATCATCGCCTCCCCGCCGCTGGACTTCCACCTCACCGACTCGTACTTCATCGTCGCCCACCTGCACTACGTGCTGTTCGGCACCGTCGTCTTCGCGATGTTCGGCGGCTTCTACTTCTGGTGGCCCAAACTCACCGGCAGACTGCTCGACGAACGCCTCGGCAAAATCCATTTCTGGACCCTGTTCGTCGGCTTCCAGACCACGTTCCTGGTCCAGCACTGGCTCGGCGAACGGGGCATGCCCCGCCGCTACGCCGACTACCTGACCACGGACGGCTTCACTCTCCTGAACACCATCAGCTCGATCGGCGCGTTCCTGCTCGGCCTGTCCACCCTGCCGTTCCTCCACAACGTGTGGCGCACCGCCCAGCAAGGGCGGCGGGCGACCGGCAACGACCCCTGGGGATACGGCCGCTCCCTCGAATGGACCACCTCCTGCCCGCCCCCGCGCCACAACTTCACGGCACTGCCCCGGATCCGCTCCGAGTCCCCGGCGTTCGACCTGCACCACCCGGACATCGCCAAGGAGGGCTGATGCGGACCGAATCCCGGCTGTTCATCGGCGTCGCCGTGTTCTTCCTGGTCACCGCCGTCGGCTACGGCTACAGCTCAGAGGAACCCACCGGCACGGCCGTACTGGTCATCGCCTTCCTGATGGCCGCGCTGGTCGCGTTCTTCCTGCACATGCAGTACCGACGGCGCGGCCTGCGCGCCCAGGACCGTGCGGACGCCGAGGTCGCCGACACCGCGGGCCCACTCGACTTCTTCCCGCCGCACAGCCCCTGGCCGATCACCATCGCCGCGGGATCCGTCCTGGCGGCCCTCGGTGTCGTGTTCGGCCTGTGGCTCTTCCTGATCGGCCTCGGTGTGCTCGGGCACGGGGTGTGCGGCATGGTCTTCCAGTACACGGACCGGGACGGTCAGCGCTCCAACTCGCCTGCGGACGGCTCCCGTTCCTCCTCGACGCGATACCCGTAGCCCCTCAGCACATACCGCCGTTCCTCGTCGACCGGCTCGTGGCTCCCCTCGAACCCGCCCGCGAGGGTCTGCCGCACCTCGCCGGTCTCCTCGCCCTCCGTCAGCCGCTTCTGGTCCGCCTCCTGCAACGCCCCGCACACACGCCTCGTCACCATGAAGGCGAGCGGCGGCAGTGCCAGGAACGCGATCCGGAACACCCAGGTCAGCGCGTTGACCGAGATCGCGAAGGTGTCGGCGATGATGTCGTTGCCGCCCGCCGCGAGCAGGACGGCGTAGCAGCTGAGCGCCGCGACCCCGAGTCCCGTGCGCACGGGGTGGTCACGGGGCCGGTCGCACAGATGGCGCTCCGCCCGGGCGCCGGTCACCCGGCGTTCGACGAACGGGTACGCGTACAGCACCATGAACAGGATGCCCGGCAGCACGACCGCGGGCAGCAGCACGTTCCACATCACGGTGTGCCCGGCCACCGTCGTCTCCCAGGGCGGCACCAGACGCAGCGAGCCCTCCAGGAAGCCGACGTACCAGTCCGGCTGCGACCCCGTCGACACGATGTCGGCGCGGTAGGGGCCGTACGCCCAGATGGGGTTGATCTGCGCCACCCCGGACAGCAGCGTCAGGACGCCGAAGACCATGAAGAACAGACCGCCCGAAGCGGCCGTGAACCGCGGAAACATCGGTTTGCCCACCGCGTTGCGCTGCGTGCGGCCGCGGCCCGCCCACTGGGTGTGCTTCAGGTGGAAGACGAGGATCAGATGCACGGTGACCAGCGCGAGCAGCAGGCCGGGGATCAGCAGGATGTGCAGGCTGTACAGCCGGGGGATCAGCTCCTCACCGGGGAACTCGCCGCCGAAGGCGAACATGCTCACATACGTCCCCACCAGCGGGATCGACAGCATGATGCCCTGGGCGATCCGCAGGCCCGTCCCCGACAGCAGGTCGTCCGGCAGCGAGTAGCCGGCGAATCCTTCCGCCAGCGCCAGCAGGAACAGGGTCACGCCGATCAGCCAGTTGACCTCGCGGGGCCGGCGGAACGCGCCCGTGAAGAAGACCCGCAGCAGATGCAGGCCGATCGCGGCCAGGAACACCAGGGCTGCCCAGTGGTGCAGCTGACGGAGCAGCAGACCGCCGCGCACGTCGAAGCTGATGTCCAGCGTCGACTCGTACGCGGCCGACATGCGCACCCCGTTGAGCGGGGTGTACGAGCCGTGGTAGACGACCTCCGTCATCGACGGGTGGAAGAACAGCGTCAGCCAGACGCCGGTCAGCAGCAGCACGACGAAGCTGTAGAGGGCGATCTCGCCCAGCAGGAAGGACCAGTGGTCGGGGAACGCCTTGCGCAGGAGCCCGCCGCCGCCGTCGTAGAGCGGCAGCCGCCCGTCGACGTAGTCCGCGGCACGTTCGGTCGCGCGTCGGGCCCGGGCGCCGGCCCGGGCCCTTGTCCTCCTCCACAGCACGGATCACGATTGCCCTCGCGCCCGTCCCGGGAAACGGAGGGTCACGTACGATCACCCTTCGGCTTCCCCCGCTGGTCGGGGGTGCCGTGCGGCGGCGGACCGAAGGGCTGCGGCGAGGTCGCGGGGGACACCGGGAAGCCCGCCCGGCGGGCGCCGCTCTCGGGGCGCAGCGCGCCGGGGTCACCGGAGGCCGGCTCGGCCCCGGCCTGGAGTTGCTCCAGCTGGGTGGCCAGCACCTCGGTCACCGCAAGCCGGTCGGCGTGCGCCTGCTCGTACACCAGCAGATCCTGCACCTCGTGGGAGGTCGGCGACCGGATACGGCTCGCCGGCCCGCCCATCGGCAGGTGGTCGTAGTCGGGCCCCGGACCGGGCCGGAGGCGTCACGCACCGCCTGGGCCGCCGCTGCCGAACGCCCCGCTGTCGCCGTCTTTCCAGCGACGCCGGTGCTTCGACGGGCTCGGCCGGGAGGGGATGTTGCCGTGGGCGGGCAGCTCGTGCGGGGTGATGCGGCGGTCGCTCCGGGGCATCTCGGCGGGCTCCCGGTGCTCCCGCACCTCGCCGACCGGGCCCCCGGCCGGCGGCTTGGGCTGCTCCTCGGGGCGGGGCGGGCGCGGTTCCCGGCGCCTGACGCGGACGCCCAGGACGAAGGCGCCGACGAGCAGCGCCACGACGGCCACACCGGCGACGAACAGTCCGATGACGAGTGCGCCCCGTGCTGCGGCGATGTCCATCCAAGCGGTATCCATGGCCCGCGAGTACCCGTGGCACCATGCGTGAACCCGTCCACCGGGGCCGGCCAGAACGCCCGGGAACGCGGGGTTTGGCGCCCCGGGCCGCGGCTACCCGCCCCGTGTGACCTCGACGACATCCCAGAAACAGCCCGTCCAGTTCCTGGAGGACCGCTTCGCGTGCGCGCAGGCCTGCACCGAATGCGCCCGTGCCTGTGCCCTGCGCGCGAGCCTGTGGGATCCGGACGGCGGTGAGGAGCAGGAAGTCCTGCGGCGCAGGGGCATCCTCTGCGCCGAGGTGTGCGACGCTGCCTGCCATGTGCTGGCCGAGCAGAACCAGCTGGACGAGACCGCCATCCGCGTCCAGCTGGAGTGGACCCGGGCGGTGTGCCTGGAGTGCGCCCATGTCTTCGACCGGCACTCGGACGCCGAGAAGGCCGCGCAGGCGTGCCGCGACTGCGCACGGGCCTGCACGGACTTCATGGGCACGCTCGGCTGAGGGCCTGTGAATGCCCTGATGGGCTCGTGGCGCCCTCGCGGCTGCGGACCGCTTCCTCTCCTCGCCATTCCAAATTTCTGAAACACGTTCTACGGTGTGCGCCGTCAGGACCGGCCTTGGGGAGCCTGGAGGCGCCGTGGATCTCGAATACACGCCCGAGCAGCAGCGGCTGCGCAGTGAACTGCGCGACTACTTCGCCCAGTTGAAGCCGGACCTCGACCGCACCGGCTTCACCGACCCGGCCGCCCAGAAGCGCCACTACCGCCGCACCATCCGGCGGCTCGGCACCGACGGCTGGCTCGGCGTGGGCTGGCCCGAGGAGTACGGCGGACGCGGCCTGACCGCGATGGAACAGTTCATCTTCTTCGACGAGGCCGCCCAGGCCGGCGTACCGCTGCCGCTGATGGCGCTCAACACCGTCGGCCCGACGATCATGCAGTACGGCACGGACGAGCAGAAGGCGTACTTCCTGCCGAAGATCCTCTCCGGCGAGATCGACTTCGCCATCGGCTACAGCGAGCCCGACGCGGGCACCGACCTGGCCTCCCTCAGGACACGCGCCGTACGCGACGGCGACGAGTACGTCGTCAACGGCCAGAAGATCTGGACGACCAACGGCGACACCGCCGACTGGGTGTGGCTGGCCACCCGCACCGACCCGGACGCCCCGCCCCACAAGGGCATCACCATGCTGCTCGTCCCGACCACCGACCCCGGCTACTCCTGCACCCTCATCAACACCCTCGCCTCGCACGACACCACGGCCAGCTACTACGAGAACATCCGCGTCCCCGTCTCCCGCCGCGTCGGCGCCGAGAACCAGGGCTGGCGGCTGATCACCAACCAGCTCAACCACGAGCGCGTCACCCTCGCCGCCCACGGCACCATGGCCATCCGCGCCCTGCACGACGTCCAGCGCTGGGCCATGGAGACCAAGCTCGCCGACGGCCGCCGAGTCATCGACCTGCCCTGGGTACGCCGCCGCCTCGCCCAGACCCACACCCGGCTCGACGCCCTCAAACTCCTCAACTGGCAGATGGTCGGCGCCGTCCAGAACGGCACCCTCACCCCGCAGGACGCCTCCGCCGTCAAGGTGTACGGCTCCGAGGCGCGCCGGGACGCCTACGCCTGGCTGATGGAGATCGTCGCCGCGCCGGGGGCACTGAAGGAGGGCTCGGCGGGGGCGGTACTGCACGGCGAACTGGAACGCGGCTACCGCTCGGCCGTCATCTTCACCTTCGGCGGCGGCAACAACGAGATCCAGCGGGAGATCATCTCGTGGATCGGACTGGGGATGCCGAGAGTGCGGCGTTAGCCCGCAGGCGCGCTGATCTCCCTCTTGAGGATCTTGCCGCTGGGACCGGTCGGCAGGGTGTCCACGAGCCACACCTCGCGCGGGTACTTGTAGGCCGCCACCCGCTCCTTGACGAACTGCCGGAGCTCGTCGGACGTGGCCTGCGCCTTCGGGCGCAGCACCACCGCGGCCGCGATCTCCTCGCCCAGGTGTGCGTCGGGCATGCCCACCACCGCGGCCAGCGCGACGGCCGGGTGCTCGTGGAGCACCTCCTCGATCTCGCGCGGGTAGACGTTGTAGCCGCCGCGGATGATCATGTCCTTCTTGCGGTCGACGATGTAGAAGTAGCCGTCCTCGTCCTGGCGCGCGAGGTCACCGCTGCGCAGCCAGCCGTCCGGGATGGTGGCCGCCGTCTCCTCCGGGCGGTTCCAGTACCCCTTCATCACGTTCGGCCCGCGCACGGCCAGTTCGCCGATCTCGCCGGGAGCCACGTCCTGGCCCTTGTCGTCGAGGAGCCGCACCTCCACGTCCTTGATCGGGGTGCCGATGGACCCGGCCTTGCGCGGCCGGTCGGGGTGGTTGAACGTGACCACCGGACTGGTCTCGGACATGCCGAAGCCTTCCAGCACCACGCAGCCGAAGCGGCGCTCGAAGCCGTGCAGGATCTCCACCGGAAGCGAGGCCCCGCCGGAGACGCACATCCGCAGCGTGGACACGTCAGCCTCGGACGGGTGCTGGAGCAGAGCCGCGTACATGGTCGGTACGCCCTCGAAGACCGTCGCCCCGTCGCGGGCGATGGCGTCCAGCACGGTCTGCGGGTCGAACCGGGGGATCAGGGTGAGCGAGGCACCGGCGCGGACGGCCACGCTCATCGTGCAGATCTGACCGAAGATGTGGAACAGCGGCAGACAGCCCACGACCACGTCCTGCGCCGTCATCCGCTGCACATCGACCGCGTTGACCTCGGTGTTGTGCCGCAGCCCGGCGTGGGTGAGGGTGGCGCCCTTGGGGCGGCCGGTGGTGCCGGAGGTGTACAGCAGCACGGCCACGTCCCCGCCGTCCGGCTCGCTCACCTCCGGCAGCGGCTCATGACTGGCCAGCAGGCCCGCGAAGGTGACGGGCTCGACGGCCATGTGCCGCACACCGGCGGCGGCCGCGCCCTGCGCGCCCTCGCCCGGCGCTTGGTGCCACTCGAACAGGATCTCCGCGCCCGAGTCACGCAGGTGATACTCGGTCTCCCGGCTCTTCAGCAGCGGGTTCATCGGCACGACGACCGCTCCGGCGCGCAGCACGCCGTAGTACAGGACGACGAACTCGGGAACGTTGGGCAGCATCAGAGCGACCCGGTCTCCCGGCCGTACGCCCCCGGCCCGCAGCAGCGCGGCGGCGCGGGCACTGCGCTCGTCGAGCTCCGCGTAGCTGGTGACCTGGTCCCCGAGCCGCAACGCGGGGCGTTCCGGCTGCCGCCGTGCCGTCTCCACCAGGAACTGAGCCAGATTGGCCATGACCGCCTCCACGAACGTCGCCGTCGAAATCCGCTGTTCACACTGACGACATCGTGCAGATGGCCGTGGCGACGGCCTATGTGCGGCATGACACCGTCCGCCCTCCCGGATTGTTCCGCAGAACAAAACAGGGGCGTTACGCTGCGGGAATGAACCTCTCAGGCGTGGTCTCGGAACTTCATGCGAGGCTGCCGGAACTGGGCGAGCGGATGGCGCAGCGCATCCGCTCGGACGTCGACGCCTACAAGGACGAGGCGTTGATCCCCTTCGACTCGCTGCGCAGCTCGTGCACCGCCAACGCGGACCTGCTCCTGGAGCAGCTCGGCCGGGCGGGCGCGAAGGACCCGAGCCCGGCCCGCGAGACCGGCCGTCTGCGCGCCGAGCAGGGCGTGCCGCTGGCGGACACCCTGCACGCGTACCGGATCGGCTTCGAGCTGCTGTGGACGGACATCCTCGCCGAGGCACGCACCCATCCCGAGGTCACCGACGCCCAACTGGTGTCCCAGTCCGCGGAGATCTGGGCCCTGTTCGGCCGCTACGCGGAGGCGGTGGCGGCGGCCTACCGGGAGACCACCGCCGAGCTGACCTCGCGGCGACAGGCGCGCCGCTCGGCACTGGTGGAGGCGCTGTTCACCGGCGTCATCGCCGACCGCACGCTGTGGGAGGCCGCCCGCGAGCTGGGTCTGCCCGACCGGGGGCCCTACCTGGTCGCCGCGGCGGCGGCCGACGCTCCCGGCGAGGAGCCGCTGGCGGGGACGGAAGCCGCGCTGCGGCAGGCCCAGATCCCCTTCGCCTGGCGGCTGCTGCCCGACCAGCAGATCGGTCTGGCCGCCCTGCCCACGGCGACGGCGGAGAGCACCTCTTTGCGCATCCTGCGCCGCGCGGGCGCCCGCGTAGGCGTCAGCCCGTGCTTCCACTCGCTGCGGGACACCCCGCAGGCCCTGCGCTTCGCCCGTCTCGCGCTGGCCGGCCTCCAGGGCACCGGCCCCGGCGTCGCGCGGTTCGACGACAACCCGCTGGCCATGATCGTCGCCGCCGCCCCGGCCGAGGCGGCGCACCTCGTGGAGGTGGTCCTCCGACCCGTGCTCGATCTCCCGGCCGCGGAGCGCTCCCGTCTTCTGGAGACCATGGAGCACTGGTACGCCGCCGCCGGCTCCGCCGCGGACGCGGCGCGCAGTCTCTTCGTCCACCCCAACACCGTCCGCTACCGGCTGCGCCGCGTCGAGGAGCTGACGGGCCGCTCCCTGTCCGATCCGCGGGCGACGGCGGACATCGGCGCGGCGCTCCTGGCGGTCCGCCGGGCGGGCGTGTCACTCGGCGGCGCCCTTCAGTAAGTTGTAGGAGCCAGACAGGCTTCTCCGGTGCGGGGCGGGGAGATCGATGAATCTGTACGGACATGGCGAGAGTCCTCGGCCGGCCGCGCACAGCGGTGACCCCGGGCTCTTCGGACCCTCCTCCGTGACCTGGCAGATGCACGGCGACCCCATGATGTGGGTCGCCGGAGTCCGGGCGCTCTACTTCCAGGCCCTGCACCCACGTGCCGTACGCGGCGTCATGCAGAACTCGGACTTCCGCCAGGACGCCTGGGGCCGGCTGCTGCGCACTGCGAACTTCGTCGGGACGATCTCGTACGGCACCACCGAGGCGGCCGAGAAGGCCGGTGCCCGGGTGCGGAAGATCCACAGGATGCTGGGCGCCACCGACCCGGACACGGGGGAGCGGTACGGCGTCGACGAGCCCGCACTGCTGCTGTGGGTGCACTGCGCCGAGATCGACTCCTACCTCCAGGTCGCGCGCCGCTCCGGGTTCCGCCTCACCGACGCGCAGGCCGACCGCTACATCGCCGAACAGCGGGTCAGCGCCCGTCTGGTGGGCCTCGACCCCGACGCCGTACCGGCGAACGGGCGGGAGATGGCGGAGTACTTCGAGAAGGTGCGGCCCGAGCTCGCGTGCGGACCCGGGGCACGCGCGGTGGACGACTTCCTCCTCCGGCCGCCGACGCATCCCCTGCTCGTACCGGCGCGCGAGGTGCTGTGGCGGCGCGTGGCGCATCTGGCGTACGCCGCCCTGCCGCCGTACGCCCACGAGCTGTACGGCAGACCGGCCCCGAAACCCGCCACCGTCACCCGTCAGTTGCGTGCCACGGGCACCCTGCTGCGCTGTGTTCCCGCACGTCTGCGCTGGCAACTCCCGCCCAAACACATCCTGCGCGCCATGGCGCGACTCGGCCCGGGCTCACGTCCGGCACCGTACAAACTCGGACGATAGCTCGCCATACTGGACGGGCCGGGGGAGGGTGGGGCGGACCGTGACGGGGGGCGATCGCGGGAGATGGGGGAGAGCAGGCTGATCCAGGGCCGGTACCGGCTGCTCGATCTGATCGGGCGCGGCGGTATGGGCGAGGTGTGGCGTGCGCGCGACGAGTCGCTGGGCCGGCATGTCGCCGTGAAGTGCCTCAAACCGCTGGGACCGGACCACGACCACTCCTTCACGCGGGTCATGCGGGAGCGGTTTCGCCGCGAGGCCCGGGTGGCCGCGGCGCTCCAGCACCGCGGGGTGACCGTCGTCCACGACTTCGGCGAGTCCGACGGCATCCTGTTCCTGGTCATGGAGCTGCTGGACGGCCGCAACCTCAGCCAGCTCCTTGAGGACAACAAACACCACCCGCTGCCCGTCCCGGACGTCGTCGAGATCGCCGACCAGGTCGCCGCCGCCCTCGCCTACACCCACCAGCAGGGCATCGTGCACCGCGACCTGAAGCCCGCGAACATCATGCGGCTGCCCGACGGCACGGTGAAGATCTGCGACTTCGGCATAGCGCGCCTCGGCCACGACATCGGCTTCACCTCTCGGCTGACCGGCACCGGCATCGCGATGGGGACCCCGCACTACATGTCCCCGGAGCAGATCGGCGGCGAGGAGGTGGACCAGCGCAGCGACCTGTACTCGCTGGGGTGCGTGCTGTACGAGATCGCCACCGGGGTACCGCCGTTCGACCTCGACGACCCCTGGGCGATCCTCGTCGGCCACCGTGACACCCCGCCCCGGGCGCCACGCAGCCATCGCGCCGAGCTGCCCGAGTACTTCGAGCGGATCATCCTCGACCTGCTGGCCAAACGGCCCGAGGAACGCCCGCACGACGGACGCGAGCTGGGCCGCCGGATCGGCCTGGGCCGTACGACACCGACGTATGTGCCGACCGTGGTGACCCCGCAGCCGGTGCTGCGGCCCCCCGAGCCCGCGCCCCGCGAAACCCGCCTGCCGTCCTGGACCCGCGGCATGACCACCGGCCACAAGGCCACCGGCGCAGGACTGCGCACCACACCCCCCGACGCCGCGGCCGGCCTCACCGGCGAGTGGATCCCCCGCCCGGCCACCGGCCGGCCCGAGGAGACCGGCGTACCGGACGAACCGGCCGCCCCGTCCGCGGCCCTGCTCGCCGCGCTGGCCGGACGGCACAACGCCGGGCTCAGCCTCGGCCGCCTCGGCCGCTGGACGGAGGCGGGCGAGGTGCACCGGGCCGTCGCCGCCGAGCGCGAGCACCTGCTCGGCCCCGACCACCCCGACAGCCTCGCCAGCCGCTACGAGGTCGCCTTCACCCTCAGCCGCACCGGCCGCGCCGCCGACGCGCTGCGCGAGTACAAGCACGTCGCCCGCGCCCGCAGCCTCGCCCTCGGCCCCGACCATCCCGACACGCTCGCCGCCCGCCAGGAAATGGCGTACGTGCTGGGCCAGTTGGGCCGCCATTTCGACGCGCACCAGGTCTACACATCGGTGCTGATCGCCCGTGAGCGCGCCATGGGCGCCGACCACCCGGACACCCTGCGCTGCCGCCACAACCTCGCCTTCAACCTCAGCAGACTCGGCCGCCTTGAGGACTCGTACCGCATGGCCGTCGAGGTCGCGGCCGCGCGCGCCCGAGTCCTCGGCCCGAACCACCCCGACACCCTGGTCACTCGCTACGAAGTCGCCTACGCGCTCGGCCAGTTGGGCCGCTGGTCAGAGGCCCTGCAGACCTACCGGGAGGTCGCCGACGCCCGCGCCCAGGCCCTCGGCCCCGACCACCCCGACACCCTCGCCGCCCGCTACGAGGTCGGCATCAGCCTCGGCCGCCTCGGCCGCAGCGCGGAGGCGCTCCAGCTCTACCGCGACCTGATCGACGACCGCACCCGCGTCCACGGACCCGCCCACCCCGAGACCCTGCGCGCCCGCCACGGCCTCGGCGTCAACCTCGGCCGCCTCGGCCGCTGGGAGGAGGCCCTCGCCGAGTCCCGCGACGTGTGCGCGATCCGCGAGCGGGTGCTGGGCCCCGACCACCCGGACACCCTCGTCAGCCGCCGCGAGGTCGCCGTGAGCCTCGGCTGGCTGGGCCGCTGGCCGGACGCGCTCACCGAGTACCGCAGGGTGGCCGCCGCCCGCGAACGCGTCCTCGGCGCCGACCACCCCGACACCCTCGCCAGCCGCAACGACGAGGCGCACTGCCTGGAACAGCTCGGGCGCGGCGCGGAGGCCGTCGAGCTGTACCGGAGGGTGGCGGTGCTGCGCCAGCAGCGGGCGGCCGGAGGCGGGTGAGTGCGGCGCCGGACGGGCGGCGGGCCCCTGACTCCCGCGCCACCTCTGGCCGACCTAGATCATCACGTGTTACGAAGAACCATGGCTGCCAACGAGGGACACCCGCGACACCGTACGTACGACGCCGTCATCGTCGGCGGAGGCCACAACGGCCTGGTCGCCGCCGCCTACCTGGCCCGGGCCGGCCGGTCCGTGCTGGTCCTGGAGCGGCTGGACCACACCGGGGGCGCCGCCGTGTCCACCCGCCCGTTCGCCGGGGTCGACGCCCGCCTCTCCCGCTACTCCTACCTGGTCAGCCTGCTGCCGAAGAAGATCGTGCGAGACCTGGGCCTGGACTTCCGGGTCCGCACCCGCAACGTCTCCTCGTACACGCCCGTCGAACGCGACGGACGCCCGACCGGCCTCCTGGTGGGCGGCGGCGAACGGCGCACCCGCGAGGCGTTCGCCCGGCTGACCGGCGCGGAGCGCGAGTACGCGGCCTGGCAGCGCTTCTACGGCATGACCGGCGAGATCGCGAAGAAGGTGTTCCCGACGCTCACCGAACCCCTGCCGAGCCGCGACGAACTGCGTCGCCGGGTGGACGACGAGGAGGCCTGGCGGACCCTCTTCGAGGAGCCGATCGGCGTCGCGATCGAGGACCGTTTCGCCGACGACCTGGTACGAGGCGTGGTCCTCACCGACGCCCTCATCGGCACCTTCGCCGACGCCCACGACCCGTCGCTGAAGCAGAACCGCTGCTTTCTCTACCACGTGATCGGCGGCGGCACCGGCGACTGGGACGTCCCCGTCGGCGGCATGGGCGCCCTCACCGGCGCGCTGGCCACGACGGCCCGCGCGGCGGGCGCGGACATCGTCACCGGCCACGAGGCGGTCCGCATCGACACGGACGGCCGTACGGCCGAGGTCACCTACCGCACGGCGGACGGCGAGGGCGTCGCCACCGCCCGGCACGTCCTGGTCAACGCCTCCCCGCAGGCCCTGGCCGCCCTCACCGGCGACACACCGCCGGCCCCCGCCGAGGGCGCCCAGCTCAAGGTGAACATGCTGCTCAAGCGGCTGCCCCGGCTGCGCGACGGCTCCGTCGACCCCCGCGAGGCGTTCTCCGGCACCTTCCACGTCGCTGAGGGCTACGGCCAACTGGCCGCCGCCCACGCCCAGGCCGCCGCCGGGGAACTCCCCGCCGCCCCGCCGTCCGAGATCTACTGCCACTCGCTGACCGACCCGACGATCCTCGGCCCTGCCCTGGTCGAACAGGGCTACCAGACCCTCACCCTCTTCGGTCTGCACACCCCGGCCGCGCTCTTCGCACGCGACAACGACGCCGTACGCGAGGAACTCCTCAAGTCCACGCTCGCCCAGCTCGACTCCCACCTCGCCGAACCGATCACCGACTGCCTGGCGACCGACGCCGACGGCCGCCCCTGCATCGAGGCCAAGACCCCGCTCGACCTGGAGCACGACCTGCGCCTCCCCGGCGGCAACATCTTCCACCGCGAGCTGAGCTGGCCGTACGCCCAGGAGGACACCGGGCGTTGGGGCGTGGAGACACGGCACGCGAACGTGCTGCTGTGCGGGGCGGGCGCGGTGCGCGGGGGCGGGGTGAGCGGGGTGCCGGGGCACAACGCGGCGATGGCGGTGCTGGAGCAGTCCGGCGACTGACGGGACTTGAGCGGTCCGGCGACCGACAGGACCTGCGTACGGCCGGGCGGTCAGTCCGCCGAGGCGGTCCAGCCGCTCGCGCTGATCCGCGCCGCGTCCGCCGGCCGGGCCTCGTCGAAGAGGACGCCGTCCGCCGCCTCGACGCGCAGACCGTCGACGTACGCGCCACGGCCCACGTACAGCCGGTCCGTCGCGTACCGCCAGCGCAGCATCAGCTGACGGTGTGCCGGCAGTTCGGCCGTGAGCCGGTGCCAGACGCGGCCCGACCAGCCGGTGACCGTGCCGGCCGGGTGGTCCTGCGGCTGTTCGCCGTGGCGGGTCGTCGTGAAGGGCAGCGGCTGCCAGGTGGCGCCCCCGTCGGTGGTCGTCTCCAGAGCGAGTACGTCCGCCTGCGGCTCGGTGTCCCACCACAGGGCGCAGCACAGCCGGGTGTCGCCGCCGGACGTGTCGAGCGCGGGGAGCGCAAGAGTCGCGGTCGTGGCAGTCGCCATGCCCGAGAACCATGCCGTACGACCGTGCCGTGGCCGTACCGGCACGGCCCGCGCCATGTTGTTGGCGGCGGCGACGCGGGGCGCGGAACCGGAGCGCCAACTGCGCACCGGGTGCACCGAGTTGCCGAGGACGACGAGAAAGGAGTCGGTCGTCGGGTCGAGGACCAGCGAGGTACCGGTGAAGCCGGTGTGCCCCGCGGTGCGCGGGGTGGCCATCGCGCCCATGTACCAGTGCTGGTAGAGCTCGAAGCCGAGGCCGTGCTCGTCGCCCGGGAAGGCCGTGTTGAAGTCGGTGAACATCAGCTCCACCGACTCCGGTTCCAGGATGCGGACGCGGCCGTAAGCGCCGCCGTTCAGCAGGGTCCGGCCGAGGACCGCGAGATCCCAGGCGTTCGAGAACACGCCCGCATGGCCCGCGACGCCGCCCAGACTGAAGGCGTTCTCGTCGTGCACCTCGCCCCACACGAGCCCACGGTCCAGACCGGACCAGGGCTTTCGTGCGTCCTCGGTGGCCGCGATCTGCGGCTTCCAGTCGGCGGGCGGGTTGTAGCCGGTGCGGCGCATGCCGAGCGGGGCGGTGATCTCGTCGTGCAGGAGGGCGTCGAGCGTCCGGCCGGTGATCTTCTCCAGGACCAGCTGGAGGGAGATCAGATTCAGGTCCGAGTAGAGGTACTTGGTGCCCGGCGGGTTGAGGGGCGCCTCGTTCCAGATGAGCTCCAGCTTCTCCTCGTACGTCGGCGCGCTGTACAGCGGGATCCAGGGGCGGAACCCCGAGGTGTGGGTGAGGAGCTGACGGATCGTGATGTCCTGCTTGCCCGCGCGGCCGAAGTCCGGGAGGTAGGAGGCCACCGTCGCCTCCAGCCCGAGCGCGCCCCGCTCCATCTGCTGCACGGCGAGGATCGAGGTGAACAGCTTGGACACCGAGGCCAGATCGAAGACGGTGTCCGCGGCCATGGGGATCTGCTGGTCGGCCGGTAACTCGACGCCGGTGTCGGTCCTCTCGTCGTAGGCCCGGTAGCGCACCGCGGTCCCGATGGGCTGGTGCAGGGCCACCGTGCCGCCGCGCCCGGCGAGCAGGACGGCGCCCGCGTACCAGGGGTGTTTGGGGGAGGGGCCCAGGAACGCCTCGGCGTCGGTGACCAGTTGGCGCAGGTGGGCGGGGAGCAGGCCGGCGCGCTCGGGGGAGCCGTGGCGCAGGGTGCGGTTGCCGGAGGGAGCGGCGGCGGCCGGTCCCGCGGGGAGCGAGGCCAGCGTCAGTGCTCCGCCCAGGGCCAGGGCGCCCCTGCCGAGTCGACGTCGTGTCAGCCCGTATGCCGTCGCCGTTCTGCCCGCCAGGTCTTCGGCCACCGGGAAGTCCCTTCGTCGATACGGGTTGATACGCCGCGCTGGTACGAGTTGATGCGACTGGAGATCTGAGACCTACCCGGAACCAGGGCCGGCCGACCCTGCCCTGAACCTGACGGTGTATCAGATAACCTCTTCCGTCCTCCGGAGGAGTGCGGCATCCTGCGCCCATGCAGACGGAGCTGAGCAAGAAACTGGGAGTCGAGCACGCCGTCTTCGGCTTCACGCCGTTCCCCGCCGTCGCCGCGGCCATCAGCCGGGCCGGCGGCTTCGGAGTGCTCGGCGCGGTCCGCTACACCGCCCCCGACGACCTCAAACGCGACCTCGACTGGATCGAGGCCCATGTCGACGGCAGGCCCTACGGCCTCGATGTCGTCATGCCCGCGAAGAAGGTGGAAGGCGTCAGCGAGGCCGACGTGGAGGCGATGATCCCGGAAGGGCACCGGCAGTTCGTCAAGGACACCCTCGCCCAGTACGGCGTGCCCGAACTCGCCGAGGGGGAGGCGTCCGGCTGGCGCATCACCGGCTGGATGGAGCAGGTCGCCCGCAGCCAGCTCGACGTCGCCTTCGACTACCCGATCAGACTCCTCGCCAACGCCCTCGGCTCACCGCCCGCCGACGTGGTCGAGCGCGCCCATGACCGGGACGTCCTCGTCGCCGCGCTCGCGGGCAGCGCCCGGCACGCCGTCAAGCACAAGGAGCGCGGCATCGACATCGTGGTCGCGCAGGGCTACGAGGCGGGCGGGCACACCGGTGAGATCGCCTCCATGGTGCTGACACCGGAGGTCGTGGAGGCGGTCGACCCGCTGCCCGTGCTCGCGGCCGGCGGCATCGGCAGCGGCCAGCAGGTGGCTGCCGCACTCAGCCTGGGCGCCCAGGGTGTGTGGCTGGGCTCCATATGGCTGACCACCACAGAAGCCGATCTGCATTCTCCCGCCCTGACCCGCAAACTGCTCGCCGCCGGCTCCGGCGACACGGTGCGCTCCCGCGCCCTGACCGGCAAGCCCGCACGCCAGCTGCGCACCGAGTGGACCGACGCCTGGGACGACACGCACGGCCCGGGCACCCTGCCCATGCCCCTGCAGGGCCTGCTGGTCGCCGAGGCGGTCTCCCGGATCCAGAAGTACGAGGTCGCGCCGCTGCTCGGCACCCCCGTCGGCCAGATCGTCGGCCGGATGAACAGCGAACGCAGCGTCCGGGCCGTCTTCGACGACCTCACCCGCGGCTTCGAACAAGCCGTCGATCGCATCAACCGCATAGCCGGAAGGAGCGGCGAGTGACGAGCACGAGTACACCCCCGGCAGGCTTCTGGGCGCAGGCCGCGGCCGACCCCCACCGCACGGTCCTGGTCGCCCCCGACGGCGAGGAGTGGACCGCCGGCCGGCTGCACGCCGCCACCAACCGGCTCGTCCACGGACTGCGCGCGGCCGGCCTGGAACACGGCGACGCCTTCGCCGTCGTCCTGCCCAACAGCGCCGAGTTCTTCGTCGCGTACCTCGCCGCCAGCCAGGCCGGGTTCTACCTGGTCCCCATCAACCACCACTTCGTCGGCCCCGAGATCGCCTGGATCGTCGCCGACTCCGGCGCCAAGGTCCTCCTCGCCCACGAACGCTTCGCCGCCCCCGCACGCCAAGCCGCCGACGAGGCCGGCCTGCCCGCCACCCACCGGTACGCGATCGGCACGGTCGAGGGATTCCGGCCGTACGCCGAACTCGTCGACGGACAACCGGAGTCGGCGCCCGCCGACCGCACCCTCGGCTGGGTCATGAACTACACCTCGGGCACCACCGGCCGCCCCCGCGGCATCCGGCGCCCGCTGCCCGGCAAGCGCCCCGAGGAGGCATACCTGGGCGGCTTCCTCGGCATCTTCGGCATCCGCCCGTTCGACGACAACGTGCACCTCGTCTGCTCGCCGCTCTACCACACCGCCGTCCTCCAGTTCGCGGGCGCGTCGCTCCACATCGGCCACCGGCTGGTGCTGATGGACAAGTGGACGCCCGAGGAGATGCTCCGGCTGATCGACCGCGAGAAATGCACCCACACCCATATGGTCCCGACCCAGTTCCACCGCCTGCTCGCCCTGCCCGAGGAGACACGGGCCCGCTACGACGTCTCCGCCATGCGGCACGCCATCCACGGCGCCGCCCCCTGCCCCGACCACGTCAAGCGGGCGATGCTCGACTGGTGGGGTCCCTGCGTGGAGGAGTACTACGCGGCCAGCGAGGGCGGCGGCGCCTTCGCCACCGCCGAGGACTGGCTGAAGAAGCCCGGCACGGTCGGCAAGGCCTGGCCCATCAGCGAACTCGCCGTCTTCGACGACGACGGCAACCGGCTCCCGCCCGGCGAACTCGGCACCGTCTACCTGAAGATGAACACCGGCGGCTTCGCCTACCACAAGGACGAGGCCAAGACGAGGAAGAACCGCATCGGCGACTTCTTCACCGTCGGCGACCTCGGCTATCTCGACGAGGACGGCTATCTGTTCCTCCGCGACCGCAAGATCGACATGATCATCTCCGGCGGGGTGAACATCTACCCGGCCGAGATCGAGTCGGCGCTCCTCGCCCACCCCGCCGTCGCCGACGCCGCCGCCTTCGGCATCCCGCACGACGACTGGGGCGAGGAGGTCAAGGCCGTCGTGGAACCGGCCCCCGGTCACGAGCCGGGCCCGGCGCTGGCCGCCGCGATCCTCGACCACTGCGCCGACCGGCTCGCCGGCTACAAGCGGCCCAAGAGCGTCGACTTCATCGCGGAGATGCCGCGCGATCCCAACGGCAAGCTGTACAAACGGCGGTTGCGGGACCCGTACTGGGAGGGTCGTACGCGACCCATGTGAGCGCCGCCCGGTACGGGGCCGGGCGGCTTCAAGGGCGCGTGCGGGGGAACGTCTCCAGGGCCTTGGCGAGGCCCGTGGCATCGGTGCCGACCTTGCGGTAGACGCAGGACAGCAACTGCCGCACGCCCTGCTCGGTGAGGCGCAGTTCCTTGGCGATCACCGCCACCGGGTGCCCCTGGACGCTCAGTTCGGCGGTACGGCGCTCCTGCGCGGTCAGCGTGTCCGCCTGCGTGTACCGCAGCGGAAGCGGGCGCATTCCGGCCGCCGCGAGCTCCTGCCTGGCCCGGGCGGTGAGCGCCTCGGCCCCGCAGTGCACGGCGCCTTCCAGTCCCTGGTAGAGCCGGTCGGCGGCCTCCTGGAGGCGGCCGTGGCGGGACAGGGCGGCACCGTGGCCGATCTGGGCGCGGGCGAGCTCGTAGGAGGCGGGCGACTGCTCCAGGTGTTCCACGGCCTCCGCGTACAGGCTGACCGCCGCAGGACCGCCGGTCACTTCGGCGAGGGTGTGGAGGGACTGGCCGATGGTGGAGGCGGCGCCGAAGTCCCGGGCACGCTTGACGGCGTCCAGGGCGTGACCGGCCGCCTTGTCCGGGTCGGTGGGAGCGAGAGCGGACGCCAGGTGCAGCTGCCAAGGGCACCAGGACGGGTTGCGCCAGCCCCGTGCGTCCAGCCAGTCCCCGACGGCGGACAGCAGATGCTCCGCCTCGGAGTGCCGGCCCTCGGCCAGCAGGAGTTCGGCGTACACCGTGCGCGGGTCGGGGTAGATGACGGCGTTCGGGACGATCTCGCCGTACCCGTAGGAGTCGGCGAGACGACGCGCGGCGGCGGTGCGGCCGCGGGCGAGCAGGGTCTGGATGAGGATGCCGATGGCGAACCACTGGGCGGGCACCGCGCCTTCGACCCGGTCGGCGATGCGCAGCCCCTCCCGGACCAGCTGCTCCGCGTCGCTCAGGCAGCCGCGCCGGTAGCGGATGTAGCCGTACAGGGTCTGCCCGAGGGCCAGATGGGAGCCGCGCCAGCCCTTGCCCGTGCACTCGGCGATGCCGTCGGTGAACAGTTCCTCGGCACGTCGCGGCTGGTCGCCGTACATGAAGGTCAGGGCGACCGAGACGGGGACCTCGAAGCCCCGGTTCTCGTCGGTCCAGCTCAGTCCGCCGCGCAGGGCCTGCTCCGCGCACTGCAGGACGGTCTGCCGGGGTTCGCCGCGCACCATGGCGTCCCAGGCCCGCGAACCCAGGATGTAGCGCTCCTCCAGACCGCGGCCGGCCAGCCGTTCGGCGAGCCGGGTCAGCCTGCGTGAGCGGGCGAACGAGTCGGGTTCGTCGGCGCGGAAGGCGCTCCAGACGAAGTGATCGGCCTGCATACGCAGCCGGATGCGGGGATGGGTGGCGAGCCGCGCCTCGTCGGCGGACACGGTCGCCGCCTCGGCCAGCCGGTCCGTGTGGGCCAGCGCCTGGGTCAGCCGGTAGACGATGGAGGCCCGCAGCTGGGGATCCACCTCGGGTTCCGCCAGCGCCTCCTGGAGGTGGCTCACCGTGGCCGTGGGTTCGATCAGGAAGGTCGCGCCCGCGAGCTCGTGCAGGAGCGCGGCGCGGTCCTCCGGTCGGGGCGGTTCCTGCAGCGCACGGGCCAGGGCGCGCCGGGCGGCCTCCGGAGCCCCGGCGCGCAGGTGCTCACGGGCGGCATCGCGCAGGCACGCGACGACCTCGGACCTGCCCTCGCAGGGCACCTCCAGCAGATGCCGGGCGGCGAAGACCGGCCCGAACCCGGCCGCACGGACGGCCTCCGCGGCCCGGTCGTGCAGGCCGACCCGCAGACCGGCGGGGATGGACCGGTAGATCGCCGTCGCGATCAGCGGGTGGACGAACTCCAGCCCGTCCCCGGACTCGGGTGTGTCGGCCAGGATCCGGGCGGTGCGCAGCTTCTCGGTCGCCTCCACCGCCTCCTCGCTGCCGATCACCGCGAGCGCGGCGGCCAGCTCCCGCGACACCGGGGGACCCAGCACGGCCGCGGCCTGGGCGAAACGGACGGTGGCCGTGCCGAGCCGGTGCAGGCTCTCGATCAGTCCCGGGCCCTTGACCGCCGCCGCCAGGTCCCGCATCGCGGGCAACTCGTGCGGTGCGCCCTTCAGGTTCCGTTCGCCGAGCCTGATGGCGAGCTCGACGGTCTCGAACGGGCTGCCGCCGGTGACCGACCAGCACTCGTCGCAGAACTCGTCCTCGGCTTCCTCGCCCAGTTCGTGCCGGACGATCCGGGCCACCCCGGCGGCGCTGAGCCGGGCCAGCGGGTAGGGGCGGTTCCCGTGCCGTTCGACGACCGTACGGAAGGCGGCCGCCTCGGACGGCAGTTCGTCGGGCCGGTAGGCGACGACGATCAGCAGCGGGAGGTCGGCGGTGCGCGGAGCGAACGAGGCGAGCCAGCCGAGCGATTCGAGGTCGGCCCACTGCAGGTCGTCCAGGAGCAGCACGAGGGGCGCCTTCATCGCGGCCAGGCGCGTCATGACCCAGTCGAGGCCGTCGCGCACCCCGGTCGGGTCCGGCGTGTGCGCGGTGTCCGTCGCCTCCAGACCGAGCGCGGCGGCGACGATGTCGTACCAACTCCCCAGGAAGGCACGGCGTTCGGCCTCCTCCACGGTGGCCAGGACGGGCTGGAAGAGCTGACGCACCAGACGGAACGCCAGCTCCTGGTCCTTCTCACCGGCCCGGGCCGAGAGCACCGTGAACCCGAGCTCCGCGGCGCGGGCGCGTGCCTCGGTGAGGAGCGTCGACTTGCCCAGCCCGCCCGGACCGGTGAAGGCGAGCAGCCCGCTGGGCCGAGCCCGCTGCATGCCGTCGGCGGCGTCGCGCAGGTCCGACAACGCGGAGTCGAGCGCTCTGAGTTCGCGCTGGCGCTCAAGCAACGGGCGGGGTTCGGTGTTCGACTGCCACGGCCCATACGCCATCTGCCCTACCGCTTCCTGTCGTTGATCCTCGGAGGACAGCGCAGAGAGTACGCCTCTGGTGGGGGCCTGATGGTCGTATTAGGGGGCCAGGATGACAGAGAAGGATGAATCCCGTGCCGAAGTGGTTCGCTCGTCCACCCATCGGGTAAGAAAATCCGAATGACGCCCGTTCCCGGGAGCCGTGCGCCCGCCGCGCGGCGACGGCGGGCGCACGATGGCTCAGCTGAGAGCCGACGTCAGCGTCGCGTCGGCATAGCGCGGCACGGTGCGGGACCAGTAGTAACAGCCGCGGATCCAGCCGGCCATGCCCTCCACATAGCCGATCCCGGCCGGGCTCAGCCCCGGTTTTATCTCCTCGTAGAGCCGCTCGAACTCGCTGATCGTGCTGTTGATCTGGCGGATGGCCAGCATGACCGCCATCGGCAGTGAGCACCGCAGGGCCCGCTGGTGGGCGAGGGCCAGATTGATCACTCCGCCCGCCCGCTGCTCCTTCACCGCGGAGAACAGGTCGGGTATCCACACGGCCGCGTCGGCCGACAGCCGGCCCAGGCGCTCCATGACGGGGTGATGGAGTTCCTCGGACGCCAGCTCGCACGGCTGCGCCGCTTCGGCCAGCGGGTAGAAGGGCTCCACGCCCGCCGTGAGCGAACGGATCGACGTGCTCAGCCCCAGGCGCGGGGGGAGGGGATGGGCCTGGGCCACGGCCTCGTACAGCAGGCCGTGTACGTACTCGCGGCTCTTCCACGCCCAGCGCGCGGCCTGCGCGGGTGTGCACCGCTCCCGGACCTGCCGGTGGAGATCGGCCAGCGCCGCTCCCAGCGCCGTGGTGGGCGCGGCGTCGTCGCGCAGGATGCCGATGCTCTCGCACAGCATCGGGAGCAGCCGCTCCGGAGACCGTCGGCCGATCTCCTCCGCCCTGTCGTCGAAGACGAATTGATAGGCGATCTGATTGGACACGATCTGGAGAATGTCCAAGTCCACCGTCGGGCTGTTGTAGGCCGCGAGTTCGGCCGGCCGGGTGAAGGCGATCATCGCAGCCACGCCGGCTTCCTCGGTCAGTCCGCACTCGCGTAACCAGATGTCGACACCGGCGGCCGCGTCGTCCGTATCGGGATGGGTGAGGAACGGGAAAGGCATGTACAGATGGGCGTCGATCAGTTCCCTGAGATCGGAGGCCGCAGTTCCGCCCTGAGCGGCGAACGCGACTTCCTCATGCGTCGTCCACACCGTTGTCACCTGCCATTCGGGATGTGTGTGCGGGGTGCGGTGGTAGGGGATGTACGCGGCTCGCAGATCATCACCAATGACCTCGGTCCCAACGTCGCGCCGGGACGCGGCTGTTCGACCGGGCCGGGCAGATGACGCAGGCGCCAACGGCCGGCGACGGTGGCGAGGGCCACGGTCATCTCCGCCATGGAGAGCACGTCGCCGATGCACTTGCGACTGCCCGCGGCGAACGGGATCGTCGCACCGTGCTGCTCGTCGGCGGACCCGCCCGGCAGCCAGCGCCCCGGATCGAATCGGCCCGGATCGGGGAACGACGCGGGATCGTGGTGCATCAGATAGGGGCTGTACAGGACGGTCGCCCCCTGGGGGAGACGGCGGCCGGCGAACTCCGTTTCCCGGGTGGTGACGCGGGTGAAGAGCCAGCCGGGCGGTGAGTGGCGCAGCGTCTCCATGACGACGGCTCGGGTGTGGACGAGCCGCGGCAGGTCGTCGGGACCGGGGCGGCGCCCGCCGGCGAGCACGGCGTCCACCTCGGCGTGCAGGCGGCGCTCCGTCTCCGGGTGCTCCGCCAGCAGGCTGAAGGCGGAGGCCAGGGCCATGGAAGGGCTCTCGGACCCGGTGAGCAGCAGCGAGACGAGGTGGTCGTGGACCTCCTGTTCGGTGATCGCGCCCGCCGAGCCGTCGTCACGCGTGGCCTCCAGCAGCGTCCCCAGCAGGTCGTCCCGGGGAGTGCCCCGGCGGCGCTCGGCGATGGCCGCGTCGATGATGGCGTGCACACTGTCGACCGCGCGCCGGTAACGCCGGTTCGCGGGTGTGGGCACCCGGAACAGGGCCTCGACCGGCACGACCGTGCGCACGAACAGGCCGCGGACGATCGCGGCGAGACTGTGCCGCACCTCGGTGGATGTCGCGGCGTCCATCGAGTCGGAGAAGAGGACGCGGCTGACGACCCCGGTCGTGAACGCCATCGTGGCCGCGCTGACGTCGACCCGCTGCCCGGGCCGCCAGTCACGGCACACCGCCTCGGCCTCCTCGCCCATCCACTCCGTGTGATCGGCCACGCGGGAGGGGCGGAAGTCGGGTTGCAGCAGTCTGCGCTGCCGCCGGTGCTCGGCGTGACGGCATGTCACCACGCCGTCGCCCATCAGCAGCCGGAGCCTGTCGTACTGCGGACCTCCTTTGTCGAAGGTGCGCGTGTCCTTGAGCATCCGGTGGACCAGTTCCGGATGGCACACCATCCAGGCGCGCTGGGGGCCGAGCCGAATTTCGACCAGGTCCCCGTGCGCGGGCAAAGAATTGAGAAATTCCAGCGGGCGCCGGAACAACGCGATACCGTGACCAAGCAGTGGGAATATGCCCGGAGCAGTACCAGTCGTCCATGCCTGTTCCTGTTCAGGTGCGGCACGGCTCATGAGAAACCTCCCGCTCAAATGCGGCACGTGAAGTCGGTGAACGTGCCACGGACTTGACACTTGTGACAAGTCCTGCCCAGTCCGGGCGGCGCCGGGTTTCCCGAATCCTTTCTCCAAAGGGGCGCACAGGAGCATCGGGGAAGCAAAAGAAGCGCAAGAAGCATTCGGGAACGGTCGTTGATGCATCATGCATGGACCGCGATGCCCACTGGTCACTCAGGAGCCACTCAAGAGTGGTCCCGCCTCATGTGGCCTCAACCCATGTGGTCCCGCCCCATGTGGTCCCGCCCCCTGGGGGACGGGACCACACCGATTCAGCGTTCGCGCACGTACACGACCTTCAACGCGGGGGACGCCAGGATGTCCTTCTCGCAGAAGCGTGCGGTCACCCACTTCTCACCGGAGAACAACCGGGTCTGATCGCTGAAGTGGGGCGAATTCGGGTTCGCGGACTGTGAATACGTCAGCAGCGTACGGGCCTCCGGACAGCGGCCGCCGTCCCAGCCCACGGCCTGGATGTGGCTGGAGCCCGTCGTCACCTCCGTATAGCCGCCACGCGCCTGGTCCCAGACCGGCTCGACCTTGTTCCACACACCCAGCCCCTCCGTGCCGCCGGGGACCGGGATGCGCTGCCCGTTCCGTACGACGACCTGGTGCTCGCCGAGACGGGAGTCGAGCGCGATGCCGGCCGCCCGGAGCTCCGCGACCGCGTCCGCGAGGGCCGTGGCGAAGCCGGGGGCGTCGGTGTTGAGGGTGTTCGGGGTGCGCACCGGGTCCGCCGCCGAGAACGGCACCTTCCACCGCTGGGCGGCCGGAACCTTCGCGGACAGCTTCCGCCAGAACCGGTCGAAGAGCAGGGCACCCCGGCTGCCGGTGTCCGCCGTGCGGTCCCAGGCCGCCAGCACCGGACAGGCCCCGGCAACGTCAACGGCCTTGCCATCACTGCCTGTCGCCGTCCCGCCCGGCAGCGCCGCACACGCCTTCGCCACGTCCGCCGCGGCGAGGTCACCGGCGGGCACCCGGTTCATGAACTGCTGCCGCTGCAGGTCCCGTACGGTCAGCCCGCCCCGTTCCGCCATCGCCGCCACGTCCTCGATCGCGCCCCGCGTGCGCATCGAGCGCTGCGTGCCGATATTGCCGAAGACCCGCTCGTACCCCGTGAGCGGCCGGTCGGCGTTGGCCAGCCAGGCGCTGTCGTTGGAGTTCTCCGCGTACGGCGCGTCCCGCAGGGTGGGCATCCGCGCGGGTCCGAAGATCCCCGGCTGTACGGCGTCCTCGTCGCTGCCGAGCGCGCAGTCGCCGCGGGAGCCGTCGAGGACCGCCAGACCTGCCGCCGGGTAGGTGGCCTTGCCGAGGTCGGTCGAGCACCGCGCCGCGAGGTCGTTCGTGATCCGGGGCAGCACCTGCGACTGGGTGTAGAGGGAATGCCCCGAGGAGTCCGCGGCGATGGTGTTCACCCAGGGGAGCCCCTGGTGCCGGGCGAGAGAGGCGAGGACGTCGGCTGTGCCGCGCGCCTTGCCGAAGTCCAGCGAGGTGTCGGCGAAGCGCATGTTGGACGCGTTGGGGTCGCCCAGCGCGTACGCCGTCGTCGCGGTCCAGGGCAGCGGGAGCTCGCCGTCGGTGGAGGCGACGACCGGACCGTAGCGGGTCCACCACTGGGTGCGGGTCACCGGTGCGCCGTCCTTGACCGCGACGGTCACGGTCCGCTTGGTCATCCGGTTGCGCTTGCCGTCCACCACATAGACGGTGGGGTCGGCGGGATCCAGCGTCAGCCGGTGCAGATTGAACGGGACACCGGTCGACACGGTGTGGCTCCACGCCACATGGGCGTTGTAACCGATGGAGATCGTCGGCGAGCCGAGCAGCGACGCGCCGGCGACGTTCAGCTCGCCGGGGATCGTCTGCTGCGCCTGCCAGAAGCGACGTCCGCCGTGCCACGGGTAGTGCGGGTTGCCGAGCAGCAGACCGCGCCCGTTGGCGGTGGTGTCACCGCGGAAGGCGACCGCGTTCGAGCCCATGTCCGCCGACTCGGCGGTCCGCTCCCGCACGGCCCGGATCAGTGCCTCGGCGTCCGGGCCGCCGGCCGCACCTGCCGTGCCCTTGGCGCGGGCGGCGGATCCGGTGGGCGGCTGGGCGGACGTGATGTCGTCCACGGCACCGCCCTGGCCGCCGAGCACGGCGATGGCGTAGAAGCGGGCGGCCACGTCCAGGGCGGTGACCGACCGTACCCAGGCGGCACCCTTGCAGGCGGGGTCGGTGATCCGGTTCTGCTTCAGCCAGGCGTTGTACCCGGCTGCGAAGCCCCCTATGAGGTCCTTGACCTGACGGCTCGGGCCGCGCGGCGCCGGTTCGGTGAGCAGGTTCTCCACCGTGCGTGCCCGACGTACGCCTTGGAAGTACAGGTCGCTGGAGAGGTTCGTGGTGGCCGAGGAGAGGGAGAAGTCGGTCGCCGCGGTCGGCCCGAAGAAGCGTGAACGCTCGCCGCGTACGGTGACGAACCCGTCGGCGAGCGTGCACACCTGGTCGGCGGCCTGCGCCCAACCGGTGCCGAAACCGAGGGACTTGTAGTCCCCGGCGACGATGTGTGGAATGCCGTACTCGGTGTAGCGGACGACGGCGGACATGCCGCCGTGCGAGAGCTGTTCTTGCAGGTCCTGCCGTTCTTGCCGGTCCTGCGGCTCGGCCGCGGCCGCGGGCAGTGCGGCGGTGGCGGTGAGCAGGGCGACGGCCGCGACGAGGAGCCGTCTGGGGCGGGTGCGCATCGTGCCTCCCAACGTCATTGAGGGAAGGAGCCGTTGAGCGTACCAACGGGTATGTGTCCCCGGCACGGTGTTGCGCGTCGTGCTTGACCTGTCCGTGCGACGCACCGAGGATCATGTGACATGACGCCTGGACACGGCAGCACGGTTGACGGGGTGCTGCGACGCAGCGCCCGGCGCACCCCCGCGCGCGTCGCGGTCGACTACCGCGACCGCTCCTGGACATACGAGGAACTCGACCAGGCCGTCTCGCGTGCGGCGAGCGTCCTGCTCGGTCAGGGCCTCACCCCCGGCGACCGGGTCGGCGCCTACGGCCACAACTCGGACGCCTATCTGATCGCGTTCCTCGCCTGCGCCCGCGCGGGCCTCGTCCATGTCCCGGTCAACCAGAACCTCACCGGCGACGACCTCGCGTACATCGTCGGCCAGTCCGGCAGCTCCCTGGTCCTCACCGATCCGGACCTGGCGGATCGACTCCCGGGCGGCGTCCGTACGCTGCCCCTGCGCGACGCAGATGACTCGCTGCTGACGCGACAGGCGACCGCGCCTGCCTACGACGGCCCGGAGGCGCGCAGCGAGGATCTGGTGCAGCTGCTCTACACCTCGGGCACCACGGCCCTGCCCAAGGGCGCGATGATGACCCACCGCGCCCTGGTCCACGAGTACCTGAGCGCGATCACGGCCCTGGACCTGAGTGCGGGCGACCGCCCCGTCCACTCGCTGCCGCTGTACCACTCGGCGCAGATGCATGTGTTCCTGCTGCCGTATCTCGCCGTCGGCGCCACCAACACGATCATCGACGCACCCGACGGCGACCGGCTCCTCGACCTGATCGAGACGGGCGGCGTGGACAGCCTGTTCGCCCCGCCCACGGTGTGGATCGGCCTCGCGGGCCGCCCCGACTTCGCGACCCGTGACCTCGACGGACTGCGCAAGGCCTACTACGGCGCCTCGATCATGCCGGTGCCGGTTCTGGAACGGCTGCGTGAGCGATGGCCGAAGCTGGCCTTCTACAACTGTTTCGGCCAGAGCGAGATCGGCCCGCTGGCCACGGTGCTGGCCCCGGACGAGCACAAGGGCCGGATGGACTCCTGCGGCCGTACCGTGCTCTTCGTCGACGCCCGTGTGGTCGACGAGCACGGCGAGGACGTGCCCGACGGCACCTCCGGCGAGATCGTCTACCGCTCCCCGCAGCTGTGCGAGGGCTACTGGGACAAGCCCGAGGAGACCGCCGAGGCCTTCCGCGACGGCTGGTTCCGCTCCGGTGACCTCGCGGTGCGCGACGCGCACGGCTACTTCACCATCGTCGACCGGGTGAAGGACGTCATCAACTCCGGTGGCGTACTGGTCGCCTCACGGCAGGTGGAGGACGCGCTGTACACGCACGAGGGCGTGGCCGAGGCCGCCGTGATCGGCCTGCCCGACGAGCGCTGGATCGAGGCCGTCACGGCCGTCGTCGTGCCGCGCGGCGAGGTGACCGAGACCGAACTGATCGACCACGCCCGTGAGAAGCTCGCCCACTTCAAGGCGCCGAAGCGGGTGGTGTTCGTGGACGAGCTGCCGCGCAATGCCAGCGGAAAGATCCTCAAGCGGGAGCTGCGGGACCGGTTCGCCGGGACTTTCTCCGGTGATTGACGGATACTGACGGTGACTAACGGGGCCTCAGATCCACGATCCGCCGGATCTTGCCGACGGAGCGCTCCAGTGACTCCGGTTCGACGATCTCCACGGTGACCGACACCCCGATGCCGTCCTTCACCGCCGCCTCGATGGCCCGCGCGGCGGCGTCCCGGGTCTCGGGTGCCGCGTCCCGGCGGGCCTCCGCCCGCACGGTGAGCGCGTCGAGCCGGCCCTCCCGGGTGAGCCGCAGCTGGAAGTGGGGTGCGACGCCCGGTGTGCGCAGCACGATCTCCTCGATCTGGGTGGGGAAGAGGTTCACCCCGCGCAGGATCACCATGTCGTCACTGCGGCCGGTCACCTTCTCCATCCGGCGGAACACCCGCGCCGTGCCCGGCAGCAGCCGTGTCAGGTCCCGGGTCCGGTACCGGACGACCGGCATCGCCTCCTTGGTCAGCGAGGTGAAGACCAGCTCGCCCTCCGCGCCGTCGGGCAGTACCTCACCGCTGATCGGGTCCACGATCTCCGGAAAGAAGTGGTCCTCCCACACATGGAGCCCGTCCTTGGTCTCCACACACTCCTGCGCCACCCCCGGCCCGATCACCTCGGACAGTCCGTATATGTCGACGGCGTCGATCGCGAACCGCTCCTCGATCTCCCGGCGCATCTGCTCCGTCCAGGGCTCGGCACCGAAGATGCCCACACGCAGGGACGTACCGCGCGGATCGACACCCTGCCGCTCGAACTCGTCGAGGAGGGTGAGCATGTACGACGGCGTCACCATGATGACCTCGGGCCTGAGGTCCTGGATCAGCTGGACCTGGCGGGCCGTCATCCCGCCGGATGCGGGGATGACCGTACAGCCCAGTCGTTCGGCCCCATAGTGTGCGCCGAGCCCACCGGTGAACAGCCCATAGCCGTACGCCACATGGACCTTGTCCCCGGGCCGGCCGCCCGCCGCGCGAATCGACCGGGCCACCATGTCGGACCACAGGGAGAGGTCGCCCTCGGTGTAGCCGACGACCGTGGGGCGGCCGGTGGTGCCGCTGGAGGCATGGATGCGGCGGATACGGTCCTGGGGCACGGCGAACATCCCGTACGGGTAGTTCTCGCGCAGGTCGGCTTTGGTGGTGAACGGGAAGCGGGCCAGATCGGCGAGCGAACGGCAGTCGTCGGGCCGTACTCCGGCCTTGTCGAAGGACTGGCGGTAGAACGGCACGTTGTCGTACGCGTGCCGCAGCGACTTCCGCAGCCGCTCCAGCTGCACCGCCCGCAGTGCCTCCGGGTCGAGCCGTTCCCCCGAATCCAGCAGCTCCGTCGTGTCCGCCATGGGGGCTTCTCCCTCACCAACCGCGTCAATCCGGACGACCGATCATTCGGTCCGGGTGTTCGGGATCAGTAATTCAGGCGGTGCTTGATCGGGCAAGGGGGCGGGCCGCACTTTTCCCGCACCGGGTCGCCCGGCGTCGGCCTTGCGGGGACGGGCCGCCTGCGTCCGGACTCTCGGCGCTCGTTAAGGTTTTGGCAAAGAACGCCGCACCGCACACCTGAACGAGACAGGGGGACAACCGTGGGCGCACCACGCCTGAGCAGCACACCCTTGCCCGGCATCGGGGTCCGCTACGACCTCACCACGCGCGAACAACGCCGACTGTCGGTGGTCGCGCACCGCGACGGATCCCGGGCACTGAGCGCCTACCGCAAGGACGATCCGGACGCGTGCGCGCTGTCGGTACGCCTCACCTCCGGGGAGGCGGCCACACTGATCGACGCGCTGATGCCGGCCCACCACAGCCCCAACCTGCTGTCCACCACCGAACTGGGCCTCGTCGCCGAGCGGATCGAGCTGTCCGCCACGTCGCACTGGAACGGACGGCTGCTGGGCGAGACCCGGATGCGCACCGAGACAGGCGTGTCCATCGTGGCCGTGCTGCGCCGCGCCGAGGCGATCCCCTCCCCGGCGCCCGACTTCCGGCTGGCCGGCGGCGACACCCTGATCGTCATCGGCACGCGCGAGGGCGTGGAGGCTGCCGCCGAGATACTCGGACGGGAGTGAGCCGCGATGCACAACTCCGCGGTCTTCCTCATCGAGTTCGGCGCGATCATCCTCGGCCTCGGCCTGCTGGGCCGGTTCGCCGCGCGCTTCCAGTTCTCACCGATACCCCTGTACCTCCTGGCCGGGCTCGCCTTCGGCGAAGGCGGGCTGCTTCCCCTGGGCACCAGCGAGGAGTTCGTCGCCATCGGCGCCGAGATCGGCGTGATCCTGCTGTTGCTGATGCTCGGCCTTGAGTACACGGCCAGCGATCTCGTCTCCAACCTCAAGACCCAGTACCCGGCCGGACTCGTCGACGCCGCGCTGAACGCGCTGCCGGGCGCCGGTATGGCCCTGTTGCTCGGCTGGGGCCCGGTCGCCGCCGTCGTACTGGCAGGCGTCACCTGGATCTCGTCCTCCGGCGTCATCGCCAAGGTCCTCGGCGACCTCGGTCGGCTCGGCAACCGCGAGACCCCGGTCGTGCTCAGCATCCTGGTCCTCGAAGACCTCTCCATGGCCGTCTACCTGCCGATCGTCACGGCCCTGCTGGCCGGTGCCGGTCTCGCCGCGGGCAGCGTCACCCTCGCCATCGCGCTCGGCGTCGCCGGACTCGTCCTGCTGCTCGCCGTGCGCTACGGCCGCCACATCTCGCGGTTCGTCTCCAGCGACGACCCCGAGAAGCTGCTGCTCGTCGTGCTGGGCCTCACCCTGGTCGTGGCCGGGCTCGCGCAGCAGCTCCAGGTCTCCGCCGCCGTCGGCGCGTTCCTGGTGGGCATCGCCCTGTCCGGCGAGGTGGCCGAGGGCGCGCACAACCTGCTGGCGCCGCTGCGGGACCTGTTCGCCGCGGTGTTCTTCGTCTTCTTCGGGCTGCACACCGACCCCGCGAGCATCCCGCCGGTCCTCCTGCCCGCCCTCGCCCTGGCCGCCGTCACCGCGCTCACGAAGATCGCCACCGGCTACTGGGCCGCCAAGCGGGCCGGAATCTCCGCCAAGGGCCGCTGGCGCGCGGGCGGCACCCTGGTCGCCCGCGGCGAGTTCTCCATCGTCATCGCCGGGCTCGCCGTCACCGCCGGCATCGAACCGTCACTGGGTCCGCTGGCCACCGCCTATGTGCTGATCCTGGTGATCCTCGGTCCGCTGACAGCCCGTTACACCGAGCCCGTGGCGACCCGAGTGACGGAGCGTCTGGGCAGGCGGGCATCGCGGAGCCCGGCGGTGGGCCGGGGTGAGGGTGAGGCCGAGCCGTCGGTGGACGTGGCGCACGATGCGGTGCAGGGGCAGGACGTGGTCGGTCGGCCCTGACGGCTGGACAGGGCGCGCATGGGCGGACCGGGCGCGCGTTGGCGGATCACCGTCCTCGCCCTGATCCCTGCCAGCACGGCACGGCACGACGGAGCGGCACGGCATGGCATTGCACTGCTGCTGCGCGTGACCCGCGTCCTGCGCGCCGCCCGCTTCCCGCCCCGCCAGCGGGGCCCAACACCGTCCGGGTACCGTGCCGTTGTGGACAGAGAACCCCGCACTGTAAAAGCCAACGGCATCACCCTGGCCTACCGCACCTGGGGCCCCGAGGACGCGCCGCCCGTGCTTCTGCTGCACTGCCGCGGCGCCGACGGCGCGGACTGGGCGCGGATCGCGGAAGCGCTGGCCACGGGTTCGCGGCCCCGCCGGGTGTATGCCCCCGATCTGCGGGGGCACGGGCGCAGCGACTGGCCGGGCACGGATCCTGGCTCTGGACCGGAGGTGTACCGGTACGAGGTGATGCGCGACGACATACGCGCCTTCCTCACCGCCCTCGGACTCGACCGGGTCGATGTCATCGGCCACTCACTGGGCGGTGCGGTGGCCTACCTCCTCGCGCAGCAGTCGCCGGAGCTCGTACGACGGCTGGTCCTGGAGGACGTACCGGCCCCGATCCCGCTCGATCCGCCCCGGCCGCCCGCCGAACGGCCCGACGGTGAGCTGCCGTTCGACTGGGCGATGGTGTTGGCGACCGACATGGAGCGCAACGCCCCTGATCCTGTGTGGTGGGACCACATGGGGCGGATCACCATGCCGACGCTGCTGATCGGGGGTGGGCCCACCAGTCTCATCCCGCAGGACCAGATCGCCGTACTTGCCGGCCTCGTCCCCGACGCCCGGGTGGTGACGATCGACGCCGGGCATCTGGTGCACGAGAGCCGGCCCGAGGACTTCCTGGCGGCCGTCGAGGAGTTTCTGGCGGGGTAACGGCAGCAGGCCTGCGGGCGAGGCTGCGAGGCTGCGAGGCTCGGGCGAGGGCGCCGGGTGCGCCTCAGCGGCCGGCCCGGCGCCGGTACCGGACATAACCGGCGGTGAGCCCCAGCGCGCCGACGGCGAGGCCGGTTCCCAGAGCAACCTCGAAGTCCGCCGGCCCCGTGGCACCGCCCAGGCCACCCCTCACTCCCTGCGTGGGAACCGGCGAGAGGGTGGCCGGCGGGACTGTGGTCGGTGACAGTGTGGCCGGTGAGAGCGTGGGAGGCGGCGACGGCACCGTCACTCCGCGCCGCGGCAGGATCTCGCAGGCGATGCCGTCGTCCACGCCCTGGTCCTCGTCCAGGCGGTGGGGATCGCCGAGGTCGCGGTTGAACTCCGCCTGCGCGTCCTCCTGGAAGGCGAAGTCCCGGCAGTCCAGGTCGGTCCGGGCATGGGCGGCGTAGGCCAGGGGAGCCACCGGGCCGGCTGTGACGAGAGCGGTGAGCGCGGTCGCGCACAGCACCGGTATGCGTCTGTTCACGGACGTTCCCTTTCGGTCCTGAGGTCTCCACGACCCTCACTGCGACCGTAGGGACGCCCCCGCTCACCGTCGCGTCCGGTTACGCCGTACGAATTACGCCGCACGAGGTCACCGCCCATCGGTGACGCCCGTACGGCGCAATGCGCGCACTCAGCCCGCGTGAGGCCCGTACGCCGTCATGAACCGGTCCCGGAAGCTGTCCATGCCCCAGGTCGGGGCGTTCTGGGCAGGCTTGAGGCCGTCCGTCCAGTTCCAGTCGGCGATCCGGTCCAGGACCTTCTGGTCGCGGGCGACGATCGTGACGGGGACGTCCTTGCTGGTGCTGCCGGCGGTGACCGTCGGGACGGGCTGGTGGTCGCCGAGGAAGACGAGGACCGTGTCGTCGGTGCCGTAGCGCTGGACCCATTCGGTGAGGCTGTGGATCGAGTACTCGATGGCACGGCGGTACTCGGTGCGCACGCGCTCGGGGTCCTTCCAGACCTCCTTGGGGTCGGTGCCCTCCTTCTTGATCTGATGGAAGACCGAGCCGTCACCGAGGTCGTCCCAGTCGACCATGCGGGCGATGGGCGACCAGGGGTTGTGGCTGGAGGCCAGGATGATCTCCGCCATGATCGGCTCGCGGTCCTTCTTGCCGTGCTCCAGGCGCTGGAAGGCCTCCAGGCTGAACTGGTCGGGCACGGGCGTCCAGCTGAAGTACGGGCCCTGGTAGCCGAGGTGCTCGGAGTCGTAGATGTGGTCGAGGGCGAAGAACTTGCCCTCGGGCCAGGCCCGCCGCACGCCGGGCACGACACCGACCGTGCGCCAGGCGCCGGTCTTGCGGAAGTAGCTGTTCAGCGTCGCGCGGTCGCTGGTGGTCAGACTCCGGTACCGCTGCTGGTTCTTGATCCAGAGGCCGGAGAGGAAGGTGGAGTGGGCCAGCCAGCTGCCCGCCCCCGTCACCGGCGACCGCAGCCAGGCACTGCGTGACTGGAACCCGGCCGCCTTGAGCGAGTTCGTGCCCTCCTTGAGCGTCGCGTCGATCTGCGGGGCCATCGCCGGGTCGTCGATCGCGACCCGGCCGTAGCTCTCGATGAACGTGAACAGCACGTCCTTGCCGCGCAGCCCCGTCAGCAACTGGTCCGGCGGCGTCTTCGCGAAGGCGTCCACGGCCGCCTGCTTCTGGAAGACCCGCCCGTCCCTCAGGCCCGCGCGCACCTGCTCGACACGGTTGTTGAGGAACTCGGCGTTGCCCTTGGTGGCGAGCGGGACGCCGGTGATCTGGATGCTGAGGGTCATACAGGTGATCCACGCGGTACCGAGGATCAGCGTCGTACGGGCGGCGACGGGCCGGTGCCGGACCATGAAGTTCGTGACCCGCACCATCGCGAGCGTCATCAGTACGAGCACGGCGACGAGCAGGACGATCACCCCGACCACCGCGAGCACCTGACCGGTGCGCCCGAACGACTCCCGGACGAACTCCGCCGCGTCGTCGAGCAGGATCCAGTCCAGGACCAGGTCGAACGGGCGGGCCAGGACCTGGTAGAAGCCCATGTCGACGAACTTCAGCACGGTGAGCAGACCGAGCAGCGCGCCCGACACCACCGCCATCAGCCGCCGGGACCGCGTCGGCAGCGCCAGCAGCAGGCCCGCGAGCAGGATCCCCTCGGCGGGGAGGCGGAAGAACGCATCGGGGGTGAGCCGTTCGAGACGGTTCGGCACGAGGAGCGCGAAGAGCACCAGCGCGCCGGCCAGGACCGTCGTCCCCACGCTGACGCCGCGAGCGGTACGGGGGTAGCGACGCCGCCACCCGAACCAGCCGGGGGAGGGGGAGCCGGACGGCTCCTCGGAAGGGCTCGCCTTGGCTTCGTCGCCCGCTTCAGCGTCATCGCCCGCCTTGGCGGCCTCGCTCGACTCAGCCTCATCGCCCGCTGCGACCGCCTGGCCTGCCTTGCCCTCATGGCTCGCTTTGGCCGCCTCGCCTGCCTCAGCCTCATCGCCCGCCGTGGCCGCTTCGGCCGCCTCGTCCACATCGTCCGACTCGACTGCCTGTGCCGTCTCAGCCGCGTCGGACGCGTCGGCTCCGTCGGCCGTCGCAGCCGTCTTGGCCGATTCAGCCGCCTTGGCCGTCCCACCCGCGGCGGCTGCTCCGCCCGCCCCGCCCGCTTCCTTCGCCCCCGCTTCCTTCGTCTCCGTCTCTTCCGTGTCCTGCGTTGCTTCCTCTGTTGCCTCCTGTGACACCCGGAGGACCTCCCGTGCGGTCTTGCGATGGCATGGCGAACAGCGCCCGATGACCGAGCCTGCCACCACGAGTACGTCCGCACGTCACCTTAGGTTCAATGAGAGCTGCCCGGAATTCATCCGTCCGCTGCCGCCGCCACCTCACGCGCCCACCGGTAGTCCGCCTTGCCGCTGGGCGAGCGCCGAATGGCCTCGGTGAGCACCAGCTGGCGCGGGACCTTGTACCCGGCGAGATGGGAGCGGCAGTGCGTCTGGATGTCCGCCAGCGAAGGCCGCGCCGCACCCGCCCGCAGCTGCACCACGGCCGCCACATGGTGTCCCCACCTGGGGTCCGGTACCCCGGCCACCAGCGCGTCGTACACATCGGGATGGGACTTGAGGGCCTGCTCGACCTCCTCCGGGTACACCTTCTCGCCCCCGGTGTTGATGCACTGCGAGCCACGGCCCAGCACGGTGACGACGCCCTCCTCGTCGACCGTGGCCATGTCGCCGAGCAACACCCATCGCTCACCGTCCTTCTCGAAGAAGGTCTCGGCGGTTTTCCCCGGGTCGTTGTAGTAGCCGAGCGGCACATGGCCGCACTGCGCGACCCGGCCCACCTCGCCCACCGCGACCGGCTCGTGGGTGGCCGGATCGACCACCTGGGTACGGGAGTTGACGCGGATGCGGAAGCCGCGCTTCGGGCCGGAGTCCTCGGTCGCGGTGCCGTTGAAGCCGGACTCCGAGGAGCCGAAGTTGTTCAGCAGCACTACGTTGGGGACCAGCTCCTGGAACTGCCGGCGCACCGTGTCGGACATGATCGCGCCGGACGACGACACGCTGAACATCGACGAGCAGTCCGTGCCCTTCATGGGCCCGCTGAGCGCGTCGACCAGCGGCCGCAGCATCGCGTCGCCGACCAGCGACATGCTGGTGACCTTCTCCTTCTCGATCGTCCGCAGGACCTCCTCCGGCACGTACTTGCGGTGGATCACCACACGCTGGCCGAAGTTGAAGCCGATGAAGGCGGTCAGGGTGGACGTCCCGTGCATCAGCGGGGCGGTGGGGAAGAAGGTGATCCCGTCGCCGCCCGCCGCCACCCGCTCGGCGAGCTCCTCCGGCTTCTGCACCGGCTCACCGGTCGGCGCTCCGCCTCCCAGCCCCGAGAAGAACAGGTCTTCCTGGCGCCACATCACACCCTTGGGCATCCCGGTGGTGCCGCCGGTGTAGATGATGAACTGGTCGTCCCCGGACCGTGCCGGGAACCCGCGCTCGGGCGACCCGGCGGCCTCGGCGTCCGCGAAGGCGACGGCAGGCAAGGAGGGCCCGACCCGCGCGCCCGGTGCATCGGCCGCACCCGGCGCAGCCTCGCCCTTCCGCACCAGATGCCGCAGCCGGTCCACCCGGGGCAGCGCCGCCGCCACCCGCTCCGTGAACTCGGCGTCGAAGACCAGGGCCACCAGATCGGCGTCCCGGTAGAGGTACACCAACTCCTCTTCCACATAGCGGTAGTTGACGTTGACCGGAACGATCCGCGCCTTCAGGCAGCCCAGTACCGTCTGCAGATACTCGACGCCGTTGTAGAGGTGGAGCCCGAGGTGCTCGCCGGGACGTATCCCGCTGTCGATCAGATGATGGCCGATCCGGTTGGCGGCCGCGTCCAGCTCCGCGTACGTCAGACGGCGCTCCGCACCCGTGCCCGGGTGGTCGACGTACACGAGTGCCTCGCGGTCGGGAACCGCGTCGACGACCGACTCGAACAGGTCGGCAAGGTTGTACTCCACCGTTCCTCCTGGACCTCGGTCACGGCCTGGCTCTCCGACGGTTCGCCGGTCATCAGAGCAAAGGGCGGCACAACTGTGAAGCCTCCGCGCAAAAGAATCTGACTGTCTGTCAGAAAACCCTTGAAGTGCTCTGCCGCCTACTGCAACCTGTTCTCGTTCTGTCAGAGGGGAGAGGGCTCATGGGTGGGACGGAACACCTCACGATGCGACGCGAGGGCGCCACACTGGTGCTCACGCTCAACAGGCCCGAGGCGAAGAACGCGCTCTCGTTGCCGATGCTGGTGGGTCTCCACGACGGCTGGGTCGAGGCCGACGCCGACGACTCGGTCCGCTCGATCGTGTTCACCGGAGCGGGCGGCTGCTTCTGCGCGGGCATGGACCTCAAGGCCCTCGCCGGCAACGGCATGACGGGCCAGCAGTACCGCGACCGGCTCAAGGCCGATCCCGACCTGCACTGGAAGGCGATGCTCCGCCACCATCGCCCGCGCAAGCCGGTGATCGCGGCCGTCGAGGGGCACTGCGTCGCGGGCGGCACCGAGATGCTCCAGGGCACGGACATCCGGGTCGCCGGTGAGTCGGCCACCTTCGGGCTCTTCGAGGTCAGGCGGGGGCTGTTCCCGATCGGCGGCTCCACGGTCCGCCTGCAACGGCAGATCCCGCGCACCCACGCACTGGAGATGCTGCTCACCGGCCGCCCCTACAGCGCTCGCGAGGCGGCCGGCATCGGTCTGATCGGCCATGTCGTCCCCGACGGCACGGCCCTCGACAAGGCCCTGGAGATCGCCGACCTGGTCAACGCCTGCGGACCGCTCGCCGTGGAGGCCGTGAAGGCGTCCGTGTACGAGACCGCCGAGATGACCGAGACCGACGGTCTCGCCGCCGAACTGAAGCGCGGCTGGCCGATCTTCGACACCGCCGACGCGAAGGAAGGCGCCCGCGCCTTCGCGGAGAAGCGGTCACCCGACTACAAGCGAGCCTGACGAGGGAGCCACCGTGCCGGACGTTCTCAAAGCCCCCCTGGTCGTCGAGTTCCCCTTCACCCGCTCCCTCGGCCCCGTCCAGAGCGCCTTCCTGACCGGCCTGCGCGAACGCGCCGTCCTCGGGGTGCGCACCCGCGACGGCCGCACCCTCGTCCCACCCGTCGAGTACGACCCCGTCACCGCCGAGGAGATCCGAGACCTGGTCGAGGTCGCCCCCACCGGCACGGTCACCACCTGGGCCTGGAACCACGCCCCGCGCCGCGACCAGCCCCTCGACACGCCCTTCGCCTGGGTCCTGGTCCGCCTCGACGGCGCCGACACCGCCCTCCTGCACGCCCTCGACGCTCCCGGCCCCGACGCCGTGCACGCCGGCATGCGGGTCCGGATCCGCTGGGCCGGGGAACGCGTCGGCGCGATCACCGACATCGCCTGCTTCGAGCCGTACGACGCCGGCTTGGGCAACGACGGCCGAAGCGGTGGCGGCGTGGCCGAACCCGCCCGTCACACCGGCCAGTTCGAGGACCCGGTCACCGGCATCATCGCCCCCGCCCGTCTCGACTACACCTACTCACCCGGCCGCGCCCAGACCGCCTACATCAACGCGCTGGCCGAACACCGCAACGTCGGCGAGCGCTGCCCGTCCTGCCGCAAGGTGTACGTCCCGCCGAGGGGTGCGTGCCCCACATGTGGCCTCGCCACATCGGAACAGGTCGAAGTGGGGCCCCACGGCACAGTCACCACGTTCTGCATCGTCAACATCAAGGCGAAGAACCTGGACATCGAAGTGCCCTACGTCTACGGCCACATCGCCCTCGACGGCGCCGGCCTCTCCCTGCACGGCCGGATCGGCGGGATCCCCTACGACCAGGTGCGGATGGGCCTGCGGGTCGAACCGGTGTGGACACAGGGCGCCCGCTACCCCGACCACTACCGGCCCACGGGCGAGCCCGACGCGGACTACGACACCTACCGGGAGCTGCTGTGAACCGCGAGATCGCCGTCGTCGCCTTCGCACAGACCGACCACCGGCGCACCAGCGAGGAGCTCTCCGAGGTAGAGATGCTCATGCCCGTGCTGCACGAGGTGCTGGCGCAGACCGGCCTGAAGACCGCCGACATCGGCTTCACCTGCTCCGGCTCCAGCGACTACCTCGCCGGCCGCGCCTTCTCCTTCACCCTCGCCCTCGACGGCGTCGGCGCCTGGCCGCCGATCTCCGAGTCGCACGTCGAGACGGACGGCGCGTGGGCGCTGTACGAGGCATGGACCAAGCTGCTGACCGGGGACGCCGACACCGCGCTCGTCTACTCCTACGGCAAGTCCTCACCCGGCCCCCTGCGCGACGTCCTCACCCGCCAGCTCGACCCCTACTACGTCGCCCCGCTCTGGCCCGACTCCGTCGCCCTCGCCGCCCTCCAGGCCCAGTCCCTCATCGACGCCGGCGACACCGACGAACCCGCCCTCGCCGCGGTCGCCGCCCGCAGCCGCGCGGACGCCGCCGACAACTCCCATGCCCAGCTGCGGGGTTCGGTGCCGCACGGCGAGTACGTCGTACGACCGCTGCGTACCGGTGACTGCCCGCCCATCGGCGACGGAGCCGCCGCCGTGATCCTCGCGGCGGGGGAGCGGGCCCGCGAGCTGTGCGACCGGCCCGCCTGGATCCGCGGCATCGATCACCGCATCGAGGCACACAGTCTCGGTGTGCGCGACCTGACCGACTCACCCTCGACCCGGCTCGCCGCCGAGAAGGCGGGCGCGTTCGAACGGCCCGTGGACACCGCCGAGTTGCACGCGCCCTTCACCGCGCAGGAAGTCGTCCTGCGCAAGGCGCTCAAGCTCGACGACGGTGTGCGCGTCAACCCGTCCGGCGGGGCGCTCGCCGCGAACCCCGTCATGGCCGCCGGGCTCATCCGCATCGGCGAGGCCGCCGCCCGGGTCCACCGGGGCGAGTCCGACCGCGTCCTCGCGCACGCCACGTCCGGCCCGTGCCTCCAGCAGAACCTGGTCGCCGTACTCGAAGGGGATCCGCGATGAGCAAGGAGCCCGTGGCCGTCGTAGGCGTCGGTCAGACCAAGCACGTCGCGGCGCGCCGGGACGTGTCGATCGCGGGACTGGTCCGGGAGGCCGCCGGGCGGGCTCTGGACGACGCCGAGCTGACGTGGGCGGACGTCGACGCCGTGGTCATCGGCAAGGCGCCCGACTTCTTCGAGGGCGTGATGATGCCGGAGCTGTACCTCGCCGACGCGCTCGGCGCGGTCGGCAAGCCCATGCTCCGGGTGCACACGGCCGGGTCGGTCGGCGGATCCACGGCCCTGGTCGCCGCCAACCTGGTCGCGGCCCGGGTGCACGGCACCGTGCTGACGCTGGCCTTCGAGAAGCAGTCCGAGTCGAACGCCATGTGGGGACTGTCCCTGCCGATCCCCTTCCAGCAGCCCCTGCTGGCCGGCGCGGGCGGCTTCTTCGCGCCGCACGTGCGCGCGTACATGCGGCGCAGCGGCGCACCCGACACGGTCGGCTCCCTGGTGGCGTACAAGGACCGGCGCAACGCGCTGAAGAACCCGTACGCCCATCTGCACGAGCACGACATCACCCTGGAGAAGGTCCAGGCCTCGCCCATGCTGTGGGACCCGATCCGCTACTCGGAGACCTGCCCCTCCTCCGACGGCGCCTGCGCGATGATCCTCACCGACCGGGCCGGAGCCGCCCGTGCACCCCGGCCGCCCGCCTGGATGCTCGGCGGCGCCATGCGCAGCGAGCCCACCCTCTTCGCGGGCAAGGACGCCGTGTCGCCGCAGGCCGGCAAGGACTGCGCGGCGGACGTGTACCGGCAGGCCGGGATCGCCGACCCGCGCCGGGACATCGACGCCGTCGAGATGTACGTGCCGTTCTCCTGGTACGAGCCCATGTGGCTGGAGAACCTCGGCTTCGCCGCCGAGGGCGAGGGCTGGAAGCTCACCGAGTCAGGGGTGACGGAACTCGACGGTGACCTGCCGGTGAACATGTCCGGCGGCGTCCTGTCCACCAACCCCATCGGGGCCTCCGGCATGATCCGCTTCGCGGAGGCGGCCCTCCAGGTGCGCGGACAGGCCGGGGAACACCAGGTCGAGCGGGCCCGGAAGGTACTGGGACACGCCTATGGCGGTGGGTCCCAGTTCTTCTCGATGTGGCTCGTGGGCTCGGCGCCCCCGGACGCCTGAGCCCCTTCACCGAAGGGCGGTGGAGACGCCTCCACAAAGGTCCCCCTCACGTGGCCTGTTGGCACTCGGGACCGATCGCTAGGCTGGCCGCGGACGACGAACCGGGAGGAGCACGGACGTGGCCGAGAGCACCATCCAGCAGCAGCCGCCGCTCGCGGGCTGGGACAAGCCGGAGCTGGACCTCAGCAGCGCCGAGTGGCACTCAAGCAGCCGTGGCGTGGGCGATGTGCAGATCGCCTTCGTCGAGGGATTCATCGCGATGCGCAACAGCGGCCGCCCGGAGAGCCCTTCCCTGATCTTCACTCCCGCCGAGTGGGGTGCCTTCGTGTCGGATGCGAGGGAGGGCGAGTTCGACCTGACGTGACGCACGGGCCCGGGTGAGCCGGCGGGCGGTCGCCCCGCGCGCCGGCCGCCATCGGGCCGATCCGGGTGTGTTCCGCCCGTTTTTCCGGACACGCGACCCTGAGAACCCCGCAGAGGGCGACGCCTGAGCCAGGCTGGCCCCGGGAGCGGGAAGGTCGTACTCCGGAGGTGAGGAACCCATGAGCACCCTGCCGGTCATCGCCGCGGTCGACGGTTCGGACGACAGCCTCGTCGCGCTGGACTGGGCCTTCGACACCGCCCTGGTGCGCAAGGCGCCGCTGCGGGTGGTCCATGTCCAGCAGTACGCATCCTGGGCCGGGCCCGAGGTCCTGCCCGCCGGGCGGCCCACACCGGACGACGATCCGGTGCTCGACCGGGTACGCCGCTATCTGGAGGGCCGTACCGAGCGGCCGGTCCTGGAGTACGTCGCCCTGGAGGGGACGCCCGGTGCGGTGCTGTTCGAACTGAGCTCCATCGCCGAACTGCTGGTGCTGGGCAGTCGCGGCCGGGGAGGCTTCACCGGACTGCTGCTCGGCTCCAACGGCATGGCCGCCGCACGAGACGCCGAGTGCCCGGTCGTCGTGGTGCCCAAGCCGGGGCGCCCGGTCCACGACGGGATGCCCGTCGAGCCGGGGCCGCGGGTCGTCGTCGGCCTTCAGGTCGACAGCCCCGACGAGGCCGCGCTGTCCTTCGCCTTCGCCGAGGCAGCCCTGCGCGGCGCCCGCCTCCAGGTCGTCGCCGCCTACCCGTGGCCCCTGCACCTCTGGACGGCGGTGACCGCGCAGGTCATGCAGCCGTCCGAGGACCAGGACGCCGTCGAGGCCGCGACCCGCACCCTCACCGAAGGCTTCCTCGCCCCGCACCGCCAACGCCACCCGGAGGTCCACACCGAGTCGTACGTGGTCCCGGGCGACGCGGCGGGCCATCTCGTCGCCGCCTCCAAGGACGCGGACCTCGTCGTCGTGGGCCGGCACCGGCGACGCCTGCTGGCCCCCGCCCGCATGATGGGCTCGGTCACCCACGCGGTCCTGCTGCACGCCGCGAGCCCGATCGCGGTGGTGCCGCCCGCTCCGCCACAGGGGTGAGCGGCCCGGCCCTCGGGCGGCCGAGTGCCCCGGCCCCGTCAGCCGGTGCCGAACCAGGCGCGGGCCAGCGACGGCAGCGTGCCGTCGGCCGGTGCGCCCAACTCCCGTAGATACCAGGGCAGGTTGCTGTACACGTGCAGCAGCGCGTACGCCAGCAGGTGGTCCGGCTCGAAGACGGTGCCGTACGACTTGGCGAGGCGGGCCAGCAGCCGGGGATCGCCCCGCGTGACGAACACGCCCACGCCGACGAAGTCGTAGGCCCGGTCGCCGATCATGGCCGGCTCGAAGTCGTAGAGGCCGGTCAGCCGCCAGCCGTCGGGATCGACGAGGAAGTGCTCCCGCATGACCTCGGTGTGCAGCAAGGAACGCCCCGGAGTGCGCGGCAGCCGGACCGAGGCGAGGAACTCGGTGATCTGCTCCAGCCACTGGGCCGACAGCCCGCGCCCACGCTGCCGCTCGACGGCCCCGGCGCGCTGCCGGTCCACGAACACGCCCCAGTCCCCGGGCCCCAGGACGTCTTCGAGCGGCCCGGGATCGACCGTGTGGAGCACGGCCAGAGCCTCACCGATCTCGGCCACGAGGCGCTCACGGTCGGCACGCGGAACGCGGTTCCAGACGCCGGCCAGGTTCTCGCCGCGCAGCCGCGACATCAGCACGTACCGCCAGCCGTTCTCGTACACGCCGGCGTCGCGCACCTGCGGCGTCGGTACCGGCAGGAGCCCTTGGAGATGGGACAGGACCCGGCCCTCGGCCTCGCCGTCCCGGGCGGCGGCGCCGGGGAACAGCTTGAGGACGTGTTCGTCGCCCACGGCGTACACCGGCTGCGAGCCGTCGGGGAAACGGCTCAGCGGGATGCCGGCCAGACCGAGGCGGGCGCACAGGTCCTCCGTGCCGGGCCGCATGACGGTTTCGTCGGGGACGACCGCGTCCCATTCCTCGTCCGTTTCCACCGGAGGCAGCATGATCGCGACCGTAGGGCGCCGCCTGCCGGGCGGCAACGGATTTGCGTGGCCTCCGGCCGTGCGGTGGAGCACCCGAGCACCCGCGCTCACGGGTGCGGGAGCGGCGGGGGAGCAACGCCCGAACCTCCGCCCGCACGTCATGGAGCAGGTTGGGCCACGTACCATGGCGGCATGTCGTTCCTCCGCCGCCGCAGTGCCACGCCCGCCGGGCCCGACTTCGACGTACTGGCCATGGACCCGGGCGACTGGCCGGGTAATCTGGGCGCCGGGCTGCTTCCCGCCCCGGACGGCAGCTGTCAGGGGGTCTTCCTGCGATACGACCTCTTCGGCGGCCGCGGCCCCGCGATGATCATCGGCAACCTCCCGGAGGGCTCGCCGGCCCGCGAGGTCACCGAGGGCGAGATCCCGTTCGAGGTCGCGCAGCTGCTGCTGGCCCTGGAGAACGACGAGGAGATCACCGTCGTCGGCAGCGAGGACGTGCCGGTGATGCAGGGCGACAACCTCCTGATCGTGCGCCGTCTGAAGCTCTCCGAGAGCCGGATCTCCTGCGTGCAGTTCGACCGCAGCGACAACGTCCTGGTCACCATCGCGGCCTGGGACCGCCCCATCACCGACGATCTGTACGCCCTGTTGAAGCCGCTGCCCGCGGAGCTCTTCCAGCAGGGCTGAACCGCCGATCACCCCCCCCGGACAGCCATGGCCCCGATTGATCGGGGCCTTGTTTGTGTTGTCATGACCCTTGCCGCAGAGTCATCGGATCTCTAGCGTCAGGGGTCATGTCGTATGAGTCGCATGAGTCGCAGGGGATCACCCGAAGAAATACGTTAAAGGCGGCGGTAGGCGGGGCCGTCGGAGGAGCCGGTGGGCTGGCCCTTGGTGCAGGGGTCGTAGAAGCCGCCGCCGATGATTCCTCCGATGTGTCGGTCAATGGGTCGGCCGATGCGTCGACGAGACCGTCGGTGCTCTGGTACGCCGCCCCGGCCGCCGACTGGGAGCGCGAGGCCCTGCCCATCGGCAGCGGCGCGCTCGGCGCCATGGTGTTCGGCACCCTCGCCTCCGAACGGCTGCAGTTCAACGAGAAGACCCTCTGGACCGGCGGCCCCGGCTCCGCGCAGGGCTACGACCACGGCAACTGGCGCGAGCCCCGCCCCGGCGCGTCACCGCGGTCCAGGACGACCTCGACGCGCGGACCACCCTCGACCCCGAGTCCGTGGCCGACCGGCTCGGCCAGCCACGGACCGGCTACGGCGCCCACCAGACCTTCGGCGACCTCCACCTCGACCTGCCCGGCGCACCGGCCACGACCCCGGAGGACTACCGTCGCGCGCTCGACCTCGACACCGCCGTCGCCTCGGTCGCCTACACCCACCAAGGCGTCCGCCACCAAAGGGACTTCTTCGCCTCCCACCCCGACGGCGTGATCGTCGGCCGACTCCACGCCGACCGCCCCGGCAGCGTCACCTTCACCCTGCGCCACACCTCACCCCGCGCCGACTTCACCGCCACCGCCGCCGACGGCACCCTGACCGTGCGGGGCGCACTCGCCGACAACGGGCTGCGCTTCGAGGCACAGGTCCGGGTCCGCGCCCAGGGCGGCACCGTGACCTCCGAAGCCGGCGGCACCGTCACCGTGACCGGGGCCGACAGCGCCTGGTTCGTGCTGGCCGCGGGCACCGACTACGCCGACACCTCCCCCGGCTACCGCGGCCCCGACCCGCACGCCGCCGTCACCCGTGCCGTCCAGCGGGCGGGTGACCGCTACGAGTCACTGCTCGCCCGGCACCTGAGCGACCACCGTGCCCTGTTCGGCCGGGTCGGCCTGGACATCGGCCAGTCACTCCCCGCGGACGTACCCACCGACCGGCTGCTCTCCTCGTACACCGGCGGGACGAGTGCGGCGGACCGCGCCCTGGAAGCCCTCTACTTCCAGTACGGCCGGTACCTGCTCATCGCCTCCTCGCGCCCCGGCTCACTGCCCGCCAACCTCCAGGGCGTCTGGAACAACAGCACCTCGCCCCCGTGGTCGGCGGACTACCACACCAACATCAACATCCAGATGAACTACTGGCCCGCCGAGGCCGCGAACCTCGCCGAGACGACAGCGCCCTACGACCGCTTCGTCGAGGCCCTGCGCGCGCCCGGGCGCCGCACCGCGCAGGAGATGTTCGGCTCGCGCGGCTGGGTCGTGCACAACGAGACCAACCCGTACGGGTTCACCGGCGTGCACGACTGGGCCACCGCGTTCTGGTTCCCCGAGGCGGCGGCCTGGCTCACCCAGCAGATGTACGAGCACTACAGGTTCAGCGGCTCCACCGACTACCTGCGCAGCACCGCGTACCCGGCGATGAAGGAGGCCGCCGAGTTCTGGCTCGACAACCTGCGCACCGACCCACGCGACGGCACCCTGGTCGTCACCCCCAGCTACTCGCCCGAGCACGGCGACTTCACGGCCGGTGCCGCCATGTCCCAGCAGATCGTCCACGACCTGTTCACCAGCACCCTCGAAGCGGCCCGGATCCTGGGCGACACACCCGACTTCCGCCGCCGCGTCGAGGAGGCGCTGAACCGGCTCGACCCCGGGCTGCGCATCGGCTCCTGGGGCCAACTCCAGGAGTGGAAGGAGGACTTGGACGACCCCGCCGACACCCACCGGCATGTCTCCCACCTGTTCGCCCTCCATCCCGGACGACAGATCGAACCCGGCAGCAAGTGGGCGCAGGCCGCCAAGGTCTCCCTGACCGCACGCGGCGACGGCGGCACCGGCTGGTCCAAGGCCTGGAAGATCAACTTCTGGGCCCGGCTGCGCGACGGCGACCACGCCCACAAGATGCTCGGCGAGCAGCTGAAGTCCTCCACCCTGCCCAACCTCTGGGACACCCACCCGCCGTTCCAGATCGACGGCAACTTCGGCGCCACCTCCGGCATTGTGGAGATGCTCCTGCAGAGCCAGCACGACGTCATCGAGGTGCTGCCCGCCCTGCCCACCGCCTGGCCGGCCGGTTCGGTGCGCGGACTGCGCGCCCGCGGCGGCGCCACCCTCGACATCGAGTGGGCCCACGGCCGGGCCACCCGCATCACCCTCAAGGCATCCCGCACCCGTCGACTCACCGTCCGCAGCGACCTGTTCAAGGACGGGGACGTCACCTTCAGAGCGGTCGCCGGGCGGCACTACACCTGGGAACGGGAGGACTGACGCGGACCTGCCGTCACCAGCCCGACGGCACCACCCGCACATCCTCCGCCCGCACGAACGCCACCCGGTGACCGAACTGGATCTCGTAGTACTGGTCCTTGCCGATCACGACCCGGTGAGAGGCATCGTCGAACCCCACCGCGTAGTAGTACTGGCCCGACACCCTGTCACCCAGCGCGTACTGCTGCCCGGCCGGCAGGGTGTACGGCAGCGGCGACACCTCCTGGGCGGGCACGTCCGCCGGATAGGCGGAGACCTCGGGATAGGCGCGCCCGTACACCGGGACACTGGTCGCGCCGTCCTTCGGCGTCACCACCGGCCCGGCCGCGCTCACCGCGGTCGGGCCCTTCCGCGGGTTCTTGAACCACGCCTTCTGGCCCAGATACCAGATCGCCGTCCACTCGCCCTCCCGGCCGGCGACCGCGTACTGCTGGCCGGTCGAGACCCGCGAGGACAGGTCGTTCACGCCCTTGCCCGGGGTCGTGCCCAGACCGACGTCCTTGATCAGGGGATACGACTCGCCGGGCCCGGAGTACAGCCGCACCGCGCTGGAACCGTGATCGGCGCAGGGCTCGCCCGCGGTGACACAGCCCGTGAACTCGGGCCGGTTGGCGGCGTAGTCGGGACGGATCGTCACCAGGCCGCCGTACGGGCCCGCGGTGGGCACGATGGGGCGGCCGAGCAGCTCGAAGTAGTGCCGCCAGTCCCAGTACGGGCCCGGGTCGGTGTGCATGCCGCGCACCGCCGACGCGGTCCCGCCCGGCACGGTGTCGTGGCCGAGGATGTGCTGGCGGTCCAGCGGAATGCCGTACTTGGCGGCGAGATACGTCACCAGCCGGGCCGAGGACAGGTACATCGCCTCCGTGTACCAGGCGTCCGGCCGCGCCAGGAAGCCCTCGTGCTCCAGGCCGATCGACTTGGCGTTGATGTACCAGTTGCCCGCGTGCCAGGCCACATCCTTGGCCTTCACATGCTGGGCGATATGGCCGTCGGTGGAGCGCAGCGAGTACTGCCACGACACATACGTCGGGTCCTGCACCATCTTGAGGACCCCGTCCCAGGTGCCCTCCGTGTCATGGATGACGATGTACCGGATGTTCTGCGACGCCGGACGGTTCCCCAGGTCGTGGTTGCCGTAGTCGCCCTCCCCGAACTGCTCGTACGGCGCCGGGACCCACTCGCAGGACACCGTCGGCGGGCACTCGGTCTCATCGGTGTCCAGCGTGCGCAGTCCGGCCCGCCGCAACTGCCCCGTGTCGGGGGAGAGGCGCGGCTGGGCGGCCAGGGCGACCAGTTGGCCCGCGTCCGTGTGCCGCCTCTGGCCGGTGCGCAGCACGGCGTAGACGTCGTTCGCGTACGCTGCCGCCGTCGCGGTGTCGTCGGCGCCGGAGAAGCGGGCCACCGCGCCGTACCAGTCCGCCGGATCGGAGCTCAGCGGCCGGCCCAGCGCCTTCTGCTCGGCCGCGAGCAGGGCTGCGCCGCCGGCCACGTTGGCGGCCGGGTCCTTGCGCAGCCGCTCCGCGCTCAGTCCGGTCAGTTCGGCCGCCTTGGGCAGCGTCCTGAGGCGGGCCGGCAGCTGCGAGTTCTTCGGCGGCTCCGCCTTCGGGTGCAGGGGCGGGCGGGCGCTGTCGCCGCGCGGGTCCTCCGAACCCTCGCTGTGGTGCGGGACCTGCTCGCCGAGCGCGGTGCGCGCGTCGGTGAGGTGCATCGGGCCGTAGCCGCCGGTCACGCTGGGCGCCCCGTCGTGCGCGTCCCAGCGGGACTGCAGATAGGAGACGCCGAGCAGGACACTCTGCGGGACGTGGTACTCGGCGGCGGCGGACGCGAAGGCCGACTGCAGACGGTCCCCGGTGTTCCGGGCGTCGGACGGGGCCGCGCCGAGCAGCGGGACCAGCAGGGTCGCGGCGGCCATGGCGGTGACGGATCCTCGCAATGCAGCCTCCTGGGACGGTCGGGCGCGATGAGCCGTGCGGGGCCGGGCGTGCGTCAGTGGTACCGGCTGTCCGACGATCCGTCAATCATGCCAAGGGGCGGGAGAATTCCCTTGTCAACCGTGATTCCCGGGAGTTTCGCCGCGACGGCCGCCGGGCCTGCGCGGCGTCAGTGGCGTACACCTGTGGGCGCCGTACGGCCAGATGGCGGAACTCGTCGCCGCCGTGCACGAGAACGCACACACGAAGGCCCGCGGTACGTCGCTGTCTCAGCGCGTACCGCGGGCCTTCGTCCCCGTCAGCGAGTACCGACCGCCGCTCGTACGGCCCGGCGGGCCAGCTGGCAGTCGTCGTGCAGCCGCCTCAGCAGAAGCCGCTGTTCCTCGCCGGACGGCGCAGCACCCGGGTGGGCCACTCCCGGTGCCGCCGGGGTCGAGTCGTGCATGGAACGCTGCAGGGCCGTCTCATAGGTACGGATCTCACGCGTCAGCACCAGCATCAGGTTCACCAGGAACGCGTCCCGTGAGGCCGGGCCCGCCGACTGCGCGATCTGGCTGATCTGCCGCCGCGCCACCGGCGCGTCCCCGAGCACCGACCACAGCGTCGCCAGGTCGTAGCCCGGCAGGTACCAGCCCGCGTGCTCCCAGTCCACCAGCACTGGACCGGCCGGTGAGAGCAGGATGTTCGACAGCAGCGCGTCGCCGTGGCAGAACTGGCCCATGCCCTGCCGGCCCGCGGAGGCCGCGATGCCGTGCAGCAGCTTCTGCAGATCCCCCATGTCCCGGTCGGTGAGCAGACCCAGCTCATGGAACCGGGAGATCCGGTCCGCGTACTCCAGCGGGGCGTCGAACGTGCCCGCCGGCGGCCGCCACGAATTGAGCCGGCAGATCGCTCCGAGTGCCGCCCGGATGTCCGCCCGCGGCGGCGCCTCCAACGGGTGCCGCTGCAGTGCCGCGACCCGGCCCGGCATCCGCTCGATGACCAGTGTGCAGTTGTCCGGATCCGCCGCGATCAGTCTCGGCACCCGCACCGGGGGGCGGTGCCGGACGAACGAGCGGTATGCCGCTATCTCGTGCCGGATCCGCTCGGACCACGTCGGGGAGTGGTCCAGTAAACACTTGGCGACGGCCGTGCTGCGCCCGGTCGTGCCGACCAGGAGGACGGACCGCCCGCTGCGCCGCAGTACCTGAACCGGGGTGAACTCCGGGCAGATCCGGTGCACCGACGCGATCGCCGTACGCAGCTGGGCGCCCTGAGGGCCGGACAAGTCGAGTCTCCCGCTGAGCGGTTGGGTGCCGAGCCCCGGCGCGCGCCGCGGCCGACCCGCACCGAGCACCGGAGCGGGGGCGGCCGCCGGCCGCGCGGGGTCGAGGTAGGGGCCGCTGCCCGCCGGACGGGCTCGCAGCGACCGGGGCGGGGCGGACACGGAGGACGATGCTGCGTACATGGGAGAAACAGATCCCTTCGTGTGCCTGCGACGTCAAAGCGCTGCCCGATCCGGTCGCCCGGGTGCACCCTGGGGAATGTCCCTCGGCGACCGGGTCGGGGTGGCGCGTTCCTACCTGACACCCGATGCCCAGTGGCACACCATCTGGCGCACCCTGGCGAACCCTGGCGAATAGTCCCGGGGCAACTCTCCCGGGGCTACTGTCAACTCAGCCGAGAACCTGGGGGCTTGACGTGAGCGGAGAACCCAACACCCGCCTATCGGACCTGTTCGGCCTGGCCGGCTGGTCCAAGGGCGAGCTCGCGAGGCTGGTCAACCGGCAGGCGGCGGCCATGGGCCACCCCCAGCTGGCGACCGACACCTCGCGGGTGCGGCGGTGGATCGACATGGGAGAGATCCCGCGCGATCCGGTGCCGCGGGTGCTGGCGGCCCTGTTCACCGAGCGTCTCGGCCGTGTCGTGACCATCGAGGACCTCGGTCTGGTCCGGCACGGGCGTGCGGGGAGACGGCAGGACGCCGGGAGTGTGGAGCATCCCGACGGTGTGCCGTGGGCGCCCGAACGGACTGCCGCGGTCCTCACCGAATTCACGGGAATGGACCTCATGCTCAACCGACGCGGCTTGGTGGGCGCGGGTGCCGCGCTCGCCGCGGGATCCGCACTCAGCAGCGCCATGTACGACTGGCTGCACACCGACCCGGCCCTCAGGGCCGACGCCCCCCAGTTCGACGACCCTTTGCACGCCGACCCCGTTGGGCTCGACCGTTACGAGGCCGCGCCCATCGGGTCACAGGAGATCGAGGAACTGGAGGCCTCGGTAGAGGTGTTCCGGGCCTGGGACGCGGCCCGCGGCGGCGGGCTGCAGCGCAAGGCTGTCGTAGGCCAACTCAACGAAGTGGGCGGCATGCTCGCCTACCGACACCCCGAACATCTGCAGCGGCGCCTGTGGGGCGTCGCCGCCAACCTCGCCGTCCTCGCGGGCTGGATGTCGCACGACGTCGGTCTGGAACCCACGGCACAGAAGTACTTCGTCATCGCCGCCCACGCGGCCCGAGAGGGCGGCGACCGGCCGCGCGCCGGGGAGGCGCTCTCCCGAGCGGCTCGCCAGATGGTGCACCTCGGCCGGCCCGACGACGCACTCGACCTCATGAAACTCGCCCAGTCCGGATCCGGTGAAGAGGTGCTGCCGCGCACCAAGGCCATGTTCCACACCATCGAGGCCTGGGCGCAGGCGTCGATGGGCAAGGGCCAGGCCATGCGCCGCACCCTCGGACAGGCGGAGGACCTCTTCGTCTCCGACCGGGGCGACGTACCGCCGCCGAGCTGGATGCAGACCTTCAAGGACGAGGATCTGTACGGCATGCAGGCCCTGGCCTACCGCACGCTGGCCGAGTTCGAGCCGGGCGCCGCCGCGCACGCCCAGCACTACGCGGAGAAGGCCCTGGCCCTGCGCATCGACGGCCGGGAGCGCTCGAAGATCTTCGACCATCTGTCCATGGCGTCCGCCTGCTTCATCGCGGACGACCCCGAACAGGCGGACCGGTACGCACGGCTGGCCCTGATGTCGATGGGTTCGAACTCCTCCGGCCGCACCTGGGACCGGCTGCGCCAGATGTACCGGCTCACCGCCGAGTACTCCAGCTATCCGAAGATCCACGAACTGCGGGAGGAGATCCGCTTGGCGCTGCCCAAGGCGAAGAAGCCGGGCAGCGGCAACAGTGCACAGGCGTAGCGCACAGGCATAGGGGGCCTGTGCGCCTGATCCCCCATACGTCCGTCCTGCACACGCCCTACGACATCACCCTGGCCACCAGCACGCAGGCGTCGTCCGCGCGCTCACTCTCACCGAACTCCTCCACGACCAGCCGTACGCAGTCCTGTGCGCTGCGTGCCCCGCCGAACCGGGGGGCCAGTTCGAGGAGCCGGTGCACGGAGTCCGTTCGGCTGTGCCTCGGCACCAGTCCGTCCGTGTGCAGCAGAAGCAGGTCTCCCACCCGCAGGCTCTCCTCGGCCTGCGCGTAGACGGCACCCGAGGTGGCGCCCAGCAGGACGCCGTCCGGCGCGTTCAGCCGGTGCCCCGTCCCGTCGCGGAACAGCAGCGGGGCGGGGTGTCCGGCCTGCGCCCAGGTCAGGGTGCGGGTGTCCGGCCGGTAGCGGCAGCAGACGGCGCTGCCGAGGGCGGGCTGGACGGTGGCGTCGAGCAACTGGTTGAGCCAGGACATCAGTTGGCCCGGCTGGGTGCCGGCCATCGCCATGCCGCGTACGGCGCCCAGCAGGGTCGCCATGCCCGACGTCACGGCGACACCGTGACCGGTGAGGTCGCCGACGCTCAACAGCGTGTCGCCGTCGGCCAGTTCGAGGGCGTCGTACCAGTCGCCGCCGATCAGCGCGCTCGTCGACGACGGCAGATAGCGGGCGGCGAGGTCCAGTGTCCGAGGGCCCTGGTGCGGGAGCCGCAGGGAGCCGCGCCACGGCGGCAGCACGGCCTCCTGCAACTCGACCGCGAGCCGGTGCTCGGTCTGCGCGTGGTGCCGGTGGCGTTGCAGCGAGTCACGGGTCTCGCTCAGCGCGTGCTGGCTGCGGCGCAGTTCACTGACGTCCCGCAGTACGGCCCACATCGAGGCGGTGCTGCCGTCGGAGTCGAGCACGGGCTCGCCCATCATGTGCACGGTGCGGGTCTCGCCGTCCGGCCGGACGATGCGGAACTCCCCGTCGATGGGTTTGGCGTCGACCAGGCAGTGGGTGACCATCGACGTCAGCTTCGGCCGGTCCTCGTCGAGTACCAGGGCCGGCAGCTCGTCGAGGGTGAGGGGCGCGGCGGCGGGGTCTCGCCCGAGGATCTGGTACAGCTCGCCGCTCCAACTGGCCTCGTCCGTCAGCAGGTTCCACTCCGCGCTGCCGACCCGGCTGAGCAGCGCGCCCGTCCGGGGAGCGGGCGGCGCCGCTCGGCCGGCCGGCGCGGCCGCGGGAGCCGGGGAGGCGGCGGACGGGCCGTCCCGCAGCTGCGCCAAGTGCGCGTCCAGGTCGTTGAGTTGGTGCAGGGCGAGATCGCACAGCGCCCGCTGCCACCGCTCCCGCGGGCCCGAACCGTCGCTCTGCGTGTCCCGCCGTACGGCGTCGACCTCGCCCCTGAGTCGCCGCGTCTGCGAGATGAGCGCGTCGACCGAGCCGCGCCCGGGCGGCTGGGCGGCGGGGTGGTCCGCAGAGAGATGGGGTGGCATGACGCACTCCGATGCGGGACGGTACGACCAAGGCTGACGGAAGGACCGTTACGACTGTTGCACAGCCCGCGACGCGCTGTAAGGGATTTGGCAACACCCGATACGGTGGTGCGTCCGGCATATGCCAGAGTCTCCACGGAGGGCCCGTGCCGTGCGAATGCAGTACGTCGTCAGAGGGGTCAAGTCGTAGGCGGCATACGCGATTTGACGGTCCTGCGGGACGATTGTACGGCGCTCATCCACGTGTTCGACGGCTGGATGTTCTAGGGGTGGAGCGGCCGTAGCCGCCCGCTGGACGGTTGCGCTCCCCGGGAGTGATGCAGTTCACATAAATGGGGACCGCTTCGGCGTAATGCGAAGGGCACCTGAGGGGTCGTAACAGCACAGCGGCAAAAGCGTCCGACCTCCGACCCTCAGGGGAGACCGCCCATGGACATCGCCCTCGAACAGCCCGCTCCCGCCCGTCTGATCACCGGCGAGGAGCGCGAACTGACCGTTCCCGCCAAGCTGCGGTACGCCTCCACGGACCCGCTGGCGGTGCACCTCGACTTCCCGGGCGAGGTCTCCCTCGACGGGCAGGGGGCCACCTGGACCTTCGCCCGCTGTCTGCTGGAGACGGGGCTGCGCGGGTCGGCCGGTGACGGGGACGTGCACATCTGGCCGTGCGGGCCCGAGCGTACGGTCGTGGAGCTGCACTCGCCCTACGGCATGGCGCTGCTCCAGTTCGACACCTCCGTGCTGCAGCGCTTCCTGCTGCGCACGTACGCGGCGGTCCCGGCCGGCGAGGAGGACCTCGGGGCGGTCGTGGAACGCGGTCTGAGCGCGCTCTTCGGCAGCGTGTGAGGAGGGCCGGCCGCAGGGGAGCGGGGCGGCCGTATGAGGAGGCGATACCGGACGACGCCGCTGTGCCTCCTCATCGCCGCGGTGTCAGAAGCGCAGCACCCCCGCGATCCCGCCGGCGTCGGCCAGCGTGCCGTCCGGGACGAAGCGGACCTCGGCGCCGGTCTCCAGGCACTGCTCGACGATCTCGTCCACGATGTCCTCGCGGGCGTCGAGGTCGCCGCTCGCGGCCGGGATCAGATGGCCGCCGTCCTCGCCGCGCACCGTCGCGCGGTAGTTCTCCTCGACGGCCAGCAGTCGTACCCGGCCCTCCCGGGCGCTGCGCCAGACCTCGTCGACACCGGCGGCGAACGACTTGCGGCCGAGGGCGGTTTCGAGCTCCCGGGTCACGGCGTCGGTGTTCTTGCGGGCCTCGGCGGTGATCACCGGCCGGATCGCCTGCCACACCGCCTGGTGGGTGCCGTGGGCCAGCCCGCCGTGCTGGATGTGCACCGCCTCCTTGGTGACTCCGCCGATCTCGTCCAGCAGGGACAGTGCGGCCGGCTCGCCGGTGACGTACAGGGTCCGCGGACTGCCCCGCAGGACCGCCGTCATGGCGGAGTCCGCGTCCTTGAGGAAGTGCCGGGTGCCCTCGTCGCGGAACGTGCTCGGGTCGTCCCCGATCTGCTCCCGGCGCTCGGCGTCGAAGTTCTCCATGCGCCGGGACAGCGGGAAACCGCCGGTGCGGGCCTCGGTGATGCGGTCCAGGCTGCCGTTCCACAGGGTGACGCGGTCGGCGGAGACCGAGAGCACCCAGTACGGCCGTTCGGCGGCGTGCGCGGAGACGAGGTTGCGGGTCAGGAAGGTGTCCGAGAGCACCACGCGCTCGGGCACCGTGCGGGCGAGGGACCAGACCTGGTGCTCACCCGGAGCGGCGAAGATCACCAGACCGTCCTCGGCGTAGGTGAGATCGACCTCGGCCAGAGCCTGGTCGAGCTGTCGCTCGACGTCCGTCCGGCGCTCGCGGGTGACCGACGGATCGGCCTCCAGCTGCTTCTTGGCCGTGGCCACGACATTGCGCAGCCGGACCTGGTCCTGGGTGCGATAGGGCTCTCGGCGATGCGTGGGCGTCAGCACGGACACGGCCGGATAAGGGCGCGGGCGCCGCAGCTCGGCGAGGGTCGTGGGACTGAGTGCGTGCTCCATAACAGCACGATAGGACCGATTCGCCGATCGGGCATTAGGGGCAATCCCGAGCATCGCCACGGCCCTACTCCCGCTCCTCCTCGATACCGCAGGAACTCCCGTCGGGCGGCAGTGTGCCGTACAGCAGGAAGGCGTCGACCTTGTTGTGCACGCACTTGGAGGAGCCGTATCCGGTGTGGCCGCCGCCCTTGTTGTCCAGGACCACGGCCGAGGAGCCGAGCCGCCGGGCCGTCTCCATGGTCCAGCGGTACGGCGTCGCCGGGTCGCCCCGGGTGCCCACGAGGAGCACCTTCGGAGTGTGCACGTCCTTCACCTCGTCGCGGATGAAGTCCGTGCCCTTGGGGCGGCCGTAGCACATCAGGACCTCGGTGAGCCGGTAGAGCCCGAAGACCGGCGACGCCTGCTCGTACTCGGCGCGCAGCCGGTCGAGGTTGCGGACGATCTGCCCGGCGGTGGGCCGGTCGGGGTCGTCCGCGCAGTTGATCGCCATCAGCGCGGCCGGAACGTTGTCGAGGGGGACGTCCTCGGCGTCCACCAGACCGCCGTCGGGGTCGCCGCTCTCCTCCCGGCCCGTGGGCGCGGCCCGGCCGCCGGCGAAGGACTCGATGGTGTGCGTGTCACCGTCCTCGATCAGCGCGGCGAGCCCCCGTTCCAGGGAGGGCCACAACTCCTCGCTGTAGAGCGCGTGTCCGATCGCGCCGACCAGGTCCTGCCCGGTGAACGGCTCGCCGAAGGCCGACGGCACCGGGTTCTCGTCCAGCGACTCGACGAGCCGTACGACCTGCTTGCGGGCCTCGCGCGCGTCCTGCCCGAACGGACAGGCGATGTCCTTCACGCACCAGTTGATGAAGTCGTCCAGCGCCTTCTGCTGGCCCTGGGCGCCCGCCACGCCCTGCTCGGTCAGCGGTTCGGTCAGCGTGTCCACGCCGTCGAGCACCATGCGGCCGACCTTCTCGGGGAACTGGGCGGCGTACACCGCGCCGAGCCGGGTGCCGTAGGAGAAGCCCAGGTAGTTGAGCTTCTTGTCGCCGAGGGCCTGGCGCATCACGTCCATGTCGCGCGAGGCGTTGACCGTGCCTATGTGGGGGAGCACGGGCCCGGAGTGCCGGGCGCAGGCGGCGGCCGCCTGCCGCAACTGCTTGAGCACGTCCTGCGGATGGCGGTCGACCTCGGTGCCGTCGTCCGCCACGCCGATGTTCTCCTCGCGGTCCCCGCAGCTGACCGGCGAGGACCTGCCGACGCCGCGCGGATCGAACGTCACGATGTCGTAGTTGTCCGTCAGCTCCATGAACTCCTTGCCGCCGGAGGCGAATTCAGGGATGCCGGCACCGCCAGGACCGCCGAAGTTCAGCAGCACCGAGCCCCGCTTCTCGCCGGTGGCCCGGTAGCGGGCGAGCGCCAGATCGAGGGTCCCCGCCTTCGGGCGGGCGTAGTCGAGGGGGACGGTGACCTTGCCGCACTGCATGTCCTTCGGCAGTCCCTCGCCCGGACACTTCGCCCAGGCGACCTTCTGCCGGTAGAAGCGGCTGAGGTCGGGCCCGTCGTCGTCCGTGGCCGCGGGCAGTCCCGTACCGAGCAGGACGATCCCGGCCGCACCGGCGAGGGCGCAGCGACGCAGCATGGGCCGCGTTGACAGCTTTGCCGGCATGAATGCCTCCAGGACGCCCGTCGCGGACCGGGAAACGGCGTCCTCGATCACGATAAGCGGGCCCCGGAACGACCGCCTCCGGGCGTGCGGGACCGCCCGGACGGGCGTATCCTGCGCCCTTTGCGTTCCTATCGGGCGCTTTTGCCACTAGTTCGACAAGCGTGCCACTCGATGGGGTGAAAGGCCGATAAGCCATAACTCGAATGGTTCGCCTGCGTTTTATCCGATGCGGGCGAGTGCCCGAGACCATGTCTGGAAGGCAGGGAACCTATGAAGCGGGTTACCCGAAACGGTGTGATCGCCTTCGCCGCCACCGGCGCGATGGCTGTGACGGTCCCGGCGTATGCCGATTCCGCAGCACACGGTGCCGCGGCCGACTCCCCGGGACTGCTGTCCGGCAACACCGTCCAGCTCCCGGTGCACGTCCCGGTGAACGTGTGCGGGAACACCGTGAACGTGGTGGGGCTGCTCAACCCCGCCATGGGCAACAAGTGCACCAACCAGGACGGCCACGGAAAGAAGGGCTCCGCGCGCGGCGGGGCAGTGGCCGAGGGAAGCGGAAAGGATTCGCCGGGCGTCGGGTCCGGCAACACCGTCCAGCTCCCCGTGCACCTCCCGGTGAACGTCAGCGGCAACTCCGTGAACGTGGTCGGCGTCGGCAACGCGGCGACCGGCAACGAGTCGGTGAACGGCGACGGACCGTCCCCCAGCACCAAGCCGGCGCCCAAGCCGAGGGCGCACCACCCGCGGCCCAAGGCGGAGCCGCCCGCCTTCGTCCCCCACGGCCCGAGGGGCGCCCTCGCCCACACGGGATCGGACGAGACCCTCGCCGCGGCCGCGGCAGGCGGCGCGGTGCTCATGCTGGGCGGCGCCATCCTGTACCGGCGCTTCCGCCCCGGGCGGTGAGCTGACCCGCGCCTCGCACGCGCGGCACGCAAGGCCCCACCGTGCGGACGGTGGGGCCTTCGTCATGCGCACATCCGTCCGGTCGTACCCCCTTGTGCGGCAACGGCTTGATCATGCCGTGACGCCCTCGCGGCCGATCCGAAAGGATGCTGCGAGCACGGTCGATCACCGTGTGCGCGCGGATCCCCCCCCGGTGTGCACGCGGATCCCCCACGGAATGGAGCGAACCCATGGCCTCTGAGGCCCCCCAAGACCTCATCATCACCCAGGCCGGCCTCGACGACTGGCCGGTCGTCCGCGGCTGGGCCGTCGACGAGGGCTGGAACCCGGGAGTCGCGGACAGCGCGGCCTTCTTCGCGCAGGACCCGGAGGGCTTCTTCATCGGCCGGATCGACGGCGAGCCCGTCTCGGCGATCTCCGTCGTCAACTACGGCTCCGACTACGCCTTCCTGGGCTGGTACCTGGTCCGCCCCGACGTACGCGGCCGTGGCTATGGCCTCACCACCTGGAAGACCGCGCTGGCGCACGCCGAGAACCGCACCGTCGGCCTGGACGGGGTCGTCGCCCAGCAGGACAACTACCGCCGCTCCGGCTTCGAGTTCGCGCACCGCACCTTCCGGTTCACCGGCGTCGCACCGGCCTCCGAGGCACCGGACGTCCGGGTCGTACGGCCCGAGGACCTCGACGACATCACCGCGTACGACCGCACCTGCACCCCCGCCGACCGCCCCCGCTTCCTCGCCCACTGGCTCACCGGCCCCGGACACCACGCCGTCGTCCGCCGCAGCGGCGACCTCGTCACCGGCTACGGCGTGATCCGCCCCGGCCACGACTGCCCGCGCATCGGCCCGCTCTTCGCCGACACCGCCGAGGACGCACGGGCCCTGTTCGCGGCCCTGACCGCCCAGGCGCCCGGCCGCGAGGTGGCCATAGACGTGCCCGAGACCAACGCGGCGGCCGTCGCCCTCGCCGAGAAGGCCGGGTTCACCCCCTCCTTCGAAACGGCCCGTATGTACACGGGCCCCGTACGGCCGTACGCCCAGGAGCGCGTCTTCGGCGTCACCTCCCTGGAACTCGGCTAGCGCCTGCGCCCCGCCAGCAGCACCATCCCGGAGTCCCCGTAGTCCGGCAGCGTCGGGTCGGTGTCGATGCGGGTGACCTCCAGCTTGCCGGTCAGCGGGGCGAACACCTCCGTGACGAGGTCCGGGTTCACCGGGCAGCCCGGCCAGCGTGAGGCGGGGCCGATGCGGTAGGTCGGCATGTTCTCCATGAAGGCCGCCACCAGGTACCCGCCCGGCGCCACACACCGTACGAACGCCCGGCAGAACTCGGTGAACTCGGCGTAGTCCTCGGTGGCGCCCTCGGCGACGAAGTGCATCGACGCCAGGTCGTAGCCGCCCGGCGGGAGCTCGCGGACGTCGCCGTGCACGACACGTACCTGGGCCAGTGCTCCGGCCAGGGTGGCGGGCAGGTCGGGGTTGAGCCGACGGCACAGCGCGTGGAACGGCAGCCAGCTCGCGTCGGGCTCGACCAGGAGCTGCCGCTCCAGATAGGCGACGTTGCCGGCGCCCGCCTCCACGGCGTCGACCCGGCGGCTGGCCCCGGCCGCGAGGATGAGCGGATACAGGTTGGGGCCCGCGCCGAACTCCACCGAACAGCCCAGCGAACCCGGCGGGAGACGGCGGTAGAACGCCGAGTGGTGGGTGATGACCGCCGCGTCGGACGGGTGCACCTCGCGGTAGTTCTCCGCGAGATAGTCCGCCACCGGCCAGTTGTCCCAGTCCACGTCGTCGTTGTGTGTGATCATCGCGGGCTCAGCTCTTCGGGCGCAGCGGGAACCGCGCGGACAGACGGGTCAGCGCGGCGGTCAGCCGGTCGATGTCCTCGTCGGAGTTGAGCGCCGTGATCTGGACGCGGAAACCCACCCGGTCACGCGGTACGAGGGGATAGGCGGCCAGCGTCACATAGATGCCCTCCCGCCACAGGAACGCCCCGACCGAGTCCAGGTCGGCCGGATCGGCGAGGGGGATCTCGATGATGGGCAGCCGGTCGGTGTTGAGGGTGCCGACGCCCAGCGCATCCAGGTGGTCCAGGACCCGGACCGTCCGGCGGTACAGGTCGGCGCGCAGGGCGTCCCCTCGCTGGTCGTTGACGTCCAGGCCGGCGAGTGCGGTGGCCAGGGACGCGGTGGGCGACGGGCCCGAGTAGAGGTAGGGCGCGGCGGCCGTCTTCAGCCGGTTCTTGAGGTCCGTGGGCAGGGCGAGGAAGGCCAGCAGCGAGGAGTACGCCTTGGAGAAACCGGCGACCAGGACGACGTTGTCGTAGGACTCACCGGTGTGCCGGACCAGCCCGTTGCCGCGCATGCCGTACGGACAGGACTCGTCCGGACCGCGCTCGCCGATCACACCGAAGCCGTGCGCGTCGTCCACGTAGAGCGTGGCGTCCCGGTCGCGGCACACCGCGGCCAGCGTGGGCAGGTCGCAGATGTTGCCGGTCATGCTGTTGACGCCGTCCAGGCAGACCAGCCGGGGCGAACCGGACGGCGCCGCCGCCAGCAGCGAGTCGAGCTCGTCGGGCCGGTCGGCGTGGAAGCGGCGCAGGGTGGCGCCCTGACCGCGGGCGACGAGGCAGCCGTCGTACACCGTCCGGTGCGCGGTCGCCTCGACGAAGACGTTCCCCTCGTCGGCCAGGACCGGGATCACCGAGGCGTGGATGAGGGTCAGTGTCGGCAGCAGCAGTGTGTCCTGGGCACCCAGCAGTGCCGAGAGCCGTTCCTCGATCTCCGGGTACAGCCGCGGACTGCCCAGCAGCCGCGACCAGCTCGGGTGCGTGCCCCAATTCCGTACGGCGGGCTGGATCCGGGCGGCTATCTCCGGGTCCCAGTCGAAACCGAGGTAGTTGCAGGAGGCGAAGTCGATCAGCCAGTGGTCCCGGCTGCGGATGTGCCGGCCGCGCACCTCGTCGAGGACGGCGTCGCTCATGGGACTGGTGCGCCGCAGATGGTCGAGGTCCGCCGAGCGCGCCTCCCGCCTGCTGCGCATCGGCAGGTTCCGGTGGTCGGGCTGCCGTGTCGCCACACCGGAGCCCGGCGCGAAGCGGCTCCCGTCGCTGCGCAGCACATGCCGGCTCTGCTCCACCGTCATCGGCCGCGCGAACAGGAAGCCCTGCCCGAACCGGCACCCCATGCCCGCGAGGAGATCCCGCTGGGCGGGGTCCTCGATGCCCTCGGCGATCACCTGCAGCCCCAGCGTGTCGGCGATACGTACGATGCCCTCGACGAGCGCGACCTGCTGGGTGTCCCGGGTGATGTCGTCGATGTACGACTTGTCGATCTTCAGCACATCGATGGGGAAGTCCCGCAGATACCGCAGCGAGGAGAACCCGGTGCCGAAGTCGTCGATGGCGATGTGCACACCCAGATCCTTCAGCGTGTGCAGCACCCCCTGGATCTGCGCGTCGCGGCGCAGCAGCACCGTCTCGGTGAGCTCCAGCTGGAGCGAGCCGGGCGCGAGTCCCGGGGTCCGCAGCGCCTGGCCGACCTGGTCGACGAACCCGATGTCGCGGAACTGGCGGGCGGACACGTTCACGCTGACGTACGGCGGATCGGTCGGCCGGGGGAGCCGCTGGAGCCCCGCGATGTCGTGGACCGCGTTCTCCAGTACCCACGACCCCAGCACGGCGATGTGCCCGGTCTCCTCGGCCAGGCTGATGAACTGCTCCGGCGCCACCGGCCGGTGCGGGGCACGCGGCCAGCGGACCAGCGCCTCGAAGCCGACGACCTCACCCGCCGTGATGTCCACGACCGGCTGGTAGCGCAGCGCGAACTCCTTCCCGGCGACCGCCTGCGCGAGCCTGCTCTGCAGATCGTGCCGCTCGATCATGCGGGTGTGCAGCATCGGCTGGAAGCGGCGCCACTGCCGCTTGCCCGCCGCCTTCGCCGCATACAGCGCGAGGTCGGCATGGCCCAGCAGCTCGTCGGCATCCGTGCTGTCCCGCGCCGTGGCCACCCCCACACTGGCGGAGACGGTCACCGACTCCTCGCCCAGCACGAACGGCCTGCTCAGCGTCTGGATCACCTGCGCGGCCAGCAGTTCGGCGTCGAGCGGCTCGCGCGCGTCCTCCATCAGCACGGCGAACTCGTCGCCGCCCAGGCGTGCCGCGGTGTCGGTGCGCCTCAGCGTCTGCGACAGCCGGGTGCCGACGTCCCGCAGCAGATGGTCGCCCGCCGAGTGCCCCAGCGTGTCGTTGACCAGCTTGAAGTCGTCCAGGTCGATGAAGAGCAGCGAGGTCAGCGAGGACTCCCGGCGGCTGCGCAGCAGGGCCCGCTCGATGCGCTCCAGCAGCAAGGTCCGGTTCGGCAGGCCGGTCAGCGAGTCGTGGAACGCCCGCTCGGTCAGCTCGTGCTCCAGCCGCCGCTGCTCGGTGACGTCCCGCAGGGTGACGACCAGCCCGGCCACGGTGCGCTCGTCCCGGAAGTCGCTGCACCGCACCTCCACCTCGACCCGCCCCTCCGGGTGGCGCACCCACCAGTGGTCGTGGGTGGCCCGCGGCCCGATCTCGCGTACGGCCGCCAGCTGCCGGGCCGCCCGGTGCCGGTCCCGGGGATCCACCAGCTCCGGCAGCGGCCGGCCGGCCAGGTCGGTGCTGCCGAACACGGACGCGGCGGACGGGCTCGCGTACCGGATCGTGTCGTCGTCCTCCAGGATCAGGATGACGTCGGACGCGTTGCGCACGAGGGTGCGGAAGTACGCCTCGCTCTCCCGGCGGATGATCTCCTGGCGCAGCTTGACGCGTTCCGTGGCCAGGCCCGCGTGCGAGGCGAGGATCTCCAGCGAGCTCCGCGTCTCCGTGAGCCGCCCGGGCGGACCGGCGACCAGCAGCGCGCCCGGGATGTCCCCGGCCGGACGGTCGGGCGGGGTCATGGGGCACACCAGGACGGACGAGAAATCGCTCAGCCCGGACGCGATGTCGGCGTCCAGCGCGTCGACGGCCACCAGCTGGGCACGGTGCGGGGTGAGCCCGGCGGCCCGCTCGGGCGGCAGCAGCAGGGTGCGGTGGCGGACGGTCGGGCCGAGCAGCCGGTCGGCGGCCGCCTCGCAGGAACGCGCGACCTCCTCGTTGCGGACCGCCGAGACCAGCGAGGCCCCTGCCGCGCGCAGCGCCAGCTCCCGTTCCACCGCTCTGCGATGGGCCACGACCATGCCCGCCAGACGCAGGATGACAAGGAAGAACAGCACGCCGGAGAAGGCGGCGATGACCGGAACGCCGTGCGGCTTCTCCTTGATCCCCTCGTGCAGCAGGATCGCCGGGGCGATGAAGGTGGCCACGGCCAGCATCAGGATCCGGTGCGGCGGCGGGAGCAGGGACTCACGCAGGGGCACGGACGCGGTCAGCTCGACCATGGCGGGGTGCAGCGCGGCCAGGCCCCACGCCGTGTAGAAGGCGATCCACCCGGAGTCGACCAGGGTCCCCGTCTGCCACAGGTCGTTGAGCTGGAGGATCCCGTAGGCGATGTCGAAGCAGAGCAGCGTCAGCGTGCCGACTACCAGCAGGCCCACCGACCGGTTGTGCCCCGTCACCGGTCCCGGTGTCAGCAGCCGGGCCAGCAGGGCCAGCACCAGGACGTCGCCGAGCGGGTAGGCGATGCTGATCACCCGCTGCTCCCAGGTCAGCCCCTCGATCTCGGTCAGCGGCTGGACCAGGAACACCCACACGGGCAGTGCGAGGCCCGCGGTGAAGATCAGCGCGTCGAGCAGACTGGGCAGGTCGTGACCGGCCCAGCGGTAGCGCACCAGGCCGTACAGGCCGACGGCGAAGAGGGCGTAGCAGGCGAGGTAGCAGGCGTCGGCGGGGGAGGGGAACGGGTTGGAGGCGTCGAAGTAGGCCTCCATCACGTTGTAGTAGGTGTCGCCCGCGATGAAGGCGAGCAGACCGGCCGCCAGCACCCACCAGGGCCAGCGGTGGGCAGGACGGTGCAGATGGGTGCCGATCAGCATCGCGGCGACCCCCGACAGACCGATGACGGCCCATACGGGGGCGAGCGCGGCGGGAACCGTCATGTAGACGACCGTGGCCACGGCGACCAACGCGATATAGGCGGTCATCAGCCGCTTAGCCGAAAGCAAGTGCAAGCGCCTCCCCCCCGTCGGAGGAGACCGGGCCATCGACCTGGTCTGGGTCCACTTTCGATCGTAGGCACCCCGGACGATCGCTTGCATCTTGAACGGACTCGGACGAGGCGGCGCCCGAAAAGCCCGCCCGGTCAGCCCGTTCGCCGGTGGAACCGGAAGTGCAGTGCGCGGATGTCCTCCGTCAGCTCCGGCACCGGACCCTCCACCACCACACCCGGTGCGACCTCCCGGACCGGCAGGGTCCGCACCGGCGGCGCGGGCACCCCCAACTCGGCCAGCCACCCGGCCAGTTGCTCGGAGGAGGCGACGTACACGATGCGGCCGAGGCCCACCCAGGCGTGCGCGGCCGCGCACATCGGGCAGTGCTCACCGGAGGTGTACACGGTCGCCGCCGCCCGCTCCCCGGGCGTCAGATGGGCGGCGGACCAGCGTGCCAGCTCGAACTCGGGGTGCCGGGTACGGTCGCCCGAGGCAACCCTGTTGTGGTCCTCGGCGAGCACCGCGCCGTCCGCCCCCACGAGCACCGAACCGAAGGGCTCGTCCCCCTCCTCCAGCGCCTCCGCCGCGAGCTCGACACAGCGGCGCAGATACGGCAGTTCGGTGTCCTTCAGGACCATGGTGTACCACCTCGGAAATGTCGTTGACCGGTAAAGCTGTTGCCCCCGGCTTCGGCCGGTGCTGGAGTGATCCCATGGATCATGCCTCGATACTCGCCCTGTACGACCGGGATATGCGCGAGGGCGCACAGCCGGACAGCCCGGACGCCCGGGTCGAGCGGATCGGGCGCGTGGTCCGCCAGGTCTCCTCCGCACACGGGTGGAACGGCGTCGTATGGTCCGACCTGGACGAGACGAACGCCGACGCGGCGATCGCCGAGCAGATCGCCCACTTCACCGGGCTCGGCCACGAGTTCGAGTGGAAGCTGTACGGCCACGACCTTCCGGTGGACCTCGGGCAGCGGCTCAGGGACGCCGGGTTCACGGCCCAGCCCGAGGAGACGCTGATGATCGGCGAGGTCGCCGGGCTGACCCTGGACGCCGAGCCGCCGCAGGGCATCCGCGTCCTGCCGGTGACCGACACGCAGGGCGTCGACCTCGTCGCCGAGGTGCACGAGAAGGCGTTCGGCACCGACAGCTCCCGGATGCGCCACCAGCTGCTCGCCCGCCTCGCGGCCGACCCGGACACCGTGGTCGCCGTGGTCGCGCTGGCCGGGGACACACCGGTGAGCGCGGCCCGGATGGAGCTGGTGCCCGGCACGAGGTTCGCCGGACTGTGGGGCGGCGGCACCGTCGAGGCCTGGCGCGGTCGCGGCATCTACCGCGCCCTGGTCGCGCACCGGGCGCGCGCCGCCGTGGACCGCGGCTACCGGTACCTCCAGGTCGACGCGATGAGCGCCAGCCGCCCCATCCTGGAACGGCTCGGCTTCGCACCGCTGACCACCACGACGCCGCACGTGTACGTGCCGTAGCGGGAGCCCACCCTGCGTGAATGTCACATCCGCGCACGCCCGATCCGTCGCATGGTCATGACGACGAACCAGAACCACACGGATCAGAGCGACCGCAGCGACCACGGCGAGCGGAACGGCCGGAGCCGGAGCATCCTCCTCGCGGGCGCCAGCGGTGTCCTCGGCGGGCACATCACCGACGCCCTCACCGAGGCGGGCCACAAGGTCACCGGCCTCGGCCGTGGACCGGGCAACGGCATCCGGGCCGACCTGCTGGACCGCGACGCCCTGCTGCGCGCCGTCGACGGCCACCACTTCGACACGGTGATCCACGCCGCGACCGCGCTGCGCAGGCCGCCCATGCGTCACCGCGACATGCACGCCACCAACACGCTGCGCACCGACGGAACCGTCCACCTGATCGAGGCGGCGCGAGCCACCGGCGCCCGGCGCCTCGTCGCCGAGTCGATGGTCTTCGGATACGGCTACGGCGACCACGGCGACCGGGTCATCGTCGAGGACGACCCGTTCGGCCCGCGCGGCCGCAACCCGGAGCTGGAACAGCACATCGCGGCGATGCGTGTGAAGGAACAACTCACCTTCGAAACCCCCGGGTTGGAGGGGATCGCGCTCCGCTTCGGCCTGTTCTACGGACCCGGTGGCACCGACGCCCTCCTGCCCATGCTGCGCAAGCGGCAACTGCCCGTCCCCGCCGACCACGGCCGGGTCCTGCCCTGGATCGAACTCACCGACGCGGCCCGCGCGGTGGCCGCCGCGGTCGAACGCGGGCGGCCCGGCGAGGCGTACAACATCGCCGACCGCACCCCGACGGGCTTCGGCGCCCATGTCCGCCGCGTGGCCGAGGAGTTCGGGCTGCCGAAGCCGATGACCGTACCGCGGTGGCTGACCCGGCCCATGTCGTACGCGCACACCGTGATGTCGACGACGCTGCGGGTGTCCACGGCGAAGGCGGAGCGGGAGCTGGGCTGGACGCCCGCCCATCCCTCGGCCGACGACGGCCTCGCCGCGATGCGGGCCGCCGCCGGGCACAAATAAGGCCCCTGTGTGCCCCGTACCCCGTCCGTGCGTGCGCCGTGCCGCAGGGCAACGACGTACGACGTCAGCGGTGTGCCTTGGCCCGGTCGAGCGCGGCCACGCCCAGTGCGGCGAGGCCGATCTGGATGAGCCACTCGACCCAGTCGACGCCGTCGGTGTCGCCCACGTCGAGCCCGGCCGCGATGGCCGAACCGATCAGCGCGGCCACGATGCCGACGAGGATCGTCCACAGGACCCCGATGCGCTGACGGCCCGGAACCACGAGACGCCCCAGCACACCGATGATGATGCCGATCACGATGGCACTGATGATGCCCGAGATCTCCATGTCGCCCCTCTTCCTCCTGTCCCCGCAATGATGCGGGTTCCCCCTGGAGGGAGGGACACTCCGTTCCGCTTCAGTTGGTGGCCGGCACCGGGCCGCTCGCCGCGTCGGCCGCCGCCCATCCGGTGGCGGCCACCACCTCGGAGGCGATGTCGATCACCGAGCGGCCGTCCGTCATCACGCGCAGGACGTCCGCGGGCGCCCGCTCGTCCAGCAGCCGCGCCTTGCGGGCACTGCTCCTCACCTCCTGCTCCAGCTCGGAGCCGAGCTCGCGCCCGGTGAGCCGTAGTTCGGCGGTCTCGTCGGTGGCCGTGAGCAGAACCCGCACCAGCCGTATGCCGTCGCCCATGGCCCGGCGGAACATGGGCGTGGCCTCGTCGAGCACGCTGACGGTGTTCACATAGACGAGTCGCCGGTAGCCGAGCTCGGCGTAGTTGCCCCATACGGCGGCCAGGTTCCGCTCCGTGATGCCGGCCCGGTGAGCGTCGCCGTCCGGCGCCGGATGGACGGCTCCCATGAAGTCGCCGTCGATCACGGCGTGCGCGACCCGCACGGCCCGCAACCGGGCCGAGACCTCCCAGCCCACCGTGGTCTTGCCGACCCCGGCCCGTCCTCCGATGAGCAGTACCTCCGCGTGATCCATGCGGGCAGCGTGCCTGGGGGCGGGGACGGTTGGCGAACGGTTTTGGCTCGTGCCGTGTCTGATCAGTGCCGGTCGGTGCCGGGCGTGGGCGCGGGCGCCGGGTCCGTGGTCTCGTCGAAGCCCGAGATCAACTGGCCGTCCGGCTTCAGCACGACCTTCAGCCCGTTGTTCTCGCCGTACGCGGCACGGCCGTTCGCGACGAGGGTGTCGAGCCGTACGCCGTCCGCGAAGATGTCGGCCTCGTAGTGGTGGGCGGCGAGCCGGTAGACCTTCGCCGTGGTCACGCCGTCCGCCAGGGTCGGGGTGGCGACCAGGAGGCGATTGACGACCGGCTTGGGGGTGGGCCTGGGCTTGGCCCGCTCGATCCAGGACGTGACCTTGCCGTTCGGATGCAGGGTGACGTGCAGCCCGTTGTTCTGGGCGCGCGCGGCTACGCTGCCGTCGGTGTAAAGCGCCCCGTACTTGCGGCCCTTGACCCAGATCTCCGCCTCGTAGCGGTCCTTTCCGGTGCGGTACAGCTTCGCCCGGCTGACCTTGTCCGCGAGCTTCACCGTCTTCACGTGGACACGCTCGGCCTTGGACTGGTGGCTCACGTGGCCCACGGACTTGACCGGTGCCGTGGCCGGCGTGTCGGCGGCGAACGCGCCGGCGGCCGAGACGCCCAGTGCGGCGGTGACGCCGGCGGCGACGAGGGTGGTTCGCAGGGTGCGGGGGGCACGCATCAGTGATTTGTTCCTTCGATGGGGGTTCGTTCCGACGCGTTCGACGCTACGGACCGCCCATGACAGAACCCCATATGTCGTGTAACAGCTATTCGGCAGATAGCAGATAGAAGGGGCAAATAGATCAAATCAGCGCCGATTGACATGCAGGCATTTACCTGCATAACTTTGAGTGTGCGATCAGAGAGCGACCTCGCGATGGACAAGGTCTTCAAGGCGCTGGCCGACGACACACGCAGGCGGCTCCTGGACCGGCTGCGCGTGGACAACGGGCAGACGCTGGGGGAGCTGTGCGCGCGGATCGACATGGCGCGTCAGTCGGTGACCCAGCATCTGGCCGTCCTGGAGGCCGCCAACCTGGTCAGCACGGTGCGGCGGGGGCGGGAGAAGCTGCACTACCTCAATCCGGTCCCGCTCCACGAGATCCAGGAGCGGTGGATCGACAAGTTCGAGGCCCCGCGGCTGCGCGTGCTCGGGGCAGTGAAACGACGAGCCGAGGAAGCCATGACCGACAAGCCCACATTCGTGTACGTCACCTATATCGAGAGCACACCGGAGAAGGTCTGGGACTCGCTCACCGACGCCGACCTGACCGCCGCCTACTGGGGGCACAGCAACGTCTCGGACTGGCATCCGGGTTCCCGCTGGGAGCACGTCCGCACGGACGGCTCGGGCGTCGCCGACGTGGTCGGCACCGTCGTGGAGAGCGAGCGTCCGACCCGGCTGGTCACCACCTGGGCGGCGCCGGACGAGGAGGGCCAGGAGGACAAGTACTCCCGGGTCACCTTCGACATCCAGCGGCACGCCGAGATCGTCCGCCTCACCGTGACCCACGAGGACCTGCCGGACGAGAGTGCCCGCGCCGATGTGTCGTCCGGCTGGCCGGCGGTGCTGTCCAACCTCAAGTCGCTCCTGGAGACCGGCCATGTGCTGCCGCAGGAGCCGTGGCTCATGCCGACCCGCTGAACGGGACCGGTGGTGCGGGGCGCGGGCGTGGAAAGGCCGGTCCGCGGGTGCGGACCGGCCTGGGTGAGTTCCGCTCCGGCCGCCGCTACGGCCCGGAGGTGCTCTTCGCCGCCGTACCGGCGCACATCAGCCCGAGGATCACGGCCAGTGCGCCGATGATGATGTTGTTCACGACGACGCCTGCGTCCGGGCTGTCCCCGACGACCCACGGCGCGATGATCATCCAGACACCGATCGCGCAGCAGGCCCAGCTCAGGCCGTACATGCGTTCCGGAGCCCGGGTGAACCCGAGGGCCAGCAGGCCGATCGCGATCCCCACGACCAGGTTGTGGGGCACGAGTGCGGGCTGGCTCGTCGTGTAGTGGAGTATCCAGGGGGACACGGCGCAGTACAGACCGAGCAGGAACACCGGTCCGTCCAGCAGCGTCACATCACGACCCCCGAGCATGCGGGCGTAGCGATCCCGCATTTCGGATACATCGGGGTGGCTGGTTATGTCACCTCTGGTGGGCGAGACGTTGGCCATGACTCGTCTCCTTTGACTCGCAGGCCTGACCGCGTCTGGTGCGGTGTGCGGTTGGCGCCGCCTAGGGTCATTCTGCGCTTATTTCTTCTTTATGTGTAGAGGTCGACGGGTTCATGACGATGTAAGCGGAGACGCTCTCCGGAAAATCCGCGCGGTGTCGGCCCGTGGGTGTCGATCCGGGGGCGGGCCGTTCGTGTAGGAGGTGAGAGACCGCCACGACGCCACCACCGACGCCCGAGGAGGCCGTCATGAAGTACTACCTGCTCAATGTGATGCAGCCGGTCGAGGAGCCGCCCGCCCCGGAGGTCCTCGGAGAGATCGAGAAGAACCTCGACGCCCTCAACCGGGAGCTGCGCGAGGCGGGCGCCTGGGTGTTCGCCGGGGGACTGCACGGCCCGGAGTCCTCCACCGTGCTGCGGCCCCGTGACGGCGACGTCCTGGTCACCGACGGGCCGTACGCCGAGGGCAAGGAGATGCTCGGCGGCATCAGCCTGATCAAGGCACCCGACCTGGACGCCGCCCTGGAGTGGGGCCGCAGGCTGGCCCTGGCGACCACCCTGCCGATCGAGGTGCGGCCGTTCATGGGCGAGGCCGAGGACCGGTGACGGTCCCGGACGTCGAGGCCGTCTTCCGCGCGGAGTACGGCCGCGCGGTCGCCGGGCGGCGGCCCGCCCAGGCGGCGGGCACACACCGCCCGCCGTCCGCGCGCGGCCACGCCCCACCCCCCCCCACCCCCCCCCCCCCCCCCCACCCCCGCGCCCCGCGCCCCCCCCGCGAGATGAAACAA
>NZ_JBHYJA010000054.1:0-60425 GCF_042740355.1 Streptomyces sp. NPDC059010
ATTGCTAGGGCGCCCCCCGTGATATACTCTGGCTTTGTCGGCGGCTGCGTCTTTTGTTAATACGACACAGGTGTAGCACACCCCCTAACACATTTTCGAGCTCGGGCTATTGGCAAAACCCCCAACGCGCCAGAGCTTTTTTGCGTTGAGGTAGGGTCAGGGAGCATCGTAGGTACGTTTCCCACAGGAGGCCCCCGGGTGGAGGTCCAGGAGACCCGTGTCCAGACGGACCGGGTCCTCACCATCCCCAACATCCTCAGCATGGCGCGGCTGCTTGGCGTGCCGCTGTTCCTGTGGCTGATTCTCAGGCCCGAGTTCGGCGGGCCGGATAGCGACGGCTGGGCGCTTCTGGTGCTGGCTCTGAGCGGCGTCAGTGACTACCTGGACGGCAAGCTCGCCCGGCGTTGGAACCAGGTCAGCAGCCTTGGCCGGCTGCTCGATCCCGCGGCCGACCGGCTCTACATTCTCTCGACTTTGGTCGGTCTCACCTGGCGCGAGATTCTGCCTGTCTGGTTGACCGCTGTACTTCTGGCGCGAGAGCTGGTTCTGCTGGTGATGGTGGGCATCCTCAGGCGCCATGGCTATCCGCCGCCGCAGGTGAACTTCCTCGGGAAGGCGGCCACCTTCAACCTGATGTACGCCTTCCCGTTGTTGCTGCTCAGTGACGGAAGTGGTTGGATCCCGTCACTCGCTGCTATTTTCGGATGGGCGTTCGCCGGATGGGGTACGACGCTGTACTGGTGGGCAGGAGTCCTCTACGTGGTACAGGTCCGCCGCCTAGTCCGTGCGGACGCCATGGCCGATTGAACTCGCGGATTGAAGCGGGCGTAGCGCTCGATGGCCCGCGACGGAAAAGTGCGGGACAATCTGGACGGGTGAAGTCGGCTAGACCGTCGTCTCTTCGAGGAGGACGCTTCCGACATGAAGGCCGTCGTGATGGCCGGGGGCGAAGGCACACGCCTGCGCCCCATGACCTCAAGCATGCCCAAGCCGCTCCTGCCGGTGGCCAACCGGCCGATCATGGAGCACGTTCTGCGGCTGCTCAAAAGGCATGGCCTCAGTGAAACCGTCGTTACCGTCCAGTTCCTGGCCTCACTGGTCAAGAACTACTTCGGTGACGGTGAAGAGCTCGGAATGGAGCTCAGCTATGCCAACGAGGAGAAGCCACTCGGAACCGCTGGAAGTGTCAAGAACGCCGAGGAGGCGTTGAAGGACGATGCTTTCCTCGTCATCTCCGGTGATGCGCTGACCGACTTCGACCTCACCGAGCTGATCAATTTCCACAAGGAAAAGGGTGCGCTGGTCACGGTCTGTCTGACGCGTGTGCCCAATCCGCTGGAATTCGGCATCACCATCGTCGATGAGGAAGGCAAGGTCGAGCGCTTCCTGGAGAAGCCGACCTGGGGGCAGGTCTTCTCGGACACCGTGAACACCGGCATCTATGTCATGGAGCCCGAGGTCTTCGACTATGTCGAGCCCGATGTGCCCGTGGACTGGTCCGGCGATGTCTTCCCGCAGCTCATGAAGGAGGGCAAGCCGGTCTTTGGGTTTGTCGCCGAGGGCTATTGGGAGGATGTCGGTACTCACGAGAGCTATGTGAAGGCGCAGGCCGACGTCCTGGAGGGCAAGGTCGACGTCGAGATCGACGGCTTCGAGATCTCCCCGGGGGTGTGGGTGGCGGAGGGCGCGGAGGTGCATCCCGATGCCGTTCTCCGAGGGCCTCTCTACATCGGGGACTACGCGAAGGTTGAGTCCGGAGCGGAAATCCGGGAGCACACCATCGTCGGCTCGAACGTCGTCGTGAAGAGCGGAGCCTTTCTGCACAAGTCTGTCGTGCACGACAACGTGTATGTCGGGCAGCACAGCAATCTGCGTGGCTGTGTCGTCGGGAAGAACACCGACATCATGCGTGCGGCCCGGATCGAGGACGGCGCGGTCATCGGGGATGAGTGCCTGATCGGTGAAGAATCGATCGTTCAGGGCAATGTGCGGGTCTACCCGTTCAAGACCATCGAGGCCGGCGCCTTCGTCAACACCTCGGTGATCTGGGAGTCGAGGGGCCAGGCGCATCTCTTCGGCGCCCGTGGCGTGTCCGGAATCCTGAACGTGGAGATCACGCCGGAGCTCGCCGTACGCCTCGCCGGCGCCTATGCGACGACCCTGAAGAAGGGCTCGACGGTCACCACGGCCCGCGACCACTCCCGTGGTGCTCGGGCGCTGAAGCGGGCGGTCATCTCCGCGCTGCAGGCGAGCGCCATCGACGTACGCGACTTGGAGAACGTACCGCTGCCCGTGGCGCGGCAGCAGACCGCGCGGGGTAGTGCCGGCGGGATCATGATCCGGACCACGCCCGGGGTGCCGGATTCCGTGGACATCATGTTCTTCGACGGGCAGGGTGCTGACCTGTCGCAGGCCAGTCAGCGGAAGCTGGATCGGGTGTTCGCGCGGCAGGAGTACCGGCGGGCGTTCCCCGGGGAGATCGGGGATCTGCATTTTCCGGCGAGTGTCTTCGACTCGTACACCGGGTCGTTGCTGCGGAATGTCGATACGACCGGGATTTCGGATTCGGGCCTGAAGGTCGTCGTCGATGCGTCGAACGGCAGCGCCGGGCTCGTGCTGCCCAGTCTGCTCGGCAAGCTCGGGGTGGATTCGCTGACCATCAATCCGGGTCTGGACGAGTCCAGGCCCACGGAGTCGGCGGATACGCGGCGCTCGGGGTTGGTGCGGCTCGGCGAGATCGTGGCGTCGGCGCGGGCGGCGTTCGGGGTGCGATTCGATCCCGTCGGTGAGCGGTTGTCCCTGGTGGACGAGAAGGGGCGGATCGTCGAGGACGACAGGGCCCTGCTGGTCATGCTCGACCTGGTGGCCGCGGAGCGGCGTAGCGGGCGGGTGGCGTTGCCGGTGACCACCACGAGGATCGCCGAGCAGGTGGCGGCGTATCACGGGACGCAGGTGGAGTGGACGACGACCTCGCCCGACGATCTGACCAGGGTCGGTCGCGATGACACGACGATCTTCGGTGGTGACGGCAAGGGCGGGTTCATCGTCCCGGAGTTCAGCAGTGTCTTCGACGGTACGGCGGCCTTCGTGCGGTTGATCGGGCTGGTGGCGCGTACTCAGCTCACGCTCAGCCAGATCGACGCGCGGATTCCGCGGGCGCATGTCATCAAGCGGGATCTCGCGACTCCCTGGGCCGTCAAGGGCCTGGTGATGCGACGGGTCGTCGAGGCGGCCGGAGATCGCTTTGTCGACACCACTGATGGTGTACGGGTCGTGGAGACCGACGGGCGCTGGGTGATGGTGCTGCCCGACCCTGCCGAGGCGGTCACCCATCTGTGGGCCGAGGGGCCCGACGACGCGTCCGCGCAGGCCCTGCTCGACGAGTGGTCGGCGGTCGTGGACAGCGCCGGGCGCTGAGGGAGCAAGTACGCGCGCGCGTGCCGGACAGGTGTCCCGTAAGGGGGCCTGTTCGGCACGCCGGTGGGGCCATTCGGAGGTAGTGGTCGCAACGTGCGACGATGTGCGGCATGCCGCAGCCCCCCGTTCGGAGCACACCTACGCCCCCCTCGCGTCCGGACGCGTCCATGTCGCTGCTCACCAACGTCATGGACCACAGCCTCGACGACGGGTACGCCGAGGCGGCAGAGCGGAAGAAAGCCGCAGGTGACGGGGGACTGCCGAAGACCCTGAGGGCGAAGCTCGGGCTCGCGGCCGGTCTGGTGCTCGCGGCGCTGGTGGTGACCGTGGGAGCGGCGCAGGCGAGGGTCGCGGCGCCGGCCATGGCCAAGGAGCGCGAGGAGCTGGTCGACCGCATCGACCGTGAGACCACGGCGGCGGACCAGCTGGAGGAGACCGTGGACAAGCTGCGCGACGATGTGAGCGCGCGGCAGCGTGAGGCGCTGAAGACGACCGGACACAGTGATCAGGCGGAGCTGGTGGGCATCCTGTCGGGTGCTGTCGAGGTGCACGGGCCCGGAGTGAAGCTGGTCGTGAACGACGCCAAGGAAGCCTCCACGGGCAGCGACGGCGAGCCCCGCGGTTCATCCGGGTTCTCCGACACCGGGCGGGTCCGTGACCGTGACATGCAGCGGGTGGTCAACGGGCTGTGGGAGTCGGGCGCCGAGGCGATCTCGATCAACGGGCAGCGGCTGACCGCCCTGTCGGCGATCAGGGCCGCGGGTGACGCGATACTGGTCGACAACAAGCCGCTGGTTCCGCCGTACACGGTGCTCGCGGTGGGGGACGGTGAGCGGCTGAGCACCAGGTTCCAGGACAGCGCCGACGGGCTGTATCTGCACGCCCTGCAGGAGAACTTCGGGATCAGGACCAGCATTTCCGCGCAGGACGACCTCCGGCTGCCCGCCGCCCCGAGCGTGATCGTACGTACAGCACAGCCGAACACCGAGAAAACCGAGAAGGGCACATCGTGATCGCCGTACTGGGCCTCGTCGTGGGAGTCGTGGCCGGACTTTTGGTCCGGCCTGAGGTTCCGGCGGTCGTCGAGCCTTACCTGCCGATCGCCGTCGTGGCGGCTCTCGACGCCGTCTTCGGAGGTCTGCGGGCCATGCTCGACGGCATCTTCGACGACAAGGTCTTCGTCGTGTCGTTTCTGTCCAACGTGGTCGTGGCCGCGCTGATCGTTTTCCTGGGCGACAAGTTGGGCGTGGGCGCCCAGCTGTCCACCGGTGTGGTCGTGGTGCTCGGCATCCGGATCTTCTCCAACGCCGCGGCGATCCGCCGGCACGTGTTCCGGGCGTGAGGCCGATGAGCAACCAGGACGAGACGCCCCAGGACGAGACACGCGAGAACAGGCTGCGCAAGGAGCTGCCCGAGGAGGTGCCCGCCGCCGCTGCCGAGCCCGCGAAGGCTCCCGAGGAGGAGGGGACCGGGCTGACCGGGCGGCAGCGGCTCGCGCAGGGGCTGTGGCCGCCGAGGGTCACGCGGGCCCAACTCATCGTCGCCCTGCTGCTGTTCGGCCTCGGTTTCGGCCTGGCCGTCCAGGTGGCGTCGAACAGCGACGGTGACAGCGCGCTGCGTGGCGCACGTCAGGAAGATCTGGTTCGCATCCTCGATGAACTGGATGACCGTACTCAGCGTCTTGAGGACGAGAAGCAAGGTCTTGAGAAACAGCGCGACGAGCTGGAGAACAGCTCGAACCAGGCCGAGGAGGCCCGCAAGCAGACGGTCGAGAAGGAGAGGCAACTCGGCATTCTGGCGGGCACCGTGGCTGCGCAGGGACCTGGCGTCACGATGACCATCGACGACACGAAGGGGACGGTCGAGGCGGACATGCTGCTCGACGCGATCCAGGAGCTGCGCGCGGCCGGCGCGGAGGCGATCCAGGTGAACGACGTACGCGTCGTCGCCGGCACCTATCTGACGGATGCCGGCAACGGCGTGAGTGTCGACGGGAACAAGATCAACGCCCCCTATCGTTTCAAGGTCATCGGCAAGCCGCAGGACCTCGAACCGGCGCTCAACATCCCTGGAGGCGTGGTGCAGACTCTTGAGAAGGAGCAGGCCACCGTGACCATCGAGCGGTCGGACAAGATCGTTGTGGACGCCTTGCGAGCAGCGAAGCGGCCTGACTACGCTCGGTCGTCCTCCCAGTGAACCGGCGGTGCATGGGGGACGTCCGGCCAGGGCATGAGGTTGCGGGGGGTCGGCGCACCGAATGGGTGGTGCGTGGTGGAAACTGTCTGGTGGAGACGGACGTTGTGAAGATGTCCGGGTCGGTCAGAGAGTGCAGTCAGGGTTCGTCCTGCCCCACGGGCGGGTCTGTTTCGGTCAAGGGGAATCGCCCGTGAAGTTGTTTGCGAAGTTGTTCGGCAAGAGCGCGCGAGAGGGCAGCGACAACGCGACCGCTCGTCATCGCGCACAGGGTGACGACGAGGGTCAGCGCCCGCTGTTCAGGGACCAGGTCGCTGGTCCGGGCGGCGACATTTCCGGAGGTCAGGGCGCGCCGTCGGTTGACCCTGGCCAGTCCGGCGGCATAGGTTTCGGGCAACCGTCAACCTCAAGTACGGGTGGAGGGTTTTCCCCGATGTCGGCCCTGGTGTGTACGAGGTGCGGTAACCGCAACGCGGAGAACAGCCGCTTCTGCTCCAACTGCGGAGCGCCGCTGCGGGCCGGTGGCGTGCCCGAGCGTCCGTCCGAGACGACCTCCACGATCTCCATCTCCGGTCTTGAGGCCTACGACGCCGAGGCCACCGGTCAGACGCCGATCCCGGCGCTGTCTCCCGAGGCCCAGGCGGCCGTCGACGCGCTGCCGCTGGGCTCCGCGCTGCTCGTGGTGCGCCGCGGGCCGAACTCGGGCAGCCGCTTCCTCCTGGACGGCGACCTGACCACCGCCGGTCGCCACCCGCAGAGCGACATCTTCCTGGACGACGTGACGGTCTCGCGTCGGCACGTGGAGTTCCGTCGCGCTCAGGACGGCTCGTTCACGGTGGCCGACGTCGGCAGTCTGAACGGCACGTACGTCAACCGCGAGCGGATCGACCAGGTCGCTCTGAACAACGGTGACGAGGTGCAGATCGGCAAGTACCGGCTGGTCTTCTACGCAAGCCAGCGGGGCTACTGACCCTCCCCCGGAGCCCGTCCGGGGAGACCCAGGGAAGGTCCATGCTGAAAACACCGAGCGGCGGTGCCGGGCACGGCGCCGCCGCCACGGACAGTCGGCTGATGAGCATCGGCACGGTCCTGAACGTGCTGCGCGACGAGTTCCCTGACATCACCATCTCCAAGATCCGCTTTCTGGAGTCCGAGGGCCTGGTCGAGCCGCAGCGGACCCCCTCGGGGTACCGCAAGTTCAGTGCGCAGGACATCGAGCGGCTCGGGCATGTACTGCGGATGCAGCGGGACCACTATCTGCCGCTCAAGGTCATCCGCGAGCACATGGACGCCATGGAGCGCGGCGAGGCCGCCCCACTGCCCACCGTGTGCCGTCAGCGCGACGGCGAAACCGGCCTGGAGCCCGTCGAGGAGCCCACGCCGGCCCGGATACGGCGGGCCGAGCTGCTCGTCGCCGCCGGGATCGGCGAGCAGGAGCTGACGGAATGGGAGTCGTACGGCCTGATCACGGCGCTGCCGGAGGGGGTGTACGACGCGGAGGCGGTCACCGTGGCCTCGATCGTCGCCGAGCTGGGGCGGTTCGGGATCGAGCCAAGGCATCTTCGGGTGATGAAGGCCGCCGCCGACCGGGAGGCCGGGCTCGTGGACCAGGTCGTGGCACCGCTGAAGCGGCATCGCAATCCGCAGACCAGGGCCCATGCCGAGGCCCGGGCGAAGGAGCTGGCGGGGCTGACCGTGAAGCTGCACGCCGCGCTCGTGCAGACCGCGCTCGGGGTGCGGCTGCCCTGAGCCGGGCAGGTGCGGGGAGACCGGATCGGCCACCCGTTCTCGGCCCGACTACCCAAACATCCCGAGCACGGCCTAGGGTTGCTGTGTGAACGAGCTCGATGTCGTAGGTGTCCGGGTCGAAATGCCCTCCAACCAACCGATCGTGCTCCTGCGCGAAGTGGGAGGCGACCGTTACCTCCCCATCTGGATCGGGCCGGGGGAGGCGACGGCGATCGCCTTCGCCCAGCAGGGCATGGCCCCCGCGCGACCGCTGACCCACGACCTGTTCAAGGACGTGCTGGAGGCCGTCGGCCAGGAGCTCACCGAAGTACGCATCACGGACCTGCGTGAGGGCGTCTTCTACGCCGAGCTGGTCTTCGCCAGCGGCGTCGAGGTGAGCGCGCGTCCGTCCGATGCCATAGCGCTGGCCCTGCGCACCGGAACGCCGATCTACGGCAGCGACGGGGTGCTCGACGACGCGGGTATCGCGATCCCGGACGAGCAGGAGGACGAGGTGGAGAAGTTCCGCGAGTTCCTCGACCAGATCTCGCCCGAGGACTTCGGCACCAGCAGTCAGTGAGGCGGCGTGGGCGGCCCGCGGGACTCGCGATGCGTGACGGGGCGGTCAACAGCCGGTTGCGACTCAAATGCCGGCATTTGCCAGCGGCGAGTGAGAGCGTCCTGAAGCCTGCTCCGAGCACATTCGGCTAGCCTTTCCCCGCGGTGGGGTACGGGAAACCACTCTCAGGGTGATTATCACTCGGCGTGCCGAGTGTGGCGATCGTTGACGCACCCCTGGTGACTGCCTACCGTCGAGAAGGCAGGTCAAGGACGGAGGTCGGCGTGAGAAGCAGCGGCGACGGTACGGGTGGGGGTGCCCCCGGGCGCAGTCTCGGGGATGGCGGTCCGTACCCTCCCCCGAGCTCTCAACTGCGTTCGAGCAGGGGATACCCCCAGCCGGGCAGCGCGGCCGATCACGCCCCGCAGCGACCGACGGCCGTGCCTAGCAGCGGCGGAGGGGCGGCGTCCATGGCGACCGAGGAGATCGGTTATCGCGGTCCGACGGCTTGTGCGGCCGCCGGCATCACCTATCGGCAACTGGACTACTGGGCGCGCACCGGCCTAGTCGAGCCGAGCGTGCGGCCCGCGTACGGGTCGGGGACACAGCGGCTGTACAGCTTCCGGGACGTCGTCGTCCTGAAGATCGTCAAGCGCTTCCTCGACACCGGTGTGTCGCTGCAGAACATCCGTACCGCCGTGCAGCATCTGCGGGAGCGGGGCTTTCGGGATCTGGAGCGCATGACGCTGATGAGCGACGGCGCGACGGTGTACGAGTGCACTTCGCCGGATGAGGTGCACGCGCTTCTCCAGGGTGGGCAGGGGATCTTCGGGATCGCCGTGGGTGTGGTGTGGCGGGACGTCGAGAGTGCGTTGTCGCAGCTCCACGGGGAGCGGATCGACACCGGGGAGACGCTGGTCGGGAACAATCCGGCGGACGAGCTGGCTCGGCGGCGTAATCGGGCGGGCTGAGCGGGCTTCGCCGAGGTGCCTCGCGGCCGGCGGGCGGGTGAGTGTGCCGGCGAGATCTCGGCGGACGGCGGGCAGTCGGTCACAGGCCCAGGCAGTCGTAGCAGGGCATTGTCAGTGGCGTGAGGCAGCATCGGAGATGTGAGAAACGCGCCCACGATCCTGCATCTCGACATGGATGCCTTCTACGCCTCGGTGGAGCAGGCATCCAAGCCGAGCCTGCGCGGGAAGGCCGTGATCGTGGGCGGGCTCGGGCCGCGTGGAGTGGTCGCCACCGCGTCCTACGAGGCTCGGGTCTTCGGGGTCCACTCGGCGATGCCCATGGGACAGGCGCGTCGGCTGGCGCCGAATGCCGCGTATCTCGTGCCGCGCTTCGGGATCTACCGTGACATCAGCGATCAGGTCATGGGGCTGCTACGGGAGTTGTCGCCGCTGGTGGAGCCGCTGAGCCTGGACGAGGCGTTCGTGGATCTGGAGGCCGGGGAAGCGGCCTGGGACGAGCGGTCTGCGCGGCTGGTGGGGGCGAAGCTGCGTGCCGACATACGTGCGGCTACCGGGCTTGCCGGGTCGGTGGGGCTGGCCGCGTCCAAGATGCTCGCGAAGATCGCCTCTGAGGAGGCCAAGCCGGATGGGCTGGTGCTGATCGAGCCGGGGACCGAGCGGGCGTTGCTCGGGCCTATGTCCGTGCGGATTCTGCCGGGAGTGGGGCCTGCGACGGGGGACCATCTGCGGCGGGCCGGGATCCACACGGTTGAGGAGATCGCCGAGGCGGGGGAGGACGAGCTCGTACGGCTGCTGGGGAAGGCGCATGGGCATGCGCTGCACGCGATGGCGCTGGCCCATGACGATCGGCCCGTGGTGGCCGAGCGGGAGGCCAAGTCGGTGTCGGTCGAGGACACGTATGACGTGGACATTCACGATCGGGTTCGGGTGGGGATGGAGGTGCAGCGGCTCGCCGACCGTTGTGTGCGGCGGTTGCGGGGGGCGGGATTGTCCGGGCGGACCATTGTGCTGAAGGTGCGGCGGTACGACTTCTCGACGTTGACTCGGTCCGAGACGTTGCGGGGGCCCACGGATGATCCGGCTGTCGTGCGGGAGGCTGCTGCCCGGCTGCTGGATTCCGTGGACACGACGGGGGGCGTGCGGCTGCTGGGGGTCGGGGTGAGCGGGCTCGCCGACTACACACAGGAGGATCTGTTCGCGCAGGCGGCTGGGGAGCGGGAGCAGCATGCGAGGGAGGGCGAGGGGGAGCGGGAGGGGGAGCACGAGGAGCCTGCGGAGGAGCGGGAGGTTGTGCCTGTCGAGCGGCGGTGGGTCGCGGGGCACGATGTGCGGCATGCCGAGTACGGGCATGGGTGGGTGCAGGGGAGTGGGCTGGGGCGGGTGACTGTGCGGTTTGAGACGCCTGGGTCTGAGCCGGGGCGGGTGCGGACGTTTCGGGTTGATGATCCGGGGTTGGAGGCGGCGGATCCGTTGCCGTTGGTGGAGGCGGGATCTGGGGGGCCTGGAACGGTGGTGGGATCTGGGAGATCTGGGAGCTCTGGGGGATCTGGGGCTGGTGGGGTTGTGAGTGCGGGAGCGGATGGTGGGGGCGTGGGGGAGGCGCCTGCGGTGTCTGGGTAGGCGCGTGGTTGTGGGGGCTTGGTGGGCGTGGGGTTGGTTGTGGCTCGCCCGGCGTTGGGGTTGCTGAGGGGGTGGGACGCTCGCCCGCGCTTGCGGGGTGCCGCTGCGCCCACCCGTGCCGCCCCAGCGGCACGACTGCCCGCAGCTGGGTTGGGTGGGTGTGTCGGCTCTGCGGTGTGTGTTGGGGCGCGGCTGCCTCGGCGGCTGCTGGTGTCGTGTGGTGGGTGGGTCTCTGCTGGGCAGCCGGGCTGGTCGCCTTGGTACCCGGGCTGGTCGTCGATGTGGAGTAGGGGTGGCCACGCCTGGTAGGTGGGTGCCCGCTATGAGGCGGGGTCGGCTTCGGTTGTGGCTCAGCGGCGTGGCCTGGTGGGTGGGGCGGATGTGGGTGAGGTCGGCTTGAGGGTATGGCTGTTGGCGGCATTGCCGGCTGGGGGTGGGGCCGGTGAACGGGAGCCCTCGGTGTGGGGCCTCAGCGGTGTGGGGCCCCAGCACTGTGAGGGCTTAGCGGTGTGGGGCCTAGCACCGTGGAGCCTCAGCGGTGGGGGGTCGTGGGGTTGTTGTTGTCCGGGGATTCGGGGCCTGCCAGGTTGCCGAAGTCTCGGTCGGGGGGTGGGGGCGGGGCCACTACGTCCAGGCCGTAGTGGTGGTAGAGCTGGAGTTCCTGCTCGGGGGAGAGGTGGCGGCCTACGCCGAAGTCGGGGGCGTCCTTGATCAGGGCGCGTTCGAAGGGGACGTGGAGGGTGCCCTCCACCAGCTCGCTGGGCTCCAGGGGGACGAAGGCGTCCCGGGAGAACAGGCCGGTGCGTATGGCCGCCCACTCCGGTACTCCCGTCGCGTCGTCGAGATAGACCTCGTCGATGGTGCCGATCTTGGTGCCGTTGCGGTCGAAGGCCTTGCGGCCGATCAGATTGCGCGGATCGATGTCGGTCTGCACGGGCCCTCCACTTGGTCGCAACTCATCCGTAAGCACAACGAAAGGGCAGATTGGTGAGAGCGGCCACTCGAAGGTCCGTGCGTTGACCTCGCTGGTAGGCTTTCTAGCGGCTGCTGACCCCGTGCGGGAGAGTCCTCCGGACATCATCGGAGGCGCCGAAGGAGCAAATCCTCCCCGGAATCTCTCAGGCTCACGTACCGCACGGACGAGGTCACTCTGGAAAGCAGGGCGGGTGTCGACGGCTTCCGCTCTCACCGACGGTGAAAGCCGGGCGCCCTCGGGCAGACCCGGTGAAGCTCTCAGGTTGAGATGACAGAGGGGGAGGCCGTACGGGTACCCGCACCGTGGTGCCCCTCGAAGGTCGTGTCAGACCAGGAGGCCTCCGTAATGACCGCCCATCGCATTCCGCTTTCCGAGCTCGAACAGGGGATCCCCTTCGAGCAGCGTCATATTGGTCCTGATCACGAGGCTCGGGCCAAGATGCTCGCCCACGTCGGATACGGCTCGCTGGACGAGCTCACGGCCGCCGCGGTGCCGGATGTGATCAAGAACGCCGATTCCCTTGCCCTGCCGGGGGCGCGTACCGAGGCCGAGGTGCTGGCCGAGCTGCGGTCGCTCGCCGATCGCAACCAGGTGCTGGACTCGATGATCGGGCTCGGGTACTACGGGACCTTCACGCCGCCGGTCATCCTGCGCAATGTCATGGAGAACCCGGCCTGGTACACCGCCTACACGCCGTACCAGCCCGAGATCTCGCAGGGGCGGCTTGAGGCCCTGCTGAACTTCCAGACCGTGGTCGCCGACCTCACCGGGCTGCCGACCTCCGGGGCCTCCCTGCTCGACGAGGGAACCGCCGCCGCCGAGGCCATGGCCCTGTCCCGGCGTATGGGCAAGAACAAGAAGGGGCTGTTCCTGGTCGACCAGGATGTGCTTCCGCAGACCATCGCCGTGATCGAGACCCGCGCCGAGCCGACCGGCGTGGAGGTCGTCGTCGCCGACCTCAGCGAGGGCATCCCGGCCGAGGTCGCCTCGCGTGAGATCAACGGCGTGCTCCTGCAGTACCCGGGCGCCTCCGGTGTCGTACGGGACATCAAGGCCGTCATCGACCAGGCCCATGAGCTCGGCGCCCTCGTGACCGTGGCCGCCGATCTGCTCGCGCTCACGCTGCTGAAGTCGCCCGGTGAGCTCGGGGCGGACATCGCCGTGGGGACGACGCAGCGGTTCGGTGTGCCGATGGGCTTCGGTGGGCCGCACGCCGGCTACATGGCCGTACAGGAGAAGTTCGCGCGCAGCCTGCCCGGGCGGCTCGTGGGCGTGTCGGTGGACGCCGACGGGAACAAGGCGTACCGGCTGGCCCTGCAGACGCGTGAGCAGCACATCCGGCGTGAGAAGGCGACCAGCAACATCTGTACCGCTCAGGTGCTGCTCGCCGTGATGGCCGGGATGTACGCCGTGTACCACGGGCCCGAGGGGCTCAAGGGCATCGCCCGGCGGACCCACCGGTACGCCTCGATCCTCGCCGCGGGGCTCGCGGCCGGCGGCGTCGAGGTCGTGCACGGTTCCTACTTCGACACGCTCACCGTGCGGGTGCCCTCGAAGGCCGCCGACATCGTGGCCGCTGCCCGGCAGAACGGCGTGAACCTGCGTCTAGTCGACGCCGACCACGTGTCCATCGCCTGCGACGAGACCACCACGCGGGCCTGCCTGGGCGCCGTATGGACGGCGTTCGGGGTCGAGGGGGACATCGACGCGCTGGACGCGGAGGCCGAGGACACGCTGCCGGGTGCGCTGCTGCGCGGCGACGAGTACCTCACGCACCCCGTCTTCCACCAGTACCGTTCCGAGACGGCGATGCTGCGTTACCTGCGCAGGCTGGCCGACCGGGACTACGCGCTCGACCGCGGCATGATCCCGCTGGGGTCCTGCACGATGAAGCTCAACGCGACCACCGAGATGGAGCCGGTCACCTGGCCGGAGTTCGGGCAGCTGCACCCCTTCGCGCCCGCCGAGCAGGCGCAGGGCTATCTGACGCTCATCCGTGAGCTGGAGGAACGTCTCGCCGAGGTCACCGGCTACGACAAGGTGTCGTTGCAGCCGAACGCCGGGTCGCAGGGTGAGCTGGCCGGGCTGCTCGCGGTACGCGGGTACCACCGGGCCAACGGCGATGAGCAGCGGACCGTGTGCCTCATCCCGTCCTCCGCGCACGGCACCAACGCCGCCAGCGCCGTGATGGCCGGCATGAAGGTCGTCGTCGTGAAGACCGCCGGGGACGGCGAGATCGACGTCGACGATCTGCGGGCCAAGATCGAGCAGTACCGCGACGAGCTGTCGGTGCTGATGATCACGTACCCGTCGACGCACGGAGTGTTCGAGGAGCATGTCGCCGACATCTGCGCGCAGGTCCACGAGGCCGGTGGCCAGGTGTACGTCGACGGCGCCAACCTCAATGCCCTGGTGGGGCTTGCCAAGCCGGGGCACTTCGGCGGTGACGTCTCGCATCTGAACCTGCACAAGACCTTCTGCATCCCGCACGGCGGTGGCGGTCCGGGAGTGGGCCCGGTGGGTGTGCGGGCGCACCTGGCGCCGTATCTGCCGAACCACCCGCTGCAGCCCGCCGCCGGGCCGGAGACGGGCGTCGGCCCGATCTCGGCCGCGCCCTGGGGTTCCGCCGGGATCCTGCCGATCTCGTGGGCGTATGTCCGGCTCATGGGCGGCGAGGGGCTCAAGCGGGCCACGCAGGTGGCCGTGCTGTCCGCCAACTACGTCGCCAAGCGGCTGGAGCCGCACTACCCGGTGCTCTACAACGGCCCGGGCGGCCTCGTCGCGCACGAGTCCATCATCGATCTGCGGCCGCTGACCAAGGCGACCGGAGTGAGCGTCGACGACGTGGCCAAGCGGCTCATCGACTACGGCTTCCACGCGCCGACGATGTCGTTCCCGGTGGCCGGGACGCTGATGATCGAGCCGACCGAGTCCGAGGACCTGGCCGAACTCGACCGGTTCTGCGACGCGATGATCGCCATCCGTGCGGAGATCGAGAAGGTCGCGGCGGGTCAGTGGCCGGCCGACGACAACCCGCTGCGGAACGCCCCGCACACCGCCGACGCGCTGGGCGGGGAGTGGGAGCACGCGTACAGCCGTGAGGACGCCGTGTTCCCGGCCGGAGTGTCGGCCGCCGACAAGTACTGGCCGCCGGTGCGCCGGATCGACCAGGCCTTCGGCGACCGGAACCTGGTGTGCTCCTGCCCGCCGATGGACGCCTACGAGGGCTGACGGTCACGGGACAGCTGATTGAAGGGGCTCCGCCCAGCCATGTGCGGCCGGGCGGAGCCCCTTGTCATGGCGTCACACCCGTCACGCGGTCGTCAGTGCCACCTCTGTCGCCTTGACCAGCGCGACCACGGGAGCCCCGGGGGAGAGGGCCAGGTCGTCGGTGGCGTCCCTGGTGATGGCCGCCGTCAGGTCGGCGCCCTCCACGGCGATCTTCACCGACGCCATCGCGCCGCCCGTGGTGATGCCGGTGACCGTGCCCGGGAGCTGGTTGCGGATGGACAGACCCTTGACCGGGGCGGTGGCGAGGGAGATCTCCGTCGCCTTCACCAGCGCGTACACGGGGGTTCCCGTGGTCAGGCCGAGGTGCTCGACGGCCTCCAGGGTGATGGCCGCGGTGAGTTCCTGGCCGCCGGCGAGGCGGACCTTGACGGTCGCCATGACCTCGCCGGAGGTGATGGCGGTGATCGTGCCGGGGAGCTGGTTGCGGATGCTCAGGCTCATGGGGCGCCTCGCAGACGGTGGGGGTTTGAGGGGGTTTGCGGCTGCTGGTCCCTACCGTAGTGCGCCGGGTGTGCTGTGCCGGTCACGCGCGGTCGATGTGGACGTTCGTCGACTTCACACGGGCGGTGGCCTCCATGCCCACCTCCAGGTTCAGTTCCTCGACCGCCTCCCGGGTCAGGAGGGAGACCAGGCGGTGCGGGCCGGCCTGGATCTCGACCTGGGCGGCGACGTCGCCGAGTTTGATGGCGGTGACGATGCCGGGGAAGGCGTTGCGGACCGAGGTGTACGAGGTCTCCTCCTCGCCGCTGCCGGACCTGGCGAGTTCGACCGAGAACGCGGCGAGGTCCTTGCCGTCGATGAGACGCCGTCCGGTCTCGTCGCGGTGGGTCGCCACCCGGCCCGCGTCCGCCCAGCGGCGGGCGGTGTCGGGGCTCACGCCGAGCAGCCGCGCCGCCTGGCCGATCGTGTAGGAGTGCATGGCCGTCACGATAGGGGCAGGGGTCGGGAAACTGCCGGTGGGGGGTTGGCCGTTGGGCGTGGTACGTCCTGCCCGGCGCGCGGCGTTCAGTAGATGCCCGACGCCCGGAGCACCGCCCGCGCCGTCGCGTCGTCGATCTGGTGCCGCAGCCGCTCCAGTACGTCGATGCCTTCGAGGAGCGTTCCGCCGGCGCGTGAGCGGCGTACCCCGGTGTCGAGCTCGTGCCACAGCAGGGGGTTGGTGACGAGGATCCGCGGGTCCAGATCCAGGCGGCGGCCGTCCACGTCGCGCAGGGTCAGATAGGCGGAGACGTCGCCGTGCTGCCGTACGGCCACCAGTGCGTCCGTACGCACCGCCTGATGTCGTACGAGGCCATCCACCGCGAGCCAGCCCGGGCCCGCGGTGACGCGCCGGGGGAGCAGGATCGTGAACAGCAAGGCGGTCATCGCCAGCCAGAGCAGGGCGCGGGGCGGGGTCAGGGTGTGGGCATCCCAGTCGACCAGCAGGGTCATACCGAAGAAGGTCAGGGCACAGCCCGCGGCGAACCGGGCGCTGCCACGCCAGTGACGGTCGCCGGTCGGGGTCGCATGCCGTCTGCTTCCCTGCACAGTGCAGACGGTAAGGGGCTCCGGCGCCGGAGTGACCGCCCGTGACGGCGCTCTGACGCCTTACCGTTCAACCTTGACGCGATCCTGATGCCCGAGGCCGTTTCACGCCCTGCGCACCGGTGTTCAGCCCCTGCGCAACCGTGCTCAGCCGGTGTGCACCCGTGGCCTGCGCTCGCGCTCCGGTTCCGCCTCGCGCAGCACCTCGCGGGTGACCGGGGCGACTTCGCCCTGGCCGAAGAGGAAGAAGCGCAGGAAGTTGGCGAAGGGGCTGCCCTCGGTCCACTCGAAGTACATGTGCGGGATGCAGCCGGTGCTGTCGCGGACGTGCAGGAGCAGCGCGGCCAGGGCGTTGGGGACGGAGGAGGACTCCAGGGTCAGGACGCGGTAGCGGTTGTGCATGACCTCGCCGCGTACCGTCAGGCCGGCCTCGAACTCGGACGGGTCGGTGACCGTCACCTCGACGAAGACGAAGTCCTCCTGCTCGGGCAGGTCGTTGTCGTTGCGGATCTGCTCGATCTTCTCGCGGTACTCGGCCTTGTCACGGCTGTCCGGCTCGTTGGCGATGAGCCGGATCTTGCGGCTGGCGATGTCCCGGACGAAACGTTCCGCCATGTCATCCATGGTCACGTCGGTCACGCGCAGTTCGAAGGCGCGCAGCAGGCGGGACAGCAGTGAGATGAGGATGATGCCGGCGATGAAGCAGGCGCCGATCTTCACGCCGTCGGGGCGCTCGATGACATTGACGACCGTCGTGTAGAGGAACACCACCGAGATGACCGCGAAAGCGATGGTCCAGTTCCGCTGCCCCGCCTTGCGGGCGGCGATGGTCACCGCGATCGCCGCCGAGCTGATCAGCACCAGCACGCCGGTGGCGTAGGCGCCGCCCTGGGCGTCGACGTCGGCGTCGAAGATCCAGGTGACCAGGAAGCCCACCAGCGTGAAGACGATGACCATCGGGCGCACCGCGCGCGCCCAGTGCGGGGCCATGCCGTAGCGGGGCAGATAACGCGGCATCAGGTTGAGCAGGCCGGCCATGGCGGAGGCGCCGGCGAACCACAGGATGGCGATGGTCGAGACGTCGTAGACCGTGCCGAAGGCGTTGCCGAGGTACTCGTGCGAGAGGTAGGCGAGTGCGCGGCCGTTGGCCTCGCCGCCCGGCTCGAACTCCTTCTCCGGGATCAGCAGCGTGGTGATGAAGCTCGTCGTGATCAGGAAGCAGCTCATGATCAGGGCGGCGACGGTGAGCAGCTTCTTGGTGTCCCGGATACGGCCCTCGGGGTTCTCCTCGGTCTCGCCCGGGTCGCCCTTGACGTGCGGCATCACCGCTACGCCGGTCTCGAAGCCGGAGAGGCCGAGGGCGAGCTTGGGGAAGACGATCAGGGCGACGCCGATCATCACGAAGACGTTGCCGTGCTCGGCGGTGAGGGCGTTGGACCAGTCGGCGACCACGTGGCCCTCGGTGACGACGTGATACAGGCCGACGACCACCACGACGGCGTTCAGCGCGAGATAGCTCGCGACCAGCGCGACGGCGACGCCGATCGCCTCCAGGAAGCCCTTGAGGAACACCGCGCCGAGCAGCGCCACCAGGATCAGGGTGATCACCATCTGCTTGTCGTGCAGGGCGCTTTCCAGGTGCGGGTTCTCGACCAGGTGGGTCGAGGCGTCCGCCGCGGACAGGGTGATGGTGATCAGGAAGTCCGTCGCCGCGAAGCCCAGCAGCGTCAGGACGAAGAGCTTGCCCTTCCAGAAGGTCAGCAGCCGCTCCAGCATCGCGATCGAGCCCTGGCCGTGGGGACTCTCCTCGGCCACCCGCCGGTACACCGGAAGGGCGCCCGCCAGGGTGACGATCACGAGCACGATGGTGGCGATGGGCGACAGCAGGCCGGCCGCGAGGGCCGCGATGCCCGGCTGGTAGCCGAGGGTCGAGAAGTAGTCGACGCCGGTCAGGCACATGACCCGGTACCAGGGCTGGCCCTTGACCTCCGGCTTCGGCTCGGCCTGCGCCGGCCGTCGGGCCTGGCCCTTGCCCATGTCGGACAGGCCCTCCAGCATCCAGGCGCGCAGGCGACTGGGCGGAGGATGTTCGGTTGTGGCCATCGACGTGCTCCTGAGGTGCGGGACGGCGGGGAATTCCGGCCATCACGCGGACGGCGGCACCAGCGTAAGCGGAGCGTTACGTCTGGGCCCACGGATGGAGGGGCCGTGGGCGTCAAGCTTCCGTTAAGACTGGGCGCGTGAGCGCTGGTCGCACGTCAATCATCGAGCTCCGGGGGTGTATGGGCGGCCGTTGGACTGCAAAAGGGGGACACGAGCGAGGGTGGCGAAGGCAGATACCCAGCGTGACGGTGTGAGTGCTTCTCGCATGGCACCGGGCAACCTCACGGCGGCTTTCGGGCACATCACGCGCGGTCAGCCGAGGCCGGGTACCCCGGAGATCAGCAGGTCGATGAGCTTGATCCCGGGGAACGGCAGCACCAGGCCTCCGAGGCCGTACAGGAGGGGGTTGCGGCGCAGCTGGTCGTGTGCCGACGAGGGGGTGTAGCGGACGCCGCGCGGGGCGAGCGGGATCAGGGTCACGATGATCAGGGCGTTGAAGATGATCGCGGAGGCGATCGCCGAGGTCGGGCGATCTCGACGGTGTCGAGGAGCTTGGTCGGGTTGGAGTCGAGGTTGATCATGTTGCCGGCCTCCTTGGCGGCCGACAGGGAATCTAGCCGCGCTGCGCGCCCGAACGGCCCTGTTCAGCAAGGAATTTGCGGGTCTCATACGGCCGGGTCGCGTGTCGCGTGTGGGGCGCGTCAAGGGCAGCCGGGTGGGCGTCAGGAGCCCGTCAACGAGGGGAGGCGGGGCGAGGATGCGACATCGGGGGGCGTCAGCTCGTGCCGCGTGGCGTGGTCTGCTCGGCGTCGAGTTGGTGGTCGGCCCAGACGTAGCTTTCGGGGAGCAGGTCGGTGATGGAGACGGTGCGGAGGCGGTCGCCCGCACCGACGACGACCTTCAGGGCCGGGAAGTAGTCGAGGAGGACCTGGCGGCAGCGGCCGCACGGGGGGACGACCCCGCGGTCACGGTCGCCGACGGCGACGATCGTGTCCAGCTCGTAGGCGCCCTGGGCAGCCGCCGTGCCGATGAGGACCAACTCGGCGCACGGGCCTCCGGTGAAGTGGTAGGCGTTCACCGCGGTCACGATCCGGCCGTCCCGGGCGCGGGCCGCGGCAGCCATGGTGTGGTTGTCGCCGCGGCATCGGGTGCGCGCGACCTGGGCCGCGGCCTCGATGAGTTCGTGGTCGACGGGGTGGGGGTGCGTGGTCATCTTCTCTGCCTTCGTCTGGGGTCAGGTGACGTTGGCGCGAATTGATGACGGTGCGCAAGCGAATATCGGTGCCGTGCCTGTTCCAGTCAAGACCGTGTCAACGTCCACGTGAGACGCGCCAGGGATGCGTCAAGATTCCTGCTCGCAGGGGTGTGGGCGCGGTTCGCTGAGACCTGATGAACGAAGTACCGCGCGGACGGCTGAAGGTCTACATCGGGGCGGCCCCGGGGGTGGGCAAGACGTACCGCATGCTCGATGAGGGGCGGCGCCGGGCCGGCCGAGGGGCCGATGTGGTGGTGGCGTTCGCCGAGTGCCACGGACGTCCCCGGACCGAGGCGATGCTCGACGGTCTGGAGGTCGTGCCCCGGGCCAAGTGCCGCTTCCGAGGCGGGCAGTTCGAGGAGATGGACGTCGCCGCGGTGCTCGACCGCCGCCCGCAGGTCGCCGTCGTCGACGAGTTCGCGCACCGCAACGTCCCAGGCGGCGGGCGCAACACCAAGCGCTGGCAGGACATCGAGGATCTGCTCGCCGCGGGCATCGATGTCATCACCGCCGTCAATGTCCAGCATCTGGAGTCCCTCAAGGACGTGGTCGAGAAGATCACCGGGGTGCCGCAGCACGAGACGGTGCCCGACGAGGTCGTACGCCGGGCCCAGCAGGTCGAACTCGTCGACATCCCGCCCGAGGGGCTTCGCCGCCGTATGGCGCACGGCAACATCTACCCGCCCGAGAAGATCGACGCGGCCCTCGCCAGCTACTTCCGGCCGGGCAATCTGACCGCGCTGCGGCAACTGGCGCTGCTGTGGGTGGCCGACCGGGTCGACGAGGCACTCAACAGCTATCGCGCCGAGCATGCGATCGGCGGGGTGTGGGAGACGCGGGAGCGGGTCGTGGTCGCGCTGACCGGTGGGCCGGAGGGCGACACGATCGTCCGGCGGGCGGCCCGGATCGCCGCCCGGTCGGCCGGCGGGGACCTGCTCGCCGTGCACGTGACCCGCAGCGACGGCCTGGCCGCCGGGGCCTCGCACGCCTCGCTCGTCCGGCAGCGGCGGCTGGTGGAGGACCTCGGCGGCAGCTACCACCAGGTCGTCGGTGACGATGTCGCGACCGCGCTCGTGGAGTTCGCGCGCGCCGAGAACGCCACCCAGCTCGTCCTCGGCGCGAGCCGACGCGGGCGCCTGGAGCGGTTCCTGACGGGGCTCGGCACGGGGGAGAGCGTCGTCGCGCTCTCCGGCGACATCGACGTCCACCGGGTCACCCACGAGCGGGCCGGCCGCGGCACACTGCTGCCGTCCCGCCGCCGTACGCTCTCCAACGCCCGGCTGATCGCGGGGCCGGTCGCCGGACTCGTGCTGCCCGTGCTGCTCACCTCCGTCCTCGCGCAGCTGCGCGGCACCCTGAACCTGACCAGCGAGGCTCTGCTGTTCCTGCTCGCGGTGGTGGGCGTGGCCTGCATAGGCGGGGTGGCCTCGGCGGTGATCGCCTCCGTCACCGCGTCCCTGCTGCTCAACTACTGGTTCATCCCGCCCATAGGCGCCTTCACGCTCGACGACCCCAACGCCCTGCTCGCGCTCGCGGTGTTCGCGGTGGTGGCCGCCACGGTGGCCGCCGTGGTCGACCGCTCGCTGCGGCTGTCACGCCGGGCCGCCCGGGCCACCGCCGAGGCCGAGACCATGTCCTCCCTCGCGGGCAGCATCGTGCGCGGCGGCCAGACGATCCCGGCGCTGCTCGAACGCACCCGGGAGACCTTCGGCATGGACTCGGTGGAGCTGCTCGACGAGCCGCCCGACGCGGTCGGCGTCACCGCCGTACCGGCCGGATCCGGTGCCTGTCTGGTGCTGCACGGGCGCGACATGCCGTCGTCGGAACGGCGGGTGCTGGCCGCCTTCGCCGCGCATGTCGGGGCCGCGGTGGAGCGGGCGCGGCTCGCCGAAGCGGCGGCGGAGGTGGAGCCGGTGAAGGCCGCCGACCGGCTGCGTACGGCGCTGCTGCGGGCCGTCGGGCACGACCTGCGCACTCCGCTGGCCGCGGGGTGGGCTGCCGTGGCGTCCCTGCGCAGCCGGGATGTCGAGTTCTCCGCCGAGGACCGGGACGAACTCCTCGCCACCGCCGACGAGTCCATGGCCAGGCTGAACCGGCTGGTGGAGAACCTGCTCGACCTCAGTCGGCTGGAGGCGGGGGTGCTGAGGCTGAAGCTGCGGCCCACCGCACTGGAGGAGGTGCTGCCGGCCGCGCTGGTGGACACGCCCGGTGTCGAGGTGGGGGACGTCGAGGAGATTCCCGCGGTGCTGGCCGATCCGCCGCTGCTGGAGCGGGTGATCGCCAACCTGGTCACCAACGCGGCGCGGTACAGCCCGCCCGGGGCCAAGGTTCTGGTGACCGCCAGTGCCCTGGGTGACCGGGCCGAGCTGCGGGTCGTCGACCGGGGGCCGGGGCTTCCGGCTGCGGGGCGGGACCGGCTCTTCGAGCCGTTTCAGCGGCTGGGGGACACCGACAACACCACGGGGCTCGGGCTGGGGCTCGCACTGGCTCGGGGGTTGACCGAGGCGATGAGCGGGACGGTGACGCCGGAGGACACGCCGGGGGGTGGGCTGACCATGGTGGTTTCGTTGCCGCTGGTGGGACCCAGCGCCGCGACCCTGAGGGCGTGACCGTGGCGTGCGTGTCAAGGTGTCGTCAAGGACGGCCGCCCGCGCGCGAAGAACGCGCAAGGAGCCGTCGGCAACGGCGGGAGCCGGACACAGCCTTGGTCAGCCGCGTGCGCTCCTCGCGCGCGGCTGCTCGTCCGTACGTAGGAGCCCGCATCCCATGTCCGTCCTGACCACCGCGCCCGGGGCGACCGTTCCGCGCTGCACGCCCTGGAGCGCTCCTGGACCGAATGGGACCCCGGCGTCCCCCTGGTCCGGCTGACCGGCGAGCGCCGCTCTCTGGGCCGCCCCATCGCCGGGTACGTCCGTGACGTCATGGCCTCGGAGCCGGCCACCCGGGTGACCGTGCTGATCCCGGAGACCGAACCGGAGCGGCTGTGGCAACGGCTGCTGCAGGACCAGCGGGGCGCGGTCGTCGCGCATGCCGTCCGCACGGAGACCGACGCCGTGATCTGCCGGTTGCGGTTCCGCTTGTTCTGACCCCGGCGCGCCCGTCACCTGCGGCGATCGGGGCGCCGTATGAGTTCCGTCAAGGGCGCGTGGTGGGCCGTAAGGGAGCCGTCAACGGCGCTCGATTCCGGCCACGAAGGCTGTTTGCTCTAACCGTCTCTGTCCGTCCGAACCTCACTCCAGGAGTCTGCGGTGGCCGATCTGGCCTTCGTCGTCACCACGATCGCGTGCTTCGCGCTGGTGGCTCTTGTCGCCAAGGGGGTGACGAAGCTGTGACCGCCGAGAACATCGTCGGCCTCGTCGTGGCCGTCGCCCTGCTGGGCTATCTCGTCCTCGCCCTGATCTTCCCGGAGAGGTTCTGAGCAGCGATATGGGTCCCGTACTCGCGGGCGTGCTCCAACTGCTCGCTCTCATAGCCGCACTGGCGCTCGCCTACCTCCCCCTCGGCACCTACATGGCCAGGGTCTACTCCTCCGACCGGCACTGGCGCGTCGAGAAGTGGATCTACAAGGGCATCGGTGCCAACCCCGACACCGAGATGCGCTGGCCCGCGTACCTGCGCGGCGTCCTCGCCTTCTCCGTGATCGGCGTCCTCTTCCTCTTTGCCCTCCAGCGGCTCCAGGGTGTCCTGCCGGGCTCGTCGGGCTTTGCCTCGATCGACCCGGACCAGGCGTTCAACACCGCCGTGTCCTTCGTGACCAACACCAACTGGCAGTCGTACTACGGCGAGCAGGCCATGGGCCACGTCGTGCAGACCGCCGGTCTCGCCGTGCAGAACTTCGTCTCCGCGGCCGTCGGCATCGCCGTCGCGGTGGCCCTCGTCCGCGGGTTCTCCCGCTCGCGCACCGGAGAGCTGGGCAACTTCTGGGCCGACCTGGTGCGCGGTGTCGTACGCATCCTGGTGCCGCTGGCCGCCGTCGCCGCGGTCGTGCTCGTCGCCTGCGGTGCCATCCAGAACTTCTCCGGCATCCATGAGGTCGGGCAGTTCGCCGGTGGTCACCAGCAGTGGAACGGCGGCGCGGTCGCCTCACAGGAGGCCATCAAGGAGCTGGGCACCAACGGCGGCGGCTACTTCAACGCCAACAGCGCCCACCCCTTCGAGAACCCCACCCCGTTCTCCAACCTCTTCGAGATCTTCCTGATCCTCGTCATCCCGTTCGCGCTCACCCGCACCTTCGGCCTCATGGTCGGCAGCGTGCGGCAGGGCTACGCGATCCTCGCCACGATGGGCACCATCTGGCTGGGCTTCACCGCGCTGATGATGTGGACCGAGTTCGCCCACCACGGCCCGGCGTTCGACATCGCGGGCGGGGCGTACGAGGGCAAGGAGGTCCGCTTCGGCGTCGGCGGCTCGTCGATCTTCGCGACGTCGACCACGCTCACCTCGACCGGTGCGGTGAACTCCTTCCACTCCTCCTACACCGGCCTAGGCGGCGGCATCACCATGCTCGGCATGATGCTGGGCGAGATCGCGCCCGGCGGCACCGGCTCCGGCCTCTACGGCATGCTGGTCATGGCGATCATCGCGGTGTTCATCGCCGGTCTCATGGTCGGCCGTACGCCCGAGTACCTGGGCAGGAAGATCGGCACCCGTGAGATCAAACTGGCGGCCTGCTACATCCTGGTCACCCCGGCCCTGGTGCTCGTCTTCACCGCGTTCGCGATGGCGCTGCCGACCCCGGCCGACTCGATGACCAACAGCGGGGCGCACGGGTTCTCCGAGATCCTCTACGCCTACACGTCCGCCTCCAACAACAACGGCTCGGCGTTCGCCGGTCTGAACGCGGACACGCAGTGGTTCAACACCACGCTGGGCCTGTGCATGCTGCTCGGCCGCTTCGTGCCGATGGTGTTCGTGCTGGCGCTGGCCGGCTCGCTCGCCGAGCAGCAGCCGGTGCCGGCCACCGCGGGCACCCTGCGCACCGAGAAGCCGCTGTTCACCGGCCTGCTGGTGGGCGCCATCCTGATCATCACGGGTCTGACGTACTTCCCGGCGCTGGCGCTGGGACCGCTGGCCGAGGGGCTGGCGTCATGAGCACCGACGTGACGAACCAAGAGGACTCGATGTCCACAGCCACCCCGACCCGGGCGCCGCACAGCGACGTACTCACCGGGCACAAGTCCCCCGAGGGCCGTGTCGGCGCGGGCCTCTTCGACCCGAAGCAGCTTCTCAAGTCGCTGCCGGACGCCTTCCGCAAGCTGGACCCGCGGGTGATGGTCAAGTCCCCCGTGATGTTCGTGGTGTTGATCGGGTCCGTGCTGACCACGGTCTTCTCCTTCAAGGACCCCGGCGACTGGTTCGGCTGGACCATCAGCGCCTGGCTGTGGCTCACGGTGCTCTTCGCCAACCTGGCGGAGGCCGTCGCCGAGGGCCGCGGCAAGGCCCAGGCCGACACGCTGCGCAAGGCCAAGACCGACACGGTGGCCCGGCGGCTCGCGGGCGACCGTGAGGAGCAGGTGGCCGGCACCGAGCTGAAGATCGGTGACCTGGTCGTGTGCGAGGCCGGCGACATCATCCCGGGCGACGGTGACGTCATCGAGGGTGTCGCATCCGTCGACGAGTCGGCGATCACCGGTGAGTCGGCCCCGGTCATCCGTGAGTCCGGCGGCGACCGTTCGGCCGTCACCGGCGGGACGAAGGTCCTCTCCGACTGCATCGTCATCAAGATCACGACGAGGCCCGGTGAGACCTTCATCGACCGGATGATCAACCTGGTCGAGGGCGCGGCCCGGCAGAAGACGCCGAACGAGATCGCGCTGAACATCCTGCTGGCCTCGCTGACGATCGTCTTCCTGCTGGCCTGCGCCACGCTGCCGCCGTTCGCGGACTACGCCGGCACGCATCTGGCGATGGTCGTGCTGGTCGCCCTGCTGGTCTGTCTGATTCCGACGACCATCGGCGCCCTGCTCTCCGCGATCGGTATCGCGGGCATGGACCGGCTGGTGCAGCGCAATGTGCTCGCCATGTCCGGCCGGGCGGTCGAGGCCGCCGGCGATGTCTCCACGCTGCTGCTCGACAAGACCGGCACCATCACGCTCGGCAACCGCCGGGCGTCGGAGTTCGTACCGGTGAGCGGTACCACCGAGGCCGAAGTGGCCGACGCGGCACAGCTCTCCTCGCTGGCAGACGAGACGCCCGAGGGCCGCTCGATCGTCGTCCTGGCGAAGGAGAAGTACGGCCTGCGCGAACGCCACCAGGGCGAGCTGGTCGGCGCCGAGTGGATCACGTTCACCGCGCAGACCCGGATGTCCGGCGTCGACCTCACCGAGGACGGCGTGTCCCGCAAGGTCCGCAAGGGCGCCGCGGGTTCGGTCATGGCCTGGGTACAGGAGCGCGGCGGCAGCGTCGCCGACGACGCGGACACCGTCGCCAACCGCATCTCCGAGGCCGGCGGCACCCCGCTGCTGGTCGCCGTCGAGGACGACCGGGGCGCCCGTGTCCTGGGTGTCATCCACCTCAAGGACGTCGTCAAGGAGGGCATGCGCGAGCGGTTCGAGGAACTGCGCCGCATGGGCATCAAGACCGTCATGATCACGGGTGACAACCCGCTGACGGCCAAGGCGATCGCCGAGGAGGCGGGCGTCGACGACTTCCTCGCCGAGGCCACTCCCGAGGACAAGATGGCGCTGATCAAGCGGGAGCAGGCGGGCGGCAAGCTGGTCGCGATGACCGGTGACGGCACCAACGACGCCCCGGCCCTGGCGCAGGCGGACGTCGGCGTGGCGATGAACACCGGTACGTCGGCCGCCAAGGAGGCCGGCAACATGGTCGACCTCGACTCCAACCCGACCAAGCTGATCGAGATCGTCGAGATCGGCAAGCAACTCCTCATCACCCGGGGCGCGCTGACGACGTTCTCCATCGCCAACGACGTCGCGAAGTACTTCGCGATCATCCCGGCGCTGTTCGCGGCCGTCTACCCGGGCCTGGACAAGCTCAACATCATGGGCCTGTCCTCGCCGGACTCCGCGATCCTGTCGGCGGTCGTCTTCAACGCGCTGATCATCATCGCGCTGGTGCCGCTGTCCCTGAAGGGTGTGCGGTACCGGCCGATGAGCGCGGATCGCATGCTGCGGCGGAACCTCACGATCTACGGCCTGGGCGGTCTGGTCGCGCCCTTCATCGGTATCAAGCTCATCGACCTGCTCATCTCCCTCATCCCGGGGCTGTAACTATCCAGAGGCGTACTGATCACCATGAACAACTCCGTTTCGAACACGGCCCGGTTGCTCGGGGCGGGCCTGCGCGCCCTCCTCGTTTTGACCCTGGTGACCGGTGTCATCTACCCGCTGGTGATCACCGGCATCGCGCAGGGGCTGTTCCACGACAAGGCGAACGGCTCCGAGATCAAGGCGGAAGGCAAGGTCGTCGGCTCCTCGCTGATCGGCCAACAGGGCTACAGCCTGGACTACTTCCAGCCCCGGCCGGCCGACGGACTGGGTGAGAACTCGGTCAACACCCAGTACAAGCTGATCCTGTCCGGCGCCACCAACCGCTCCGGCGACAACCCGGAACTGATCAAGTGGGTGGAGGCGGCGAAGGCGAAGGTCGTCAAGGACAACTCCACCGCCGACTACGAGGTCAAGCCCTCTGAGGTCCCCGCCGACGCGGTCACCTCCTCCGGCTCCGGCCTGGACCCGGACATCTCGCCGCGGTACGCCGACCTCCAGGTCCACCGCGTCGCCGAGCGCAACGACCTGCCCGTCGCCCAGGTGCAGAGGCTGGTGGACGACCACACCGAGGGCCGCACCCTCGGCTTCATGGGCGAGCCGCGGGTGAACGTCCTTCAGCTCAATGTCGCGCTCAAGGAACTGATCAACGGCAGCTGATCGCCGGCGGCGCTTCTTGGCGTACCTCTGACGGCGCCTTCCCGGGCCGGCCGGACCTCGTGTCAGCAAGTCGTCAGGGACCGGCCGACAGCCGTCAGCGTCGCGTCATGACCCGTACGAATCCCCGGTTCACCGGGCATAGCGTCGATGGCAGGCCCCGGTCCGCCTCCCCGCGTCCGGGGCCATCAGGCCAACACTCGTTCGATCCCGCCCTGATCCATCTCGGATCCCTCTCGGATCCCCCTGGAGGCACCCATGGCAGACATCCTGTACGACGAAGACCCGGAGCCCTCTGATCGGACCCCGGCCGGCCCCCTGTACGTTCCGGTCCGGCCGGGACAGGCCGCCTGCGCGGCCCGCCTCTTCCGTACGCCCCTCGGCGACCGTACGGCCGTGGGGTTCACCTCGCAGCGGAAACTGACCGCGACCCTGGGCCCCGACCAGCCCTGGATCCGCCTCGCCGAGCCCGCCCTGCGCACCCTGACGGCACCGCTCGGCGTCACCACCGTCACGGTGAACCCCCAGTTCTGCGCACCGGCCCCGACCGCGCCGTCCGCCGCGGAACATCCCCGGCCCCGGTCCGGTCCCCCATTCCGTGAGCGCGCACTTGAGATGTGGATCGGTTGAGGGGGATCGCACGATGACCACCATTCACGAACCCGCCGTGACCGCGCGGGCCGACGCGCTCTCGGTGTGGCCCGCCTCGGCCGTCGAGTCCCGCGAGGGCGAACTCACCGTCGGCGGAGTGCCGCTCGCCGAGGTCGCCGACCGCTTCGGCACCCCCGTCTACGTCATCGACGAGGACGAGGTGCGCGAGCGCTGCCGCACCTACCGCCACGTCTTCCCCGACGCCGAAGTCCTCTATGCGGCCAAGGCGTTCCTGTGCCGGGCGATGGTCCACTGGGTGGCCGAGGAGGGCCTGGGCCTGGACGTCTGCTCGGCCGGTGAGCTGGAGCTCGCGGTCACCACCGGCTTCCCGCCGGAGAGGATCGTGCTGCACGGCAACGCCAAGTCCCCGCGCGACCTGGAGACCGCACTTCGCCTCGGCGTCGGCCGTGTCGTCATCGACAGCCCGTCGGAGATCGCGCGGCTGGCCGCGGCCGTCGGGCCCGACGGCCACCAGAAGGTGATGGTCCGCGTCGTGCCCGGCATCAGCGCCGGCGGCCACGAGAAGATCCGCACCGGCACCGAGGACCAGAAGTTCGGCCTGTCCATCTCCGACGGCTACGCCCAGTACGCCATCGCCCGGATACTGGACCAGCCGCAGCTCGAACTCACCGGCCTGCACTGCCACTTGGGCTCCCAGATCACCGGCATCAAGCCGTACCTGGCCGCCGTACGCCGCATGGTCGGCCTGATGGCCCGGCTCCACGAACAGCACGGCCTGGCCCTGCCCGAACTCGACCTCGGCGGCGGCCACGGCATCGCCTACCGCCCGGGCGAACCCGCCCTGGACCTCACCACGCTGGCCCGCAAGGTGCGCGCGGAACTGGCCGAGGCCTGCGCGGCGGCCGGGATCGCCGTACCCCGCCTCCTCATCGAGCCGGGGCGCGCGATCGCCGGCCCGGCGGGGATCGCGCTTTACCACGTCCTCGCCGTCAAACGCACCGGCACCCATACGTACGTCGCCGTCGACGGCGGCATGAGCGACAACCCCCGGCCCGCCCTGTACGGCGTCCGGTACGCACCGCGTCTCGTCGGCCGGCACAGCACCGCCGCCCCGGTCCCGGTGACCGTGGTGGGCCGCCACTGCGAGGCCGGTGACATCGTCGCCGCCGACGTCGAACTCCCCGAGGACATCCGCCCCGGAGACCTGCTCGCCGTCCCGGTCGCCGGCGCCTACCACCTGTCCATGGCCTCCGGCTACAACCTGGTCGGCCGCCCACCGGTGGTCGCCGTGGACGACGGCCAGGCCCGGCTGCTGATCCGCCGCGAATCCCTGGACGACATCCGCAGCCGCGACGTCGGCCTCTAGGGAGACATGACGTCGGCCTCCAGGGCCTGTCCGACAGACCTTCGTCAACAGGCCCTCGCCGACGCAGCATCCCCGATCCGCCTCCGGACGAGCCACGGCCCGGCACTCGTCCGGAGGTGCCTCATCCGCGACCCCTCACCCCTCGTCCGCGCCCCCTCACCCCGGTTGTCGCCCCCTTGCCGCGCCGCACGCGCCCCCTTACAGTCCGCTCCGTAATGTTCGCCAACCGTGCCGAATGTTTCGATCGGCCCGAGGGAGGGGCCGACACGCATGCGGACGTACGACAACCCGTCCGGCCACCGGGAAGGTGCTCGAAGGGCCCCTACCGGTGTGGTCCGGGTCCAGCAGACAGCACCCCGAGGCGCCGCCCGATCCAGTGCACTGGCCACGCCGACCTGGTCCAGGCGCCCGACGGCATCTGGTGGATGGTGCTGCACCCCGTCGAACTCCCCTCCCCACGGGACGACTTCGACGCCGCGAGCCCGGCGCCGTACTGGATCTCACGCGCCGTCGGCCGGTCGGCTCGTGGTCGCTGACCGAGCGTGATCGCCCGTATCGGTCCGGCACGGCAGTGTCTCGCGCGGGAGTCGGTGCCGGAAGTGCCCGACACGATCGCCCTCTTGGCCGACGGCGTGCGCCGCGCCGAACTCGACGGCCCGCTGTCTGTCCACGCAGGTCGCGGGCGGCTTCACCGGGCGGATCGTCGGCATGTACGTCACCGGGGGCGGCGCGGGGTTCGACTGGTTCGAGTACGAGGGGTTGCCACCGTTCGGCAGCTGTCTCTAGGGTGCGGCAGCAACGCAGCTTTCTGGAACAGCTCCGAAACTTTCGAACCACCGAGGAGTGCATGATGGGCGACCCTGGACTGTCCCGCAGAGGCTTCCTGGCGGCCTCCGCCGCAGCCGGTGTGGGCATGACGGCACTGAGCGGTTGCGGCGGGGACTCGGACGGAGGGTCGTCGGACGGCACGACCACCATCGAGTGGTGGAACATCTCCACCACCGAGCCGGCCAAGAGCGTCTGGGCGGCGCTGGCCAAGAAGTTCGAGGCCCAGAACCCCAAGGTGAAGATAAAGATCGTTCAGCTGGAGAACGACGCCTACAAGTCGAAGATGACGGCGCTGACCGCCTCCGGGAAGCTGCCCGACATCTTCCACACCTGGGGCGGCGGCGTCCTCAAACAGCAGGTCGACGCCGGTCTCGTCGAGGACCTCACAGACCGTACGAAAGATTTCGCCGACGGCTTGCTGTCGGTCGCGAAGGAGCCGTATCTCCTGGACGAGAAGGTGTACGGCATCCCGTTCGACATGGGCATGATCGGCTTCTGGTACAACAAGGCGCTCTTCAAGGCCGCCGGCATCACCGAGCCGCCCACCACCTGGAGCGGTTTCCTCGACGCCGTACAGAAGTTGAAGGCCAAGGGCACCACCCCGCTGGCCCTCGCGGGCAAGGAGAAGTGGCCCGGCATGTACTACTGGGCCTACCTCTCGATGCGCACCGCCGGCGCCTCCGCCCTCCAGAAGGCGTACGACGACAAGGACTTCACCGGCGACGCCTTCGTCCAGGCCGGACAGCACCTCCAGGAGCTCGTCGACCTCCAGCCGTTCCAGAAGGGCTTCCTCGGCGCCGCCTACTCCACCCCCACCGGCCAGGCCGCGGCCGTCGGCAACGGCAAGGCCGCGATGGAACTCATGGGCCAGTGGGCCCCGGTCGTCCAGGCCGACGCCGGCAAGGGCCTCGGTGACGGCCTCGGCTTCTTCCCGTTCCCCGCCGTCGACGGCGGCAAGGGCGCGATCACCGAGGTGTTCGGCGGGGGCGGCGGGCACGCCCTGCGCAGTGGGGCTCCGCAGGAGGCCGTCGACTTCCTGAAGTTCTTCGCCTCCGAGGCCACCGACCTGGAGCTGGTCAGGAAGACCGGCGTCCTCCCGGTCGTCCCGGGCGCCGAGAGCGCCATCACGGACCCCAACATCAAGGCCGTACAGGCCCAGTTGAAGGCCGCCACCGGCTTCCAGCTCTATCTCGACCAGGCGTACGCGCCCGCCGTCGGCCAGGAGGTCAACGACAGCGTCGGCGCGCTCATCGCCGGGTCCAAGTCCCCGCGGCAGGTCGCCGAGTCGATCACGAAGACCGCGAAGGAAGAGCAGTAGCCGGCGATGACCTCCACGTTCCTGCCGTCCGCCGACAAGCAGCCCGGCCCCGGCGTCGACCGCCCGGCCCCGTCCGCCGACGCGGGCCGCGGGCGGGCCCGGCGCCGGGTACTGCACTGGCTCACCGCGGTCGGCTTCCAGGTACCCGCACTGGTGCTCTTCCTCGTCCTGGTCCTGCTCCCGATGCTGTTCGCCCTGTACGCGGCCTTCTTCCGCTGGGGCGGCTTCGGGATGCCGTCCGACTACATCGGCGCCGACAACTTCACCCGCCTCTTCGAGGACCCCGTCTTCCTCGGCGACCTGTGGCGCTGTCTGCTCCTGGTCGTGCTGTCGCTCGCGGTCCAGCTGCCGTTCGCGCTCGCCATGGCCGTACTGCTCAACCAGCGGCTGCGTGGCCGGGCGGTGTACCGGATGCTGTTCTTCGCGCCGTACGTGCTGTCCGAGGCCATCACCGGTGTGCTGTTCGGCATGATCTTCGCCCCCGACGACGGCCTCGCCGACCAGATCCTGGGCGGGATCGGCCTCGACGGGCTGGGCGGGGAGTGGTTCGCCGATCCGTCCACCGTGATGGCCACCCTCTTCCTGGTCATGACCTGGAAGTACTTCGGCTTCCACATGATGCTCTACCTGGCCGGACTCCAGTCCATCCCCCGCGAGTTGACCGAGGCCGCGCTGATCGACGGCGCGAACGCCTGGCAGCGCTTCCGCAGCGTCACCCTGCCGCTGCTCGCGCCCACCCTCAGGATCAGCGTGTTCCTGTCCGTCATCGGGGCGATCCAGCTGTTCGACCTGGTCTGGGTGACCACGGCGGGCGGCCCCGACCATCACTCCGAGACCATGGCCGTGACCCTGTTCCAGTACGGCTTCAAGCGCTACCAGGTCGGCTACGCCAGCGCGATCAGCGTGGCCATGTTCGGCATCAGCCTCGTCTTCGCCCTCGCCTACCAGCGGTTCGTGCTCCGCCGCGACCTCGAAGGAGCCACCACGACGATGCGGGGAGGCGTCAAGTGACGGCCAGGTCCGGCAGGAGGAACCTGCCACTGCATGTGATCCTCGTCGTGGTCGGCGCCGTGATGGTGGTGCCGCTGCTGTACGCCGTGCTGTCCGGCTTCAAGTCCACCGACGAGCTCTCCCGCAACCCGGTCGGACTGCCGGAGTCCTGGGTGGCCGGCAACTACACGGACATCCTCGGCTCAGGGGACTTCTGGCGGCTGATCGGCAACAGCACCCTGATCGCGATCGGTACGACCGTCCTGGTCGTGGCGGTCTCCGCGCTCTCGGCGTTCTCCTTCGCGCGCTTCGCCTTCCGGGGCCGCGAGACGCTGTTCACCCTGTTCACGATGGGGCTGATGTTCCCCTTCGCGGTGGCGGCCCTGCCCTTGTTCCTGCTGCTGCGCTCGATGGACCTGCTGGACAACCCGCTCGGTGTGATCCTCCCGCAGGCCGCCTTCGGGCTGCCGATGACCATCATCATCCTGCGCGGCTTCTTCCGGGAGATCCCCGGCGAGTTGGAGGAGGCGGCCACGCTCGACGGGTGCGGCTCCTTCGGGTTCTTCTGGCGGGTGCTGCTGCCGATGGCGCGGCCCGCGCTGGGCACCGTCTCCGTCCTCGCCGTCGTCACCAGCTGGAACAACTTCTTCCTGCCGCTGCTGGTGTTCACCGACTCCACCTGGTGGACCATCCCCATCGGCGTCCAGCAGTTCCAGGGCCAGTACTCCGCGGACTACGCCCGCGTCTTCGCCTACCTGGTGCTGGCCATGGTCCCCGCCCTCGCCTTCTACTCGGTCGCCGAGCGCCAGCTCGTCGGCGGCCTCACCGCCGGCGCCACCAAGGGGTGACGCGCACAGGCGGACGTACGGCTCACCCTCTCCCACTCTCGGCTTCGGTCGAGCGGGGGGACCCCCATCCCGTCACGTGAGGAGTCGCACCATGCGCAGGAACCGTCTCAGACTCGTCGGCGCCCTCGCGGCCGTCCTGGTCGCGGCAGCGGTCCCGATCGCCCAGGCCCACGACAAGCAGCCCACCCTCGCCGACCTCGCCCAGCGCCACGGCCGCTACTTCGGCAGCGCGACCGACAACCCCGAGCTCGTCGACGAGCCCTACAAGGCGCTCCTCGGCAGCGAGTTCGACCAGATCACCCCCGGCAACGGCATGAAGTGGTACGCCACCGAACCCCGGCAGGGCGTCTTCGACTTCGCCAAGGGTGACGAGATCGTGAACCTCGCCCGCGCGGGCCACCAGAAGGTGCGCGGCCACACCCTGGTCTGGCACAGCCAGCTGCCCGACTGGCTCACGAGCCGCGAGTGGACGGCGGACGAGCTGCGGGCCGTACTGAAGAAGCACATCCAGACCGAGGTGCGGCACTACCGGGGCAAGATCTACGCCTGGGACGTCGTCAACGAGGCGTTCAACGAGGACGGCACCTACCGCGAGACGGTCTTCTACAAGACGCTCGGCCCCGGCTACATCGCCGACGCGCTGCGCTGGGCCCACCAGGCCGACCCGAAGGCCAGGCTCTACCTCAACGACTACAACGTCGAGGAGATCGGCCCGAAGAGCGACGCCTACTACCGGCTGGCCAAGGAGCTGAAGGCCCAGGGCGTTCCGCTGCACGGCTTCGGTCTCCAGGCCCATCTGGCGCTCCAGTACGGCTATCCGGCCACGTTGGAGGACAACCTCCGCCGGTTCTCCCGGCTCGGCCTCGACACGGCGCTCACCGAGGTCGACATACGGATGCTGCTGCCCGCGACCGAGGAGAAGCTGGCCCAGCAGGCCGACTGGTACCGGGACCTGACCGAGGCGTGTCTGGCGGTGCGCCGGTGTGTGGGGATCACGGTGTGGGACTACACGGACAAGTACTCCTGGATCCCGGCGTTCTTCCCGGGCGAGGGTGCGGCACTGCCGTGGGACGAGGAACTGCGGCCGAAGCCCGCGTACTTCGCGCTACGGGAGGCGCTGAAGTAGAAACAGAAACCAGGCGGCTACGCTGAGTGATTGTCCCCGGATGCACGTGGGGGCCGGCTCGCAGTCAGGGTCTGCGACCGGCCCCTGGAAGTACGCCGGGCGTGGGTCATCCGCCCGGTGGTGCAGGGCCTCTCCGGCGGAGTCCGCCGGCAGGCGTTATGCGGCGGTCACCACCTTGGCGGAGCCCAGCGGACGATGCGGGGCGATGATCTGGCCGTCCGGCAGGAGCTCACCGGTGTCCTCGAAGAGCAGGACACCGTTGCACAGCAGGCTCCAACCCTGTTCCGGGTGGTGCGCCGCAAGGCGGGCGGATTCCCGGTCGGCGGAGTCGGCTGTCGGACACGGTGGCTGGTGCTGGCACATGGATGGGATCTTTCGCTCTGTCGTGATGTGTGAGATGGCTGTGGTGCCTGTTTCGCGGCGTGAAGCCTCGTTCATGGCCGCCCCCCGTTGGATTGGTCGGTCGGAACCCAGTGTTGCCCTACGGGCGTCAATCCGCAGGGATTTCGCAGCACCGCTTTCTTACAGGTTGATGACGCATCCCGAGCGCGGACGGTTCATCCCAACTCCACTGTCATTTCGGGTGGTTCGACGTGGTCGGATGGGGCTAGTCCGGGCGGGCCGGCGGCCTTGAGCAGCTCGTTCGAGCGCATTCTCGCTCGCGCGAGCGATACCTTCCTCGTGAACGTTTTTTTTCACGCTCAGGCGAGTGCATTCCTGCTCGTACGAGTACCGCGAATGGCTCGCTTTACGGTTCGTGCGTGCGCGTTTCCGGTTGTCCGATACGAGCGTAGTCCCGCCGCCGGACAATCGCGCACCCCGCCGCCCGGCGGAGGGCGGAGGGGTGCAGAGGCGTTCGCGCGGTGCGCTGTCAGGCGGGTGAGCCGAGCAGAGGCGGAAGGGGCGGCAGTGGGGGCAGCGGAGCCGGGGTCGCCCGATGGGTGAGCACCGGGAGCAGGTCGGCGACCCGGTGCGGCAGGTGGGAGGCGATGCCGGGTGGTGCCGGGGCCAGCGGGATCAGGAGATCGGCGGCGTCGGGGTGGCCGCCGGCGCCGTCCGCCGTGCAGTCGCCGTGCAGCCAGAGAGTCAGCATGTACAGGCCGGGGAACGACAGCAGGCGCGGCTGGTAGGGCTGTTTCAGCGCTTCGGCCTGGCGCAGCGCACGCTCCGTGGAGGCGATGTACGGGCCCTCGAAGAAGTGTGAGAACGCCCAGCCGTCGGGGGTCAGCCGGGTCTCGGCCGCGGCCACCGCGCGCTCGCCGCATCGGATCAGAAACCGCCAGCCGGCCAGCCGGGTCGCGGACACGCCCGCCGGGGTGATCTCGTCCACGACATGGACGGGCAGCGGGAGTTCGGGGGTGGCGGGTCCCTGGGCGGCGCGCAGGGAGGGTGTTCGGGCCTCCAGGACCGCGGTGGGTGAGCCCAGCGCGGTGAGGACGGAGCGAAGGGCGGGCGCGGGAGCCGGGGGCACATGCAGCGGCATGGTGGGTCGCCTCTCATTCGACAGGCACGGTGGCGCGAGGGCGGGGCGGGGGCGGACGGCGCTGTCTGCTCACGGAGGACAGAGAGACGGGGGCCGGGTCAAGGGCGCGAGGGGGTGGGTGGAGCCTGTCGTACGTCATGTGGACGGCAGGTCCTGGGACCGCGGGCGCCAACTCTCTTCCTTGATTGCGGAGTTTATACGAGGAGTGTTCAGGCGGTGTTTCATCTAACCGCTTTCGGTGCACCCGGCAAGGGTTCATTCGGCCGCTGATATGCGGGAATCATCCCGGTTCCCGGTCGCCCCTACGGCGATGACCTCGAAAAATGCCCCGAGTGCGGTCGGCCAATTGTCGTCGGCATTTTTCACGAGTTCGTCAGCCGTCCGAAACTGCACTGTGCCGCATGCCTGGTGAATGTGCCTCCGGTCACGTCCGACACTCTAACGGCCGCCGGAGTCGCGCGGGACGTTATCGATCGCTTCGGCTGGGCATCATCCCACCTGGCCCGGGAGACCCGGCGGACGGATCCCGGGCGGGTCCTGTGGTCCGCCCATCCGAGGAGGGACGCTTCGATGGGGGAGAAGGTCGTGGCGGGTCGGTTCGATCTGTCCGATCGCCAGCACTACCGCGACAAGCTGCGGCAGTGCCTGACGGGCCTGGAGCGGCTGCTGGAGGAGAAGCGGTTCGACCGCCCCAAGAACCTCATGGGGCTGGAGATCGAACTGAACCTCACCGGCGCCGACGGCATGCCGAAAATGTTGAATGCACAGGTGCTGGAACGGATCGCGAGCCGGGATTTCCAAACAGAACTCGCCATGTTCAATCTGGAAGTCAACATAGCTCCACACCGACTGCAGGGGCGGGTATTCGACCGCCTCTCCGAGGAACTCCGTACCTCCCTGGCATATGCCGACCGGAAAGCGGGGGAGGTCGATGCGGGCATCGTGATGATCGGCATTCTGCCGACCCTCGACCGGGACGACCTGGTCTCCTCGAACCTTTCCGCCGTCGACCGCTACACCCTCCTCAACGACCAGATCGTGGCGGCCCGCGGCGAGGACTTCACCCTGGACATCGACGGCGTGGAGCGCCTGACCTGCACGTCGAAGTCCATCGCCCCCGAGGCCGCCTGCACCTCCGTGCAGCTGCACCTCCAGGTCACCCCTGGCCGCTTCGCCGACGTCTGGAACGCGGCCCAGGCGATCGCCGCGGCCCAGGTCGCCGTGGGCGCCAACTCGCCGTTCCTCTTCGGCCGCGAGCTGTGGTGCGAGTCCCGCCCACCGCTGTTCCAGCAGTCCACCGACACCCGCCCGCCCGAGCTCCAGGCCCAGGGCGTGCGGCCGCGCACCTGGTTCGGGGAGCGCTGGGTCACCTCGGCGTACGACCTCTTCGAGGAGAACCTGCGCTACTACCCGGCCCTGCTGCCGATCTGCGACGACGAGGACCCGCTGGAGGTCATCGACGCCGGGGGCACCCCCACACTCGCCGAACTCGTCCTGCACAACGGCACCGTGTACCGCTGGAACCGCCCGGTCTACGGCATCGCCGACGGCGTCCCGCACCTGCGCGTGGAGAACCGTGTGCTGCCCGCCGGACCGACCGTCATCGACGTCATCGCCAACGCGGCCTTCTACTACGGCGTCGTCCGCGCCCTCGCCGAGGAGTCCCGCCCGGTGTGGACCCGGCTGCCCTTCGAAGCGGCGGCCGCCAACTTCGACGAGGCGTGCAGGCACGGCATCGACGCCCGGCTGCGCTGGCCCCGGCGCGGGCGGTACGGCGGCACCACCGAGGTCGACGCGGTGAGCCTCGTACGCGACGAACTGCTGCCGCTGGCCGAGGTCGGCCTGGACGCGTGGGGAGTGGAACCGGCCGACCGGGACCTCTACCTGGGCGTCATCGAGGAGCGCTGCCGTCGCCGCATGAACGGCGCGTCCTGGCAGGCGGCGACCTTCCACCGGGCACTGGAGTCGGGCATGTCCCGGGACACGGCCCTGGCGGCGACGACCCGGCGCTACCGCGAGCTGATGCACGGCGGGGAGCCGGTGCACACCTGGCCGGTGGGGCTGCTGGAGCCGGTGCCGCTGGGGTGACGGCCGGGGTGGGAGCAGGACGGTCGTCGGCCGCGGGTGAGGGCAGGGCGACCGCCCGGGGGGCCCCGTCAGCCCTGCCCGTCCGGTGATGCCGCCGACACGATCGCCTTGAGGATCACCGACTGGATCTGCGACGGGTCGGTCACCTCGTGGCCCGATCCTCCCGTCGCCCTGGCGATCCGGTCGGCCTCCTCGCGGTCGGCGTCCGGGCCGACGGCGATCATGATGAGGGGAACCGGGCGGGCGGGGTCGGTGAGGCGCTGGAGGCGGGCGACGAGGTCGGCGCGGGAGATGCTGTCCGGGTCCTCGTTGACGCCGTCGGTGAGGACGACCAGGGCGTTGAACCTGCCCTCGGCGTAGGAGCCGGTCGCCGACCGGTACGCGGCGAGCGTGGTGTCGTACAGGCCGGTCGCCCCCTCCGGCACCGGCGCCAGGTCGTTGAAGGCCGCCGACAGCCGGTCGCGCTGCGTGCCCTTGCCCGCCCGCGCGTCGAGCCGCTCGGTCGGCACCAGGACGCGGTAGTCCCTGTCGCCGTCCAGCTTGGTGGAAAAGTCCCACAGACCGATCTCGTCCTCGGGAGTGAACGTGGCGAGGGCCTGCAGCAGGGACGCCTTGGTGACGTCCATCCGCGATCGGCCGGCCCCCGGCACCGGATCCGCCATGGACGCGGAGGCGTCCACCACGGTGGTGATCCGCGCGTTCTGCACGGTGATCGTCCACACGCCGAGCGTCTCCTGGAGCGCGGTCGCCGAGGCCGGCCGGTCCGCCGGTTCCGCGTACGGCTGCGGACTGCTGCCGCCGGCCCGGCTGACCAGCGCGTCCGGCGCGTCCTCGTCGGAGGTCCGGAAGCCGTGCCGCTCCAGCAGCGCCTGCTGCCGGGGGTCACCGAGATAGCTCATGAACCGGATCGCCGCCCGGCTCTCGTCCGTGCTCAGGCCGGTCTGGTCGAGCAGGGCGTACGGGTAGTCCAGCCGGGGCGAGCCGTCCTTCGGGTAGAAGAAGTCCAGGCCGCCGCCGTCAGCCCCGGAGCTGTCCGTGTGTGCGGTGTTGTACGTGTACGCCGTCTGCTCGCTGACGATCAGCGCCCGGTTGCGCTTCGGGTTGCCCTGCTCGGTGCCGGAGGCGTCGCGAGGCAGCGTGTTCAGGACCTGGCCGTCACTGTCGGAGACGCGCTGCGACAGCGCCTTCATCATCGCCGCGGCCTCGGTCCGCCCGCCCTCGGCCGCGGCGGCGGCCCCGCTCACCCGGGCCAGCGCGAGCAGCCCCGTCGCGCTGCGCGCCGGGTCGGCCGCGCCGAGCCGCAGGGAGTCGTCACGCAGCCCGGCACCGGCCAGCTCCAGCCAGCCGTACGTCTTCTTCGGCCACCCCAGCGACTTCGCGGCCACGGGCACCATCGCCACCCCGACCGGTGAGGAGGCGACATGCCCCAGCGTGGAGACCTCGGCCGTGCCGCCGTCCTCCGCGAGCCGCTGGACCCACAGGTCGGAGTCGGGCACCCACACCTGGGCGTCGGGATCCTTGCCGGCCAGCAGTGTGTCCGCGACCCGGTACGACTCCCGGGCGCTCACCGACACCGCGACGCACCGCCCGTCGGAGCGGAGATCCGCGTCCCGGGCCCGCCGCGCCGCGGTTTCGAGGACGGGGGCCAGATCGGGCGAGGCGGCCAGCGTCAGCCGTACCGGATCGTCCTCGCAGGAGGAGCCGAAGGAGAGCAGTCCGCCCTGCACCGCGGCGGCCGTACCGCCGGCGACCGCCAGGACGAGGGCCGTCGCGATGGCCACCGTACGGCGGCGGGTGCTGCTGCGGGGGCCGCTTCGACGGGAGTCGTTTCGACGGGGGCCGCTGCCGCCCGCCCCATACTGATCGGGCAAGCTGTGACGTCCCATGACGGTGGTGCCCCTCCCTGTTGCCCTGCTGAACCCCGTGCCGGGATCCGGCCGTATGGCAGGCAAAGGGGCGGTACGCCCCGTACGGCGCCCGTCCCCCCAACGGCCTGTCGCGCACGGTCTTCGTAACTGCTTTCGAGACCCTAGCGGGGCAGCGAGGGGGATGAGACGGGATTACTCAACTGGAGGCAGGTGTGCAGGGCGAGGCAGGCCCCGTGGCCGAATCTTTTCCGCGTGAGCGGCCCTCGCGACGGATCTACCGTGATGAGACGCTGCTCGTTCTGGGGCTTTCGCTCGGTGCGAGCGGTGTGTCCGCCCTGATCAGCTTTGTCGGTTCGGTCACCAAACCCGGCGGCCTCAAGGACCAGGCGGCCACGCTCAACGCCTCGGCCGCACCGGGCCGCCCCTGGCTGGATCTCCTCTGGCAGCTCTTCGGGATCACCACCGCCCTGATCCCCGTCGCCCTCGTCGCGCACTTCCTGATGCGCGAGGGCCAGAGCCTGCGCACCCTCGGCTTCGACCGCACCCGCCCCTGGCCGGACCTCGGTCGCGGAGCGGCGATCGCAGCGGTGATCGGCAGCACCGGAATCGCCTTCTACCTGGCCGTTCGCGGGCTCGGCTTCAACCTCACCGTCGTGCCCGAGGCACTGCCCGCCGTGTGGTGGAAGTACCCGGTGCTGATCCTGTCCGCCCTGCAGAACGCGATCCTCGAAGAGGTCATCGTCGTCGGCTATCTGCTGCGCCGCCTGGGCCAGTTGGGCTGGACACCCGGCAACGCACTGGTGGCCAGCTCCGTACTGCGCGGCTCCTACCACCTCTACCAGGGCATCGGCGGCTTCCTGGGCAACATGGCGATGGGCGTGGTGTTCGTCTACCTGTACCGGCGCTGGGGCCGGGTGGGCCCGCTGGTCGTGGCGCATTCCCTGCTCGACATCGGAGCATTCGTGGGCTACGCGCTGCTGGCCGGGAGGGTGGACTGGCTACCGACGGCGTGAGCCGTGCCGAAAGGGGCGGCGCACACGGGGACGCACACGGGGGGCGCACAAGGGGGGCGTACGACTGTCTCGTACGCCCCCTTCGTCGCGCCCGACCGTGCCGGCCCGCTCGCCTGCCGGCCCGCTCGCCTGCCCGCCCGCCAGCCTGCGCGCCCGTCCGCCTAGGCGATCAACTCGCCCTCGATGACAGTCACCGCACGACCGCTCAGCAGTGTGCGGTCGTCGCGGAGTTCCGTGCGGACGCGGCCGGAGCGACGGGAGGCCTGCAGGCCGGTGAGTACGGCCCGGCCCAGGCGCTCGGACCAGAAGGGGGCGAGGGCGGTGTGGGCGCTGCCGGTGACCGGGTCCTCGTCGATGCCGACGTTCGGGAAGAAGCAGCGGGAGACGAAGTCGTAGTCCCGGGCCGGGTCCTCGGCGCGGGCGGTGGCGATGATGCCGCGCTCCGAGTAGGCGCCGAGCGACCTCAGGTCCGGGGTCAGGGCACGGACCGTCTTCTCGTCGGCGAGTTCGAGGAGCAGGTCGCCGACGTTCGCGCCGGTGTCGAAGGCGACGAGCGGCTCGGCGCCCAGGGCCTGCGCGACCCCGTCCGGGATCTCGGCCCGGGTGAGCGGGGCGGTCGGGAAGTCGAGGGTGATGGAGCCGTCCTCACGGGGCGTGGCGACGAGCACACCGCTGCGGGTGGCGAACCGTACGGGTCCCTCGTGGGCGCCGGTGCTGTGCAGCACATGGGCTGTGGCGAGCGTGGCGTGCCCGCACATCGCCACCTCGGCGACGGGAGTGAACCACCGCAGCGCCCAGTCCGCCTCCCCGCCCTCGGGCAGCCGGTGCGCGAACGCCGTCTCGGCGTGGTTGACCTCCATCGCCACGTTCTGAAGCCAGTCGTCCTCCGGGAAGCCGTCCAGCAACAGGACCCCGGCGGGGTTGCCGGCGAAGGGACGATCGGTGAAGGCATCGACGATTCGAATCCGCATGGCGCCGACGCTAGGGGGCGTGAGGAGGGGGCGGCCAAGGCCAATCCGGGGATGCTGGACCGATTTCGGGTGAGTGCTCGGGTCCTGCCCCAGTGAATGAGTGAGACACGTGGGCTCGGTTCGCCGAGACGGACTGCATGCTGGAAGCGGGAGTTGGGCTGCGACCTCGGAAGGGGGCGCTCGTGAGCGTCGGGTCGGTGCGGCGGTCCGGACGTGTTGTGGTCATCGGCGTCGGCATTCTCGGAGCCGGCGTGGGCTGGAACCTGTCGCGGCAGGGGGCCGAGGTGGTCTTCATCGACGAGGGCCGGCCAGGCGAAGGGGTGACCAACTGGTCCTTCTCGTGGGTCAACGCCAGCAACAAGACCCGGCGCAGGTCCTACTTCGACCTGAACGTCGCGGGCATGGCGGCGTACCGTGAGCTCGCCCGGGCCATCGGGCCGGACTCATGGTGGTATCCCGGCGGCCACCTGCGCTGGGCCGACGACCCCGCGGCGGAGGCGAGGTTCCTGGAAACAGCCGAGCTACTGGCTGGTTGGGACTACAGGGTCGAGGTGTGCACGGGGGCCGAGGTGCGTCGTCGCCTCGAACCTGCTCTCAGGGTGCCCGACAGGACTCCGATCCTGTTCTACCCCGACGAAGCATGGGTGCACGGACGGCACCTCGTCGGCCGTCTGGTCGGCCGAGCCGTCGAGTCCGGCGCCGAACTCAGGTCCGGCACCGCGGTCTGCGACATCGGCGTCGGCACCGACGGGAGCGTCCGGTCCGTGACTCTGTCGGACGGGAGCCGCCTCGACGCCGACTCCGTTGTGAACGCGGCGGGGCCCGGCGCTTCCCGGGTCGCCGGGCTCATCGCCCGGCACCTGCCGATGCGCCGGGAACCCGGCGTCGTCACCAGGATCGGCTGTGCTCGAGTCCCGGTGCACCGGGCCATGCACGCGCCCCACGTCGAGATCCGCCCTGACGGAGATGCGTCGGTGGTACTCCACAGCCGAGAGATCGACGCGCTCATCGACACGGTTGAGGATCCGGGTGAGCTCGCACGGCTGCTCCATGAATCGGCGAAGCGCGTCGTTCCGGAACTCGGCCACGCCCGCATCGCACGGACACGGGTGGCTCACCGGCCCATCCCGGCCGACGGATTCCCCTCGGTGGGGGCGGTGCCCGCTGTGCCGGGCTACTACGAGGCTGTTTCCCACAGCGGCATAACGCTCGGGCCGGTGATCGGCCGACTGCTTGCTTCGGAGATCCTCAGCGGGCAGAGGGACGAGATGCTCGCGGACTTCCGCCCCGAACGGTTCCCCGAATCAGGCTCGTGACCAGTGCCTTTGCACTCTTCTGGGTCACGGCGGTAGCTCCAGGGCGGCCGCACGGCCGCGCCTGATCCACCCCGGCCGGCAGCCCGGTTGGTAGCCCGATCTGTCGCCGGCCCTTGTTATGCGAACTATTCCGATATATCGTTGAGGCATCGCGACAGATCAACGATGGAATGGAGTGATTGCGATGCGTTCCCATGGATTCGAGCGTGGACACGGTGGGCACGGTCACCACGGCCGGGGCGACTTCGAAGGGCGTCGCGGCGCTTTCGGGCCGTTCGGCCCGGGTGGCGGACCTGGCTTCGGAGGGCCCGGATTCGGGCCCGGCCCCTGGGGGCCACGGGGACGGGGAGGGCCCCGAGGGAGGGCGCGGCGCGGGGATGTGCGCGCGTCGATCCTCGCCCTGCTGAAGGACCGCCCCATGCACGGCTACGAGATGATCCAGGAGATCGCCGAGCGCAGTGGCGGGGCGTGGAAGCCCAGCCCCGGCTCGGTGTACCCCACCCTCCAGCTGCTGGAGGACGAGGGCCTGATCGCCAGCGAGAGCGAGGGCGGCAAGAAGCTGTTCTCACTCACCGAGGCGGGCCGCGAGACGGCCGAGGCCGGCCCCGAGGCGCCCTGGGAGGAGGCCACCCGTGGCGTCGACTGGGAGGCGCTCGGTGAGATCCGTCAGGCCGGCTTCGGTCTGATGGAGGCGTTCGGGCAGGTCTGGAAGACGGGCAGCAAGGACCAGCGCGACAAGGCGCTGACCGTCATCAACGACGCCCGCAAGAAGCTGTACCTGATCCTCGCCGACGAGGACTGAGTGAGGACGGAACGAGGGCTGAGCGGAGGCTGAGCAGGACCGGCGGCCTCCCCGTCGTAACCGAAGGCGCCCCGTGGAGTAAGTGTTCCACGGGGCGCCTTCGCGTCCGTCTGCCGTGGTGCCGTTCAGGCCGCCGTGGCTGTGGTCGGGTCAGGTCACCAGCCCGGCCAGCTTGCGCAGCGACTCGTTCAGCGCCGCCGTCGCCGAGTCCTTGAGCTTGCCCGCCATCAGCGACACCGCCGCGCCCGTGAACTCGCCGTCGATGCGCACATCCGTGGCCCCGTCGCCGGCCGGCGTCAGCGTGTAGCGCGTGGCCACCGTCACCGCCATCGGGCCCTTGCCGCGAATGGCCAGCACCCGCGCCGGTTCCAGTTCCTCGATGGTCCACTCGACCTCGGCCGGGAACCCCATGAGCTTCATGTTCTCCTGGAAGGTCCCGCCCACTTCGAGGGCCGCGGGGCCGCCGTCCGGGAAGCTGGTGTGGGTGGCGTTCCACTGTCCGTACGCCGACCAGTCCGTCAGCTGTGCCCAGACCTTTTCGGCCGGTGCCTCGATACGTGACTCCGCGCTGACTTCGGCCATGCGACCACCCCTTCGACTCGGGCTACGGTGTCGCGGAACGTAGCCGGGGGGCCTGGAACATTCAATACTGATGAACCGTCAGGAAGTGTGGAGATGCCGGACCGGCCACCGCGCTCAGCCCGTCAGCCGTATCACCGCCGCGTCGAACAGATCCCACGCGCGCGGGAACGCGCTCTCCTCATGGCAGTGCCATGCGTCCCAGAACAGGTCGGCGAGCAGGGCGTCCTCCGGGGCGTACACCCGGTAGACGTACTGTCTGCCGTCGATGGCCGGTAACGCCACCAGCCAGCACCTGAACCCGCTCTCCATGTCCCTGTGGGACGTGCGACGGAGCGCCATGGTTGCGTAACGGCGCACGGCAAACAGGCGCGCGCCCCTCCGGGTCGTACGGCGTGATCTCATCCGTAAGGAGGAGATGCCGGGCGGCCGAGTCCACTCTGTGTGGGACGCCAAAATGCTTCCTGTCGGGGATGACCCGGCTCGAAGTGGCTGATGGGGTAGGGGATGTGCACCCCCGTATTCCCCGGCAGTCGGCCCAGGAGCCGCACTGCCGGCGCCCGGACGCCGCGGCGGCCGATGCCAGGCTCAGTGACGAGCTGGCAGCGGTGATCGCCGGTGCCCGCCGCCGGGCGGTCAGGGACGGGGACCGGCAGATCGACACCGCCCATCTGCTGCACTCGCTCCTGGAGCACGACCCCGACGTGTACGCCGTCTTCGGCGACGGACCCCAGATCGCCCGCCTCCTCGGCTACCTCGTGCAGCGCACCATCGGCTACGGCCTGCGCTGGCAGGGCACCGTCGAGGACTCCGGCGCCGTCCCCGTGGTGCTGGACGGCGAGGGCTTCTCCCCGCTGGCCGCGACCGCCATGGAGCACACCCGCCGACGTGCCGCCCTGCGCGGTGACACCCAGGCCCGCGGCATCGACCTGCTCGCGGCCATCGTGACCGACCCGGAGGCGCGCGCCGTCGAGGTCCTGGCCCGCGCCGGCATCGACGCGAACGCGCTGCGCACACGGATCGACGAGCCACGGGACGAGTACGTCGGCGGCGACAACACCCGCTAGACCGTCACCCGGTCCCCCCGGCCCGCACCGCCTCCCGTCCTGCCCCGCCTCCCGTCCTGCCCCGCGACCGCCCCCACTCGCACAGCCCCCACCCACACCGCCTAGCCGCACCGCCCCCACAACCCACGCCCCGTCCACTCGGTGAGACAGGTGTCAACGGGGGTGACGCTCCTGTCGTCCCCTGTCATCATGTGCCCGTGCGCATATCTGAGAGCAGTCAGGCCGGCCACGGCAAGGGTGTCGGGCTCGGTCTGGCGATCGGTTCCGCGGTCGCCTTCGGGGGATCCGGTGTCGCGGCCAAGCCGCTGATCGAGGCGGGGCTCGACCCGTTGCACGTGGTGTGGCTGCGCGTGGCAGGCGCCGCCCTCGTGATGCTGCCGCTGGCAGTGCGCCACCGTGCCCTGCTGCGCTGCCGCCCCGCCCTGCTCGCGGGCTTCGGCCTGCTCGGTGTGGCCGGGGTGCAGGCGTTCTACTTCGCCTCGATCTCCCGCATCCCGGTCGGCGTCGCGCTGCTCGTCGAGTACCTGGCGCCCGCCCTCGTCCTCGGCTGGGTGCGGTTCGTGCAGCGGCGGCCGGTGACACGAGCCGCGGCGCTCGGCGTGGTCCTCGCGGTCGGCGGCCTCGCCTGCGTCGTGGAGGTCTGGTCGGGCCTGAGCTTCGACGCCCTCGGACTGCTCCTCGCCCTCGGCGCGGCCTGCTGCCAGGTCGGCTACTTCGTCCTGTCCGACCAGGGCAGCGACTCGGGCGATCAGGCACCCGACCCGCTCGGTGTCATCGCCTACGGCCTGCTCGTCGGAGCCGCCGTCCTGACCGTCGTGGCCCGCCCCTGGAACATGGACTGGGCGGTCCTCTCGGACACCGCCCACATGGACGGCACCCCGGTCGCGGCCGCCCTGCTGCTGGCCTGGATCGTGCTGGTCGCCACGGTGATCGCGTACGTCACCGGCGTGGTCTCGGTACGACGGCTCTCGCCGCAGGTCGCCGGCGTCGTGGCCTGCCTCGAAGCGGTCATCGCGACCGTCCTCGCCTGGTTCCTGCTCGGCGAGCACCTCTCGGCGCCGCAGATCATCGGCGGCGCGGTCGTCCTGGCGGGCGCCTTCATCGCCCAGTCGTCGGCGCCCGCGAAGGGCTCGCCGGATCCGGTGGCGAGCGGTGGCCCGGAGCGCAAGTTGTCCGCCCGCGGAAACGTCGCCTAGGCTGCGCCATCATGCCTTCGACACTCGTTCTTCCGCCTCCGGCCGCCTGAGGCGGGCCCTCCGGAAGCCAGGCCCCGGTGCCTGACGGGATCAGAATCCCGCGCACCGCCGGGCGCAACGGTGCTGCCCGCAGAAGAAGTCCACGGACCCCGCTGACCGGGGATCCTCCAGAACTTCCGCGCACTCGCGCATCTGCGGAGAACAACTCGTGTCGAACACTGTCTCCGGCCTGCCCATCGGGCGAGGCCTTCTCTACCTGATCATCGCCGGTGCCGCCTGGGGCACCGCGGGCGCGGCCGCGTCGCTGGTCTGTCTGACCAGTGACATGGGGCCGATCGCCCTCTCCTTCTGGCGCTGCGCCGTCGGCTTCGTGCTGCTGCTCGCCGTCCACCTCCTGCGTCCGCGCACGCGGACCGCGGCAGCCGGACCTCTCGGCCGCAAGGCACTGCGGGCCGGGGCCACGGGCGTCGGGCTCGCGGTGTTCCAGACGGCCTACTTCGCGGCCGTGGAGATCACCGGCCTCGCCGTGGGCACGGTCGTCACCCTGGGCGCCGGTCCTGTGTTCATCGCGCTCGGCGCCCGCCTCACCCTGGGGGAGCGGCTCGGCCGCGGGGGCGTCGCTGCCGTGGCCGGTGCGCTCACCGGGCTCGCGGTGCTCGCGCTCGGCGGTGGGGGCACGACCGTACGGCCGTTGGGCGTGCTGATCGCTCTGGTGTCCGCGGCCGCGTACTGCGTGATGACGCTGCTGACCCGCAAGTGGGGCCGCGACGGCGGGGCAGACGCCGCCGGTACGTCCCTGTGGGCCTTCGCGGTCACCAGTGTGTGCCTGCTGCCGTTCGCCTGGGCCGAGGGGCTCGTGCCGCACACCGCCGATCCGGTCCGGCTCGGCTGGCTGCTGGCGTACATCGCGGCCGTACCCACGGCCCTCGCGTACGCCCTCTACTTCGCGGGCGCCGCCGCCGTACGGTCCGCCACCGTCTCCGTGATCATGCTCCTTGAGCCGGTCAGCGCGGCGGTGCTCGCCGTCGTCCTGCTCGGGGAACACCTGACGGCGCCGACCATCGCGGGAACCCTGCTGATGCTGGGCTCGGTCGCCGGTCTCGCGGTGGCGGAGACACGCGGGGCGAGGCGCGAGCCGCTGCCGGCGTGACGCCCGGGAGGGGCCCGCACCGCGCCGGTGACGGGCCCCTCGCTCAGCCCGTGCGCCGGCGGATCAGGTGGTCGCGGGCCGCAGCGTCCCGCGGACCGCTCCGCTGCGCCAGACGTTCCGCGATCCTGTCCTTGACCTCCTCGGTCCGGTGATTGGCGTACTTGAACTTGGCCCGTACGCCGGTCCTTCGAGCCGCACTCCGCGCAGCCCGGACAGCATGCGGCCGTACGGCACCTCACCCACCGCGACGACTGCCGAACCGCCCTCCGGCTGGAAGTGGCCGACCTGGCGATTGAGCAGCTCGGCCTTCTCGGCGGGGTCGTCCACGACATGGGCCCGGCACCGGAGCTGGACCGCGGCGTAGAAGCTGGTCGGGGTGCCGTGCTCGGGCGGGTCCTCCGGTGCCGCCTGCCAGGGGCCGGGCACGTACACGTAGTCGTCGACCACGCTCAGGACCACCTCGGGGTCGGCCAGCAGCGCCGGCCACATCGGGTTGGGCCGGGCCAGGTGCGTCACGACCTCACCGTGCTCGGCGTCGTACACGAAGTGCAGCGGCTGGACATACGGCGGCTCGCCGTCGAGGCCGTTGACGACGAGCTGCCCGAAGTCGTGGACGGCCAGCCACTGCTGCCACTCCGCGTCGTCACGGGGCGCGTCCCAGGGGTGGACCAGCATCACAGGTCTCCGAGGTAGCCGGGGAGCAGGGTGCCGGGGGCCAGGTCCGGGTCGCCGACCGGCGCCTCGTAGCCCTTGCGCAGCGGGACCACGCCGGCCCAGTGGGGGAGGGCGAGGTCCTCGGGCTCGTCGTTCACACCGCCGGTGCGGAGCTTGGCGGAGACCTCGGCGAGGTCGAGGCGGATCACGGCGGTGGCGGCCAGCTCCTTCTTGTTGGCGGGGCGGGAGTCGGCCGCCCGGCCGGGCACCACATGGTCGACCAGGGCATCGAGGGCGACCCGCTTCTCCTCCGGGTCCGTCACGTCGTACGCCGTGCCGTGCACCACCACGGACCGGTAGTTGATCGAGTGGTGGAAGGCCGAGCGGGCCAGGATCAGCGCGTCGACATGCGTGACCGTCAGACACACCGGCATCCCCGGGTCCGCCTGGCCGGTCATCCGCAGCGGGCGTGAGCCCGTCGAGCCGTGCACATAGAGCGTCTCGCCGACCCGCCCGAACAGTGTGGGCAGCACGACCGGCGCCCCGTCGCGCACGAAGCCGAGATGGCAGACGTAGGCCTCGTCGAGTATCGCGTGCACCAGTTCCTTGTCGTACGCCGCCCGGTCCGCCGAGCGGGTGGGGACGGTGCGGTCGGTCGGCGTGTAGGCGGCGGGCGGCGACATCGGCTGCGGGGTCCCCTGCATTGCGCTCTCCATTGCACTAGTGCATAATCGTCTTTGTGCTAGAAGAATATCGGATCGAAGGGCGACGCGCAGCCGAGATTGCGGCGAGCGTCGAGCGTGCGGTGGGTTCCGGAGAGCTGGAGCCGGGTCAACTGCTGCCGCCCATGCGGGAGTTGGCGACGGAGCTGGGAGTGAATCCCAACACCGTCGCCGCCGCCTATCGCGTCCTGCGGGAGCGCGGGGTGATCGAGACCGCGGGCCGCCGGGGGAGCCGGGTGCGGCCCAGGCCCGCCACGACCGGGCGCGAGTACGTCCGGGTGGATGTGCCCGACGGTGTGCGCGACGTGGCGAGCGGCAACCCCGACCCGGCGCTGCTGCCGTCGCTGGCGAACGCCTTCGCGGCCGCGGCCGAGCAGTCCGACCGGGATCCGGTGCTCTACGGCGACGACCCCGTGGAGCCGGACCTGGCGCGCATCGCGCGAGCCCAACTGTGTGCCGACGGAGTGCCGGAAGGACCGCTGGCGGTCGCCTCCGGATCGCTGGACGCCATCGAGCGCGTCCTCGTGGCCCACCTCAAGCCCGGCGACACCGTCGCCGTCGAGGACCCCGGCTGGGGCAGCCTCCTCGACCTGGTCCCGGCGCTCGGCCTGCGCATGGCCCCGGTCGGAGTCGACGACGAGGGCCCACTGCCCGAGGACGTGCGGCGAGCCCTCGACTCCGGGGCACGCGCCCTGATCGTGACCGACCGCGTCCAGAACCCCACCGGCGCCGTGGTCGGCGCCGCACGCGCGCGTGCCCTGCGCACCGTGCTCCGGGACCACCCCGACATCCTGCTGATCGAGGACGACCACGGCCACGGCATCGTCGACCTCCCCGTACACCCCCTCGCCGGCATCACCCGGCACTGGGCCTTCGTCCGCTCGGTCGCCAAGGCCTACGGCCCCGACCTGCGGCTCGCCGTACTCACCGGCGACGAGACCACGGTGGACCGGGTGCGCGGCCGTCAGCGGCTCGGCGCGGGCTGGGTGAGCCGCCTGGTCCAGCGAGCCGTGGTGCGGCTCTGGACCGACGGTGTCGTCGACCCGGCGGAGGTGGCGGCGACGTACGGCAGACGCCGGGCCCTGCTGATCGACGCCCTGACCGACCGTGGCGTCGAGGCCCATGGGCGCAGCGGCCTCAACGTCTGGATCCCGGTCCCCGACGAGACCGGCGCCGTGTCCCGCCTGCTCCACGCGGGCTGGGCGGTCGCGCCGGGCGCCCGCTTCCGCACGGGCTCACGGCCCGGAATCAGGATCACCACCTCGACCCTCACGGAGGAGGAGGCGGCCCCACTGGCGGAGGCCGTGGCAACGGCGGTGGGCCCGGGGCCGACGAGGAGCTATGTCTAGGCGCGCCGTTTCACCTGGGTGAGCGCCGCGCCCGCCAGCACGATCACGGCCCCCACGGGCGTCGACCAGGCAAGGGACTCCCCGAGCACGGCCACCCCCGCAGCCGTGGCGATGACAGGAATGAAGTAGGTGACCATCTGAGCCGTGGTCGGCCCCACCTCGGCGACCAACCCGTACTGAAGCAACACCGCGAGCCCCGTCCCGAGCGCTCCCAGCGCCACGATCGCCAGCAGCGGCACGACCGGCAGCCGAGTCGGCAGTGAGGTGAACAGCGGGGTGACAACGGCCAGTTGAACCGTCGCCAACAACAACTGCGCCCCGGTCAGCGACAGATGCGACGCACTGGACCCGGCGAGCGTCCGGCGGACGTATATCCAGCCGATCGGGTAGCTCAGCGACGCCAGCAACGCCATCGCCGTACCCGTCACATCCAGCCCGTGGAAGCCCTGCCACGCCCCGAGCACCGTCAGCACCCCGAGGAACCCGATGCCGAGCCCGGCCACCCGCACCCGTGTGGGCCGGTCCTCCGCCAGTGCGACCAGCGACAGGGCCATGCCCCAGAGCGGCGAGGTCGCGTTGCAGATCCCCGCGAGCGTGGACGGAATCGTCAGCTCGGAGTACGCGAACAGCGAGAACGGCAGCGCGTTCAGCAGAAACGCGGCGACCGCCAGATGCCCCCATGTCCGCAGCCCGCGCGGCAGCCGCTCACGCTTCACCAGCATCGCGGCCGCCAGCACCGCCGTACCGAACACCAGCCGCCCCAGGGTGATCTGGAACGGGGCGTATCCGTCGGTGCCCACCTTGATGAGCAGGAAGCTGAAACCCCAGATCAGGGAGAGCGCGGCGAAACGCAACCGCCAGTCGAGGCGGCCTCGGGGACGCGAGCGGGCGACGGCTGCGGTCGCGGCCGCGTCGAGTGAGGAGCGTGCGGAGTGCGAGGAGCGTGAGGAGGTGGTGGCGGTGGAAGCCGCGGAGGCCGTGGAGTCCGTGGACGCGGTGGTCATGGCAGCAAGCCTGATACACACTACCTCGTAGCACAACCGAGATTTTTCACCCGGTATCTCGTAGCATTGCTTACATGTTGAATCTGGAGCGCCTGCGCACCCTCGACGCCCTCGCCCGCCACGGCTCGGTCAGCGGCGCCGCCGAGGGCCTGCACATCACGACCTCCGCCGTGTCGCAGCAGATGTCCAAGCTGGAGCGCGAGATCGGCCAGCAGCTCCTCGCCAAGAACGGCCGGGGCGTGCGGCTCACCGACGCCGGGCGGCTGCTCGCCGAGCACGCGGCCCGCATCCTGTCGCAGGTCGAGCTCGCCCAGTCCGATCTGGAGGCACAGCGCGGGCAGGTGGTCGGCGAGCTACGGCTGGTCGCGTTCCCCACGGCCCTGCGCGGACTGTTCCCGGCCGCGCTCGCCGCGCTGCGGGCCGACCACCCGGCGCTGCGCCTGCGGTCGCGCGAGCTGGAACCCGAGCGCGGAGTCGACGCGGTGATCCGCGGGGACGCCGACGTGGCCGTCGTCCTCGACTGGTACAACAAGCCCCTGCCCATGCCGGAAGGGCTCGCCAAGGCGCAGATCCTCGACGACCGCGTGGAGATCGCCATGCCCGAGGGGCATCCGCTCGCCGACCGGAGCGAGGTCGATCTGGAGGACTTCGCGGGTGACGAGTGGGTCGCCTGGCCCGAGGGCGAGTTCTGCCACGAGTGGCTCCTCTACACCCTGCGCACCAAGGGCATCGAGCCCCTGATCGCCCACCGCGCGGAGGAGCATCACACCCAACTCGCGCTGGTGGCCGCCGGGTTGGGGGTCTGTGTCGCGCCCCGGCTGGGCCGCGACCCGATGCCGCCCGGCGTGCGGGCCGTGCCCGTGCGGCACCGGGTGCACCGGTACATCTACGCGGTGTGGCGTGCGGACGCCGACCGCCGCCCGTCGATCCGGGCGGCGGTGGAGGCCCTGCAGACGGCGGCCGGGAAGATCGACTGAAGGGCGGCCGTCCCTACGGCGCGCTCCGGCGGCCGGTCACCTATCCCAGCTTCCGGAAGTCCCAGGAGACGATCTTCTCGGGCGTGAGCCGTATCCACGCGTGCCGCCCGTCGTGCGGCATCTCGTCGATGGCGAAGTTCTTGCGGGCGAACAGCGTCTCGGCCACGTCGAGTTCGGCCCGCAGCTCGCCCACGCGCGGGATCTCGCCCACGAACTCGACGGTGCCGGACAGCTCGACGCCGCGCAGCTTCTCGTACTCCTCGCCCGTGTCGATCACGATCGCGACCCGTCGATCGCGGCGCAGATCGGTCCACCGCTTGCTGCGGACGACCGAGTACAGCCACAGCGAGTTGCCGTCCCAGGCGAACCACAGGGCGCTGACATGCGGGAAGCCGTCGGCGGACACAGTGGCGACCCGACAGGTGCGCTGCTCGGTGAGGAACTCGTCCAGCTCGCCGGGCGTCATCATGATCTTGCGGCCCCGGCGCTGAGTGACAGTCATGCGGCCCCCTCTTCTCTCACGTCGTGCCAGAGGAGAGATCCTCTGACATCACGTCAGAAAAGGATGGGTCGTCTTCCGTCCACACGCAATGGTGGTTCCGTCCACACACGATGCTGGCTACGCTCACCGGCCCACGCCGCCGTCCCAGGGGGGATCCATGCCGTCGTACGCCGAACTGAGCGAACTCCTCGACCCCGCGACCACCGTCCTGCTCACCGTCGAGTGCCAGCAGGGCGTCGTCGGACCGGACAGCGCACTGCCCCAACTCGCCGAGGCGGCAAGGGTGTCGGGAGCCCTGGCCAACGTGGCCCGGCTGGTGGACGCGGCCCACGAGAGCGGCGTCCAGGTGATCCACGCGATCGCCGAACGCCGTCCCGACGGCCGCGGCGCGAGCCGCAACGCCCGCCTCTTCCGCGCCGCGGAACGGCTCCCCGTCCAGCAGCTGTCCGGTACCGAGGCGGTCCGCGTGGCGGCGCCGATCGAGGTCGCCGAGGAGGACCTGGTCGTACGACGGCTGCACGGGCTGTCGCCCGTCCAGGGCACCGATGTCGACGCGCTGCTTCGCAACCTGGGCTGCCGCACGCTGGTGATCACCGGTGTCTCGGCCAATGTGGCCGTCCCCAACGCCGTGTTCGACGCCGTCAACCGCGGCTACACGGCCGTCGTGCCCACGGACGCCATCGCGGGGGTGCCCTCCGACTACACCCCCGCGATGATCCGCAACACCCTCGCATTGGTCGCCACGGTCGCGACCACGGACGAGGTGCTCGGCTGCTTCAAGCGTCCGGGCCGGGCTTAGGTCCGCCTAGGCCAGCGTGATCGAGTCGCCGGACACGGTGATCTGCTTGGCCGCCAGCGGCTCGGTCGCGGGCCCCTTCTTCACGCTGCCGTCCAGCACGGAGAACTGGCTGCCGTGGCAGGAACAGGACAGGGTGTCCTCCTTGAGGTCGATCATCGGGCAGTCCCGGTGGGTGCAGATGGTCGAGAAGGCCTTGAAGTCGCCCGCCGCCGGCTGCGAGACCACCACCTTCTGGTCGCTGAAGACCTTGCCCGAGCCCTCCGGGATGTCGGCGGTCTTCGCGAGCGCCGCGCCCCCCGCGCCGCCACCCGACGCACTGGTCGCACCGCCGCCGGCAGCGCCCTGTTCGGTGGACGAGCCGGACGCGTCCTCCTCCGACCCGCACGCCGTCAGCGCGACGGCGAGCCCCGCCGCGCCGACCGCCGCCACGACGGAACGGCGGCTGGGTTTCGACGCCGGCTGCACTGATTCGCTGGTCATGCTGACGTTCCTTCCGGTCATTCGTGATCTGCCGAGGGATACGGTCCGTGCGGACCGGCTGTTCAGACGATGGGGGAATCCTGGCCCCGTCCGGCGCGCGGATGGGTAAAGCGGAGCTGTCGGTTCACTGTCCGCGGCTGTCGGTCCGCTGTCGGCGCAAACCGGCCGCCGCCCGCCCCGGCCGACCCGGGCCGCCGCCCCCGCGCCAGTAACCTGGGGCGATGCTCAAGGAAGTCATCGCGACCCGCTACATCACGCCCCTGCGTGAGGGCGGCTCGCTGCCGGGGCTCGTCGAGGCCGACGACTTCGGGACGTACGTCCTGAAGTTCACCGGCGCGGGACAGGGCCGCAAGACGCTCGTCGCCGAGGTCGTCTGCGGTGAACTCGCCCGCAGGCTGGGCCTCAGGGTGCCCCGGCTGGTGACCGTGGAACTCGACCCCGTGCTGGGCCTCGGCGAACCCGACCAGCAGGTGCAGGAGCTGCTCAGGTCCAGCGGCGGTACCAACCTCGGCATGGACTTCCTCTCCGGCGCCCTCGGTTTCGACCCCCTCGCCTTCCGGGTGAGCGCCGAGGAGGCCGGCCGGATCGTCTGGTTCGACGCGCTGGTGAACAACGTCGACCGGTCCTGGCGCAACCCCAACCTGCTGATGTGGCAGGGCGAGCCGTGGCTCATCGACCACGGCGCGACCATGATCTGGCACCACAACTGGCCCGGCGCACAGGCCTCGGCGGCCCGCCCCTACGACGCCTCCGACCACGCCCTCGCCCCCTTCGCGCCCGATGTACGGGGCGCCGCCGCCGAGTTGGCACCGCAGATCACCGAGGACCTGCTCGCCGAGGTGACCGCCGAGATCCCGGACGCCTGGCTGGCCGACGAGCCCGGCTTCGACGACCCGGACGACCTCCGGCGGGCCTATGCGGGACCGCTGCTGTCACGGGCCGCCGACGTCCATGAGCGCGTCACCGGAATCGAGGAGGGCAAGTGAGCGAGCGCCATATCCACATGGCCGGCCATGTGGTCGAACGCCACATCATCCGGGGCGGCGAGTCGAACGACCGGGACGTCTTCGAGTACGCCGTCCTGCGCGTCGTGCCCCGCGTCGAACGCGGTGAGTGCATCAACGCGGGCGTGCTGGTGTACTGCCGGGCCCAGGGCTACGTCGGTGCCCGCACCCACCTCGACGAGGCGCGGCTGCTCGCCCTCGACCCGGACGCGGACGTGGCCGGGGTCCGGGCCGCCCTCGGCGCCGTGGAGCGCGTCTGCGGCGGCAGCGAGGCGGCGGGACAGGCCGCCGGGGACGACGCCGGACGGCGCTTCCGCTGGCTGATCGCGCCCCGCTCCACGATCGTCCAGCCCGGGCCCGTGCACACCGGGCTCACGACCGATCCGGCGGCCGAGACGGAGCGGCTGCTCGACCGGTTGGTGAAGTAGCGGACCGAAGGAACACACAGGTATCGGATCAGGTAATGGATCACATGAGCGCGGTGGCCGTTGACACCGCGTGCCAGGACTTCTAGCGTCACGTCCATCGAAGGTACTAAGCGGTCGCTCACCTGAGGAGAGTCACTGATGTCCACCACTGAGCAGCGGGTTGCCGTGGTCACCGGCGGAGCGCGCGGCATCGGCGCCGCCACCGCCGTACGGCTGGCCGCCGAGGGTCACGCGGTCGCCGTGATCGACCTCGACGAGGCCGCCTGCAAGGACACCGTGGAGAAGATCACCACGGCCGGCGGGAAGGCCCTCGCGGTCGGCTGCGACGTCTCCGACGAGGCCCAGGTCGAGGCGGCCGTCGCACGGATCGCGGGCGAGCTCGGCGCCCCGACGATCCTGGTCAACAACGCGGGTGTGCTCCGCGACAACCTGCTGTTCAAGATGAGCGTCGCCGACTGGGACATGGTCATGAACGTGCACCTGCGCGGTGCCTTCCTGATGTCCAAGGCGTGTCAGAAGCACATGGTGGACGCGGGCTTCGGCCGTATCGTCAACCTCTCCTCGTCCTCCGCGCTCGGCAACCGCGGCCAGGCCAACTACTCCGCCGCCAAGGCCGGCCTGCAGGGCTTCACCAAGACCCTCGCCAAGGAGCTCGGCAAGTTCGGCATCACCGCCAACGCGGTCGCCCCCGGCTTCATCGCCACCGAGATGACCAAGGCCACCGCCGACCGCGTCGGCATGGGCTTCGAGGACTTCAAGGCCGCGGCCGCCACCCAGATCCCGGTGGCCCGCGTCGGCGAGCCCGACGACATCGCCAACGCCATCGCCTTCTTCACCGGCGAGGCGGCCGGATTCGTCTCCGGCCAGGTGCTGTACGTCGCCGGCGGACCGCTCGACTAGGAACCGGGAAACACGGACATGACTGAACTGCCTGCACTCTCCGGCAAGGTCGCCCTCGTCACGGGCGGCAGCCGCGGCATCGGATACGGCGTCGCCGAGGCGCTCGTCGCACGCGGCGACCGCGTCGTCATCACCGGCCGGGGCGAGGACGCCCTCAAGGAGGCCGTCGAGCAGCTCGGCGCCGACCGCGCCGTCTACGTGGCCGGCAAGGCCCACGACGAGGCCCACCAGGCCGTCGCCGTCGAGCGCGCCATGGAGGCCTTCGGCCGGGTCGACTACCTGATCAACAACGCCGGCACGAATCCGGTGTTCGGGCCCCTCGCCGACCTGGACCTCGGCGTCGCCCGCAAGGTCTTCGAGACCAACGTGATCTCGGCTCTGGGCTTCGCGCAGAAGACCTGGCACGCCTGGCAGAAGGACAACGGCGGCGCGATCGTCAACATCGCCTCCGTCGCGGGCATCGCGCCCTCGCCGTTCATCGCCGCCTACGGCGTCAGCAAGGCCGCGATGATCAACCTCACCCAGCAGATGGCGCACGAGTTCGCGCCCAAGGTGCGGGTCAACGCGATCGCCCCGGCCGTGGTGAAGACCAAGTTCGCGGAGGCCCTGTACGAGGGCCGGGAGGCGGAGGCGGCCGCGTCCTACCCGCTGGGCCGGCTCGGCGTGCCCTCCGACATCGGCGGAGCCGCCGCGTTCCTCACCTCGGACCAGTCCGACTGGGTCACCGGGCAGACGCTCGTCGTCGACGGCGGCATCTTCCTCAACGCCGGCGTCGGCTGACGACGGCGGTGGGCGCCTGTGCGGAGAGATCGACGAACGCGCGGGCGCCCACCTCGTGGGGGCGCACAAAGGCAGAGCACCGTTGTTTCCTGCCACCGACATACGCGCTGATCAAGGGCTTGCCAGGGCGGAGGTCCAAGCGGCCGGACACTGCGGTATGGTCTGGCCACCCTTGTGATATGCCCGATCGAGGATGGTGCGCGTGTTCAAGCGGGACAGATACCTCCGTCAGCTGGCGGCGGTCACGGCCATAGGCATGGTCGCCGGATGTGGTGTCTTCTCCTCTGACTCGTCCGAAAGTGACAGTCCGATCGTTGTGGGGACCACCAGTGCCCCGAGCACGCTGGATCCGGCGGCCGCCTGGGACGGTTCCTGGGAGCTGTTCCGCAATGTCTTCCAGACCCTGCTGAACTACAACCCCGGCGCGTCCGAGCCCGAGCCCGACGCCGCCGAGAGCTGCAAGTTCACGGACACCTCGACCATGGTGTACAGCTGCACGCTGCGCGAGGGTCTGAAGTTCGCCGACGGACGGGAGCTGGACGCCCAGGCCGTCAAGTACTCCATCGACCGGATCAAGAAGATCAAGGTCAACGGCGGCCCCGCGGGACTGCTGGGGAACCTCTCCCGGGTCCAGGTGAAGGGCGACCGCGAGGTCGCCTTCCACCTCAGTGAGCCCGACGCCACCTTCCCGTTCGTGCTGTCCACGCCCGCCATGTCCATCGTGAACCCCGACGAGTACGCCGCCGACAAGCTCCGCGAGGACGGCGAGATCAGTGGCTCGGGGCCGTACAACCTCTCCTCCTACGAGGACGGCAAGCAGGCCGAGCTCGTCAGGAACGAGAACTACAAGGGAATCGCGGACCGCAAGAACAACGGCGTCACCATCCGCTACTTCGAGCAGTCGTCCGAGATGGTCGATGCCCTCAAGGACAAGCAGATCGACGTCATCTACCGCGGTCTGCCCGCCTCCGACACCGTGGACATCCAGACGAAGGGCAAGGACGAGGGGCTCCAGCTCATTGAGAACTCCACGACCGAGATCAGTTACCTGGTGTTCAACCCCAAGGACCCGTGGGCCAGGAGGCCCGAGGTCCGCAAGGCGATCGCCCAGGTCATCGACCGCCCGTCGCTCGCCCACAAGGTCTACAAGGACACCGTCGAACCGCTGTACTCCATGATCCCCCGGGGCCTGGTCGGCCACACCACGAGCTTCTTCGACAGCTTCGGGAACCCCGACCCCGACAAGGCCGAGAAGATCCTCACCGAGGCCGGCATCACCGATCCCGTCCCGCTCCAGCTCTGGTACACCACCGACCGTTACGGCTCGCAGACCAAGCCCGCCTTCGAGGAGCTGAAGCGGCAGCTGGAGGAGTCCGGACTGTTCACCGTCACCCTCAAGAGCCGCCCCTGGAAGACGTACGTGCAGGGCTACCAGAACGGTGAATACCCGGTGTTCGGGCGTGGCTGGTTCCCTGACTTCGCCGACGCCGACAACTTCGTCGCTCCCTTCGTGGGCAAGCAGAACGCACTCGGCACTCCCTACCTGGCGCCCAAGATCACCGAGACGCTGCTGCCCGAGTCGCGCCGCAAGAGCGACCGCGGCGCCGTGGCCAAGGAGTTCGAGGAAGCCCAGCAGATCGTCATGGAGGACGCGCGACTTCTGCCGCTGTGGCAGGGCAAGCAGTTCGTGGCCGCGAGCGAGGAGATCTCCGGCACGGAGCAGTCCATCGACCCCGCGACGATGATGACGATGTGGACGCTGTCCCGGAAGACCAGCTGGTAGCGCGATTGTCAGTGGGCGCCTGTAGGTTCTGTGCTCGGAAGGGGGCCGCGCTCCGGCGCGGCCGTCCGCGGGGCGCACATGGTGCGACCCCGAAGTGAGCGCACACCGGAGGAAGTTGACGTGACCGACACCGCCATGCTGCCCGAGTCCTGGCGCGGCGTTCTGGGCGACGAACTGCAGCAGCCCTACTTCAAGGAGCTGACGGAGTTCGTCGAGGAGGAGCGGGCGAAGGGTCCCGTCTACCCTCCGCGCGAGGAGGTCTTCGCCGCGCTGGAGGCCACGCCCTACGACCGGGTGAAGGTGCTGGTCCTCGGCCAGGACCCGTACCACGGCGAGGGCCAGGGGCACGGCCTGTGCTTCTCGGTCCGCCCGGGAGTGAAGACGCCGCCCTCGCTGCGCAACATCTACAAGGAGATGAAGGAGGAGCTCGGCCTCCCCGTCCCCGACAACGGCTATCTGATGCCCTGGGCCCAGCAGGGCGTCCTGCTGCTCAACGCGGTGCTCACGGTCCGCGCCGGCGAGGCGAACTCGCACAAGGGCAAGGGCTGGGAGAAGTTCACCGACGCGGTGATCCGCGCCGTGGCCGACCGGCCCGACCCCGCGGTGTTCGTGCTGTGGGGCAACTACGCCCAGAAGAAGCTCCCGCTCATCGACGAGACGCGGCATGTGGTGGTCAAGGGCGCGCACCCCTCGCCGCTGTCCGCGAAGAAGTTCTTCGGCTCCCGCCCGTTCACGCAGATCAACGAGGCGGTGGCCCGGCAGGGGCACGAGTCGATCGACTGGCGCATCCCGGACCTCGGCTGACCCGCCGCCGGGGGGGGGCGGGGCCGGGGGCCCCCCCCCGCACAAACGAAACACAACCCCACCAACTCCCGGAGGGGGGGGTGGGGGAGGTATTTAAA